>NZ_LSZI01000016.1:0-69433 GCF_001647535.1 Acinetobacter sp. SFA | reverse complement strand
GGCCCGGCGATGCACAAGTTCGGTCAATGGATGGGTGGTGCATTCAACTTCATCGACCAGAACGTGTTTAAAGTGCCGTTCACCCTGCATGATCTGCTGCCTGACTTCAAGGCATTAAAAACTGTCGATGCAGTGAACTTCAAGCCGACCTATCCAAAACCGGATGGCAAGCTGACTTTTGACCGACTGTCTTCGGTATTTGTATCGAACACGGTCCATGAAGAAAACCAGCCTTCGCATTTGAAACTAACTGATCCATCCATCCCGGTTGAAGTGAACCTGCCGAAATGGGATGAGCCTGCACAGCGTTACTGCCCAGCGGGGGTGTATGAAATCATGGAAAATAATGACGGTTCCAAGCGTTTCCAGATCAATGCAGCCAACTGTGTGCACTGCAAGACCTGTGATATCAAGGATCCGTCCCAGAACATCACCTGGGTGACACCGGAAGGTGGTGGTGGTCCGAATTACCCGAATATGTAAGTTATAAATCAAAATAAAATAAACCCGCCTCAGAGCGGGTTTATTTTCAAGATCAATTCAAAATTATCAGTACACGAAATGCATAAATTTTTGGCAGATTTAGCCGCCTTTTTTCACTAAATAATGAAATTCTTTATTGCCATTTTCATCCAGTCGCTCTTCCTGCAATAGCAATTCATGCCCCAGATGCATACAGAACTTTGGAATATCCCAAGACGTTGAATTATCCGTGGCAAACACCTCAACCACGTCGCCAGCTTTGGATTTACGGATCGCCTGATGCAACATCATTACCGGCTCAGGACAACGTAAACCTCGGGTATTCAATTGCAGGCTTGGAATAATTTCAGTGAAGGACATCGAAACACTCAGGATGAAAAGACATCATATTTTAACATAAACCTGTGATTACAGGACTGCTTTGGATATAGGTCCAGGTTTAAAATCGGCACTGACTTACGCGATCAAGACTGCACATCATATTTACAATAGACAAGCGTATTTTCTGCGGTATGATAAAACCACGTTTTTTTAGATATTAAGAGTCTTCAGGAAAAATCATGCACGAGGAATCAGGCCCGTCGTGGGGTATGCGCGGTTTACGCAAATGGCTGGGAACTGCACCCGAAACTCGCGACGAACTGCTAAAATTAGTACAAGATTCACGTCGATTTTTAGAACCCGATACTGTTGCCATGCTTGAGGGTGTACTTGACCTCCCGGCAACCAAAATTCGTGAAGTCATGACGCCCCGTACGTCCATGATCAGCTTGCAGGAAGATGACCAACTACTGGATATCCTGCATGTGCTGGTCGAGTCTGCACATTCACGCTTTCCGGTATTCTCATCCGATCAGACCGACAATGTAGTCGGAATTCTGCTGGCCAAGGATTTATTGCCTTTTCTGACCGAGCCGACCACCAAAGTCGATATTCGCGCGCTCATGCGCCAGCCTTTGTTTGTTCCAGAAAGTGCCCGTTCCGATCAGGTACTGCGCATGCTGAAAAACACCCAGACACATATTGCCGTAGTGATTGATGAATACGGTACGACTTCGGGTCTGGTGACACTGGAAGATATTCTGGAAGAGATTGTCGGTGAAATTGAAGATGAACATGACAATATCGATGAAGAAGCACAGTACATTGTTCCGGATAACGACCCGACTACCGCCAATACCTGGATAGTCCAGGCCCTGACTCCGATCGAGTATTTCAATAATATGCTGGATACGAATTTCCCTGATGATGAAGTGGAAACCATGGGCGGCTTGTTATTACAGGAAATTGGTCTGGTGAATGATCTTGAAGGTCAGACCATTGAACTGGAAAACTGGCAGTTTACCATTCTTGAGGCAGATTCGCGTTCTATTCACCTGATTCGAGCCGTGCGCCAATGAGAGCGTATTTCGATAAGCTGTTGAGTTCTTCTCAGCGGCAGAAAACCTTGCCGCTGATCTATCCTGTCTTAATTGCCTTATTTGCAGGTGCCATCTTCAGCTTGGCACTGGCTCCCTATCATTACTGGTGGCTAGCCATTCTGTCTCCGGCCCTGCTCTATGCCTGCTTGCGTGGACGTAGTGCGAAACAGGCCTTTGGTATTGGCTGGGCTTACGGGATCGGCTTGTGGTTTGTGGGTGCTTTCTGGCTCTATACCTCCATCCATGTCTATGGCGATACCAGTGCCTTTCTGAGCATTGTGATGATCCTGATCATGGCGTTGGTGATGGGTCTGTTTAGTGCTGTTCAATGTTTTGTTTACCGGCGCTTTTTCCCGGAAACCCCTTTAACCTTTGCCCCGCTCTGGGTACTGTTTGAATGGGCCAAGACCTGGGTATTTACCGGGTTCCCATGGCTGTTTGCTGGTTATGCCTTTACCGAACGCTACCTAGATGCCTATGCGCCCTTATTCGGCGTATTCGGGGTTTCTTTTGTGGTGATCATTCTGGCCTGTGCGCTGGTTGAAATCCTTAATAGACGCCTGTTCTGGGCGATTCCTTCAGCCATCTTGTTACTCGGTGCCTGGGGTGCAGCACAGCTGACGTTTGTTGAGCAGAAAAATCAAAAGCCTTTAACTGTTTCCCTGATTCAGGGCAATATTCCGCAGGACCTGAAATGGCTGACAGAATATCAGGTAAAGACCTTACTGATTTATGCCAATCTGAGCAAAACAGAATGGGGCCGAGATCTGATCGTCTGGCCAGAATCTTCGATTCCCATGTTCCAGACTGATATTGAAGCCTTTCTGGAAGCCATGAAAGTCCAGGCTGAAAAATCCGGAACGGCCTGGGTGACCGGCATTCCGTATTGGGATTTGGCCGAATCTCAGACTGCGGGCTATCCAAAATATTACAACAGCATTATGGCGAGCGGAGATGAATCGGATGGGCTGTACAAGAAACAGCGTCTGGTTCCGTTTGGTGAATATATTCCCTTGTCAGGCTGGTTAAGCTGGGTATTGCCGGGTTTACAGAATGATCCGTCCATGAGTGGTTTTACTCGGGGTACAGATCATCAAGAACCGTTGAATGTAAAAAATCATCCTTTGGGTTCTGCGATTTGCTATGAGGTGGCTTATCCTAATTTGACCCGCCGTAATGCCAGCCAGAGTGATTTTCTGGTAACCGTATCTAATGATGCCTGGTTTACCGGTACAGCAGGGCCGCTACAGCATCTGCAGATGGTGCAAATGCGTGCCAAAGAAAATGGCCGCTGGTTTATCCGTGCCACCAATACTGGTGTGACTGCGTTTATTGATCACAATGGTCATATTGTGAAAAAAGCCCCGATGGATCAGGAAGTGGTATTACGTGGTGAACTTCCAGCCATGCAGGGCGTAACCCCGTATATGAAACTCAGCGACTGGCCGGTCCTGATCTTCTCGGTTCTACTCTTGCTAGTGGGCTGGCGCTTCCGTCCACGTAAAGTGGATGTCAGCTTTAAATCTAGACGGTAATTTCTTCAAGTCCCCATTTTACAAAGGGGGATTTAGGGGATTCCTGAATCATGAATATAGTATCTTATCAACCTCTCCTAAGCTCCCGTTAATAAAGGGAGGAACACTCAAGGAAATAAAAAACCGAGGTCAAAGCCTCGGTTTTTTATTGCTTTCAAAAATTTAAAACTGTACTGCCAGATAACAGAGCATGCTGGCTAAAGACAGCATCGGTACATGACGATAAATATGAACTACAGCCTGTTCAAATGCTGAGCTTTGCTCGGCCTGAATGCGAATAACACTCGCATTTAATGCTGACCAGAAACATAGAGCCATTAAACTACTCATCAAACTGATGGCAAAGAAAGCCACCATAATCTGGCTGCTACCTTCGGTGCTCTGCCATAAATGAACGATTCCCTGACTGACCGGCAACATGCTTAAAACCAGAAGAACAGATTTCAGCATCAACCAGTGAAATTGGTTGATTTCATCTTTCAAGATAAATGCTTTCATATGTTTCTCCGTTGGCGAGCCAGGTGCCTTTCAGAGCATTATGAGCTTTTTCAAATAAATAGAAAGTGTAGCTTTATTCATATCTTACGAGAATTGTAATAGATAAACATGGGAATAATTCTTATTATAACTCGCATATCGTTTCTATTATTTAATTTATATAATTTTCAAAAACTTATATTATATTTTATAATTAATACCTATTATCACTTCACTTAACACAAAAATAAGCTATGAAGTGAAGTGATATATTCCATTCAGTGAGAATTTAGAATGATTCTCGATTATGGCTGATAATAAATATCGGCATCTGTTCCTTCACCGCCCGCTTGACCATCTGCCCCAAATGAATACAGATCGAAGCTTCGACCATCGGTACCCGGAATCACATATTGCAGTTCATTATCCCAGCTGTCTTTTGGAAAACCGCCTTTGACATAACCACCCGGCATCCAGTTTTTTGCAGTCGCTGGCTGGTTCACCAGTGCATCTAGACCACCTTCCTGCATGCTTGGATATTTACCATTGTCGAGCTTATATTGATCCAGTGAACCTGCAATACTCTGCAACTTGATCACGGTGGTATCTACTTTGGCTTTTTCACCGCGCCCCATCACGTTCGGAACGATCAGCGCAGCAAGCACACCAAGAATAACAATCACTACCATGACTTCGATTAAGGTAAAGCCTGTCTGTTTATTTAATTGTTTCCTTTTCATTCACTCTCTCTCATTCATTTGCATTATTCAGACCACTTGAATCTTGATCACAGCAAAATTCTAACTGGTTACTGTTTAAATCATATTATTCATATTCACAATTGGCAGCATTACTGCTATCACAATGACCAGAACAATACTGGCCATCAGAACCAGCATTAAAGGTTCCAGCAAAGCCAGTAAAGTTGAAATCAGGGTGGTCACTTCACGATCCTGCATCTGTGAAGCACGCTCCAGCATTCGGTCGAGTTCACCGGATGCCTCGCCACTTCTGATCATTTGTACCATCATCGGCGGGAAATAACCACTGCGTTCCAGTTGGGTTGCCAAGTTACCGCCTTCGGTCACTTTTTCAGCAGCCAGATTCACCGCATCACGGATTACCCAGTTATTGCTGACCGCAGCTCCAATGCGCAATGCATCGACTAGCGGCACGCCAGACTGGGTCAAAATGGATAAGGTACTGGCAAAACGCGCGGCATTAATCCCGCGTGATAGTTTCCCAAATAGCGGCAGCTTTAAAGTCAGACGGTCAAAGGCATAATGCCCGGCGGTGGTTCTTAAAAACCGGACCAACAGGAAAATCCCCAAGGCTCCACCGATCAATAAAAATGGCCAGGCAAGGCGGATAAAATCACTGGCTTTCATCAAGGCCACGGTAATCCAGGGCAGGGCATCTTTACTCTGGTCAAAGGTCTTGACGATATCCGGCACCACATAGGTCATCAGTCCCATCACGATTGCAAAGGACATCAGCATCAGGATAATCGGATAGATCATTGCACCTTGAATTTTTTTCTGCATGGCGAAACGATTTTCGGTATAGTCTGCCAGTTGGTCCAGAATCAGATCCAGATGCCCGGAACGCTCACCGGCCGCAATCGTGGCAATATACAGCTCGGGAAACCGTCCCGATTGCTGCAAGCCTTGCGCCAGACTATGCCCTTCCAGCACTTTTGAGCGCACTGACATCAGCAGGTTTTGCACATGTACTTTTTCACTTTGCTTGCCGACGGCGCGAATCGCTTCTTCCAGTGGAATTGCGGCGGCGACCAGTACGGATAATTGCCGGGTCATCAGAGCCAGATCATAGGCGGTGAGGCTTTTTTCAAACCATTTTCGTCGATAATGCCGGTCTTTTTTCTCTACAGGATCGACAGAGACTGGAATAAGCGCTTTATCCCGTAATTGTTGCCGGATCTGACGCGCAGAATCCCCTTCCAGCACGCCTTTTTGCTGCTTCCCTGAAGCATCAAGCGCAATAAACTGATATGCAGGCATTGTAATGCTCTAATTTTCCAAAATTTTGCTTAACGCTGTTGCGTCAGACCACCCAAATCATTCATATTCTTTGATATAAATTATCTGCTCACTCTAACATAATCGAACTTTAAGCACGACGAAATTTCTTCAGGATCTCCACCCCAAGATATGCAAAATTCTCACCCAGATTCAAGTCCACTTTATCGCGTACGCGTTGCTGTACCTGTGCATGTATTTGATTGTTTTGATTACACAATGAGTGCAGAACAATTTGAACAGGCGCAGATTGGCGCACGTGTACTGGTGTCGTTTGGCCGGCAGAATCTGGTCGGGGTGATTATCGAAAAACTGTCCGCAGACACTCCTCTCGACCCGCGCTTTAAACTTAAGGCTGTGACCGAACTGCTCGATGAACGTGCCATTATAGATAGCAAAGTTTTAAGTTTGTTGACATGGTCAGCACAGTATTATCAGTTTCCGATCGGTGAAGTCGTTCACAGTGCCCTGCCAACCCTGCTGCGTCAGGGCAAGCCTTATAACCTGCTGGCTCGCACCTGGAAGCTCCTGGACACTAATGCCGAGGCCAAAGTACGCCGTTCAGACAAGCAGCAGGAAGCCTACCGGATTTTAAAACTGCATCCGGTCGGGACCACTGAAACTGTGCTCAACATGGCCGGGATTGAAACCGCGACCTTAAAAGCACTGGAGAAAAAAGAGATTTGCGCCTGTGTGCTGGAGTTACAAGATTTCAGTCCGCAGCCGATGCAACTGGCACAGATGCCGCTAACGGCCAATCCTGAACAAAAACATGCAGTCGAACAGGTATTAAAATATCGCAATCAATATCAGGCTTTTTTACTGGATGGTCTGACCGGCAGCGGTAAAACTGAAGTGTATTTGCAGATCATGGAGCAGGTACTGAAACAGGGCAAACAGGTGCTGGTGCTGGTGCCGGAAATCGGCCTGACGCCGCAAACCATCAGCCGGTTTCAGTCCCGTTTTCATTGCCATATTGCGCTGCTGCATTCCGGGCTGAATGATTCCAAACGGCTACAAGCCTGGCAGTCGGCAGAAACCGGCAAAGCCTCGATTGTGCTGGGAACACGTTCCGCCATTTATACGCCAATGCCGAATCTGGGCCTGATCATTCTGGATGAAGAACATGACCTGTCCTTTAAACAGCAGGAAGGCTTCCGCTATCATGCCCGAGATGTCGCCCTGTACCGCGGCCATTTACAGCAATGTCCGGTAATCTTAGGGTCAGCCACTCCAAGCATTGACAGTTATGCGCTGGTGCAACATGGCAAGATGCAGGTGCTGGAGCTGAACCAGCGTGCCGGCACGGCCTTGATGCCCAAAATCCATATTCTGGATTTAAAAGTCGCACAGAAGCAGCATGGGATTAGCCTGCAATTGATTCAGGACATCAAAAAGCGTCTGGAGAAAAAGGAACAGGTGCTGATTTTTTTAAACCGCCGTGGCTATGCCCCCGTTCTGCTTTGTGGCAGTTGCGGCTGGCAGGCACAATGTCCGCACTGTGATGCCAACTTCACTGTACACCGTCAGCCTTATCAGCATCTGCATTGTCATCATTGCGGTACCATTCACCGTATGCCGGAACACTGCCCGCAATGTCAGCATCAGGAACTGGTTACACTGGGCATGGGCACCGGCAAAGTCGAAGAACATCTGAATGAACTCTTTCCGGATTTTGAGGTGATTCGGGTCGATCGCGATTCCACCAGTCGGGTCGGCAGCTGGCAGAAAATCTATGACAAGATTCAGAAAAGCGAACCAGCAATTCTGCTCGGCACCCAGATGCTGGCCAAAGGCCATCATTTTCCTTATGTGACGCTGGTGGCGATTCTGGATATCGATTCCGGTCTGCTCAGTGTTGATTTCCGTGCTACTGAACGGACTGCACAATTGATCGTGCAGGTTGCAGGCCGGGCCGGACGTGGTGAACACAAAGGCGATGTCTATTTGCAGACGCTCAGACCTGATCATGCCCTACTAAATACGCTGGTGAATGAAAATTATCGCGTGTTTGCCCAGCAAACCTTAAAAGAACGGCAGATTGCCCAGATGCCGCCCTATCGTTATGCCATCCTAATTCGCTGTGAATCCAAGGATCAGGCACAAAATACCGAATTCTTACAGAAACATGCAGCTCTTCTCAGGCAATATCCCGATCTGGTGCTGGACATCTGGGGACCGATTCCTGCGCCAATGGAACGTAAGGCTGGACGCTATCAGTCACATATGGTGCTATTGTCAGCGGATCGTCCACGTCTGCATTACTATGTGTGCAGCTGGTGGCAAAACATGCTGCAGGACAAGCCTTCCAGCATGAAGCTCACGCTGGACATCGACCCTCAGGAACTGAGCTAAGAGATATTGCGCCTGAGGGTCGCTTTAGAATACGAAACTGCGAGTCTGGATCAAGCATAAATTTAGGGCAGGAAAATGTCGATACTGTTACAAATAACACTGGTTCTGGTCATTGCACTGTTGATGGTGCCACTGAGTAAAAGGCTCAGGTTGCCAAGTGTGCTGGGCTATCTGTTAACAGGAATTATCTTGAGCCCAGGCCTTTTGCATCTGATTCAGGCACCTGAAGTCATGCGTAGTTTCATGCAAGTCAGCCTGATGGCCCTGATGTTCTGGATCGGCCTGCAACTAAGACCACAACGCATCCTCCAGATCCATCCCACCCTATGGATGATGGCAACTTTACAGGTACTGACCAGCGCGCTGATTTTCAGTTTGATGGCATGGACCTTTTTGCAGCAAGGTCTGCTTGCTAGTATCGTGATTGGGCTCGCCGGCAGTTTATCTGCCATGACACTAGTCATTCAACAGTTGAACAACCAGCAACAGTTTGCCACCAGTTATGGTCAACAGACTTATTCGATTCTGCTGGTTCATGCCCTGTTGGCCATTCTGGTGATTGCAGCCATTCCCTTATTTGCCGGGATTCGCTCCACTGAACATGGCGTGGCCTACTTTGCTGCCCTCATCGCGACATTGAGCGGTCTGTTCCTATGTAATCGTTACCTGATGCAACCGCTATATCGCTGGATTGCCAAAAGTGGCAGTCACGAATTGCACGCGATTGTGGCGATTGCGGTGACCTTGGCACTGTTGGTGCTGATGAATACCCTCGGACTGAGTCTATTCCTGGGGGCCTTGTTTGCCGGTATTTTACTGGCAGATTCAGATTTCAGGCCAGCGGTAGAAAGCACGATTCGGCCTTTTCAGGGCCTGTTGATGGGCCTGGCCTTTATCAGTCTGGGCATGTCACTACACTTACCTGATCTGCTCAATTTCCCCTGGATCATTCTCGGCGGCACCCTCGCTTTGATCTTGGTCAAGTTTGCAATCAACCTAGCATTGGCGCGTTATCATCAAAATAGCTGGCGCAATAGTACCCTGCTGGCAGCCAGTTTGGCACAAGGTGGCGAATTTGCCTTACTGGCACTAATGATTGCAGTATCCGACCAGATTATTACGGGTGACCTGCTCTCTCCCTTGCTGTGGATGGTGAGTTTTTCCTTGCTGCTGACCCCCGTATTTTATTGGTTATTGCACAGTCAGATCTTACCGCGTCTGGATCGCCACAATCATCTGGCAGCGACTTTTGAAACTGATATTAATCCTCAAGCTCATACGCCAATCCTGCTGATTGGCTTTGGCCGCTTCGGACAGATCATTGCCCGGATTTTACTGCAACAGCAACATGCATTTAGTGTCATGGACAGTACTGTGCCAGCCACTGAGCTTCTGGCGCAGTACGATATCCCTTTCTATCAGGCAGATGCGACAGAACCGGCAGCCTTGATGCAGGCAGGGGTTGCCACGGCGCAACAGGTCATTGTCGCCATTGATGATATTGAAGACTCAATGTTGATCGTGCGGCATCTTCGGCTGAATTATCCTGAAATCAGTTTATGGGTTCGCGCCCGTGACCGGCATCATGTGCAGTTATTACAGGATTTGGGCGTGCAACACATCTGGCGTGAAACCTATCTTTCTGCATTAGAATTGAGTCGCGCCTTATTAGACCAGCTCAATACTAACCCCAAAGAAAGCCAGTTACAGATCCAGAACTTCCGTGAACAGGATGAACAGCTTTTAAGCAGCCAGTATGATCTGGATCCAGAACAACATTCAACAGATAAAAAGTACCGGAACAGTTTGGCTGAACTGGAGTATCTATTTGCTCAAGATCAACGCTATAAAGTGCCAAAACCAGAGATGTCGCAGCAACCAGATACAAACAGCGTAACAATTGATATGTTAAGGGATGATCTGTCATAACTTGTGTTTTACAATAATGACACCATTAAAACAGGGTTATGGAGAATTTTATGTCTGATTTACGCCAACGCTTTTTTATTGAAGATAGCCCTGTTCGTGGTGAAGTGGTGCATCTTGAAGAAGCTTTACAAACTATTTTAGCGCAACGTGACTATGCACCTGCAGTTAAAATCCTGTTAGGTGAAATGCTCAGTGCCACTGCCCTGCTGGCCAGTACATTGAAAATTAAGGGCCGTATCAGCCTGCAAATTCAGGCATCAGGTACATTTAAATGGGCTATGGCAGAATGCAACCATTTGGGTGAAGTTCGCGCTTTAGCTGATTATGAAGAAGACCCGCACTTTCTGGTGGGCGAAGACAGCAGTACAGTTTTGAAGGCACTGAACTCTCCGGTTCTGTTCATCAATATCGAACCAGAAATGGGTGAACGCTATCAGGGTATCGTACCCCTTGATAAAGAAAACCTAGCGGGCTGTCTGATGCAGTATTACGATCTTTCGGCACAGATTCCGACGCGCATCGTACTGGCAAGTGACCAGCAGCGTGCGGGCGGTTTACTGATTCAGCTGTTACCGCGTAATAGTGAAGAAGAACAGCGCCGTGTAGATGAAGATCTGTGGCCACGTCTGACCATGCTTACAGAAACCTTGAAGGCTGAAGAACTGGTTGGGTTGCAAGCTACTGATATTCTATATCGTTTATATAATGAAGAAGAAGTGCGTCTGCCAGATACGGAAGTGTTGAAGTTTGGCTGTACCTGCTCTAAAGAGCGTTGTGCCGTTGCCTTGCAGCAAATCGGTATAGAGTCGATCCGTGAAACACTGGAATTCCAGAATCCGATCGAGATGGACTGTCAGTTCTGTAATAGCCAGTATACGTTTACGGCTGAAGAAGCTTTAGGTCTTTTCGGTGAGCATCTGAGCTAACCAACCCTACTTCTCTGTTTTAAAAAGCATTCTTCAGGAATGCTTTTTTTCCATTTGAATCTCTACAACGCTGAAGAATAGAAAAAAGTATGTCCTTACAGTAGAAAATTCGCCCCTGCCTTAAGTTTCACTCTCTGGTAAATCTCACCCCAGACCTCTACTTAAATTGCGATATTATTCACATCAATAAAAGCCTAACATTTCTCATTTTCAGAAAATTTAAGAGAAAATAATCACATTTTATTTTCTTGATTTAATTACACTTTTAAAATAAATTAGAGCAATAATTCTAAAACGAATAGATTATCTTACCAACAGGCATGTTATGAAGAAATTATTGAATACTCTAGTAATGGGGATGAGTTTGGCCGTAGTTTCAAGTTTGGCCTTTGCCTATGAAGATCCGCTAGTGGGTAAATGGAAAACCATTGATGATCAATCTGGCTATTCCCGTGCAGATGTAGAAATTCGCAAGAAAGCGGATGGTAGCTATGAAGGAATTATTGTTGAAACACGCAGCCTGCCAGGTGCAGAAAAAATGGGGATCTGCCATAAGTGTCCAGGTCAGCTCAAGAACAAGCCTTTCCTAGGTTTGCCATTTATCTGGGATTTTAAAGCAGATCCAAAAAAACCGCGTGAATACCATGATGGCAAAGTGCTCGATCCGATCAGCGGCAAAGTATACAAAGGTAAAGCACGCTTAAGCACGAATGGTAAACGTCTGACCTTACGTGGTTACGTCGGCGTATCAGTGATCGGACGCAGTGTAACCTGGGTAAAATATTAATTTAAAATATAGATTTTAAAGCCCCTGTTTTCAGGGGCTTTTTACTTTGTCATGATTTGAAACAAGAAGGTACAAATAAAAACTGTTTCCTAGGGCGGAAAATTATAATAATGGATTGAAGACGGTTATTTTTTATTCATGTATATATGATGATCAATCTTCAGCCTCGTTCAACCTCAATTCTGCCTTTCGGGCTGTTATGTCATCCTCATTTGGTGCCACCTGTTCATCGCAGCTTTGTCAATATACGTGCCCTGCTGATCGAATATAAAACTATAAAAACAGGTTCAGCCTCCATCCTTTTGTATCTTTTGTATTTAGATGCTACTGAAGCAGATTTGGTCAGAGAGGCCGCATCATTGCATGCTCCCGTATATTCTCTCTGCATTTATGATCAGCTGAATCATCATGCCAAATATGCAGATCAGGAAAAAGATGGTGCTTTATATCAGCACCGTAATTTTCCTTTTATTTTGCATAGTTAGGCGGTTTAAGGAGTAGATCCATGACTACGATTCAATACCAAGAAAGTTTTTCACACGGTTATATTCCATCGGAAATTGTGGATGATCGTTCATTTGACCTGGCTCACTTTGCCGAAGCATGCGGACAAAGCCCGGAATGGGTCATGCAACTGATTGAATATGGAATATTGCCGGACCGTTCCAAAACCCAGCACAGTATCTTCCTGGGTGAAGATATATCACGCGCACAACGCGCCTACCGTCTGCAACGCGATTTCGATGCTTCGTTTACTGCAGTTGCCATGATGCTGGATTTGATCGATGAAGTGCAAGAGTTACGCCGTGAGGTTAAACATTTGCAACTCAAGTAAATCCTCTAATGCTCTGTCTATCTGCAGGCTTTTGCGGTAGCTCAGAGCTATCTATTTAATTTTAAAATGAGAGTATTAGAGTTACTATGAAAACCAAAGATTGTAATAAGAAAATCAAATATATGTTCCCCGAATATCGCGATTTAATTGTCCAGCTTCGGGAGGAAGATCCACACTTTGCCAAGTTATTTGAGGAGCATAGTGAACTGGACAAGCAAATCACTCAGCTGGAACTGGATCCAGTCAATCAGATCAATAGCGATATTGAACTGATTAAGCGTAAGAAGTTAAAAATAAAAGACGAAATATATAAAATACTGACGCAAACGGCTGAGGCAGGAAACTTGTCTTAAGTAGGAGCCAGGCAAGCCAAGCCAGGATCATCCTGCACATTGTGCCTGATGTTTGAATCCGCTTGGCTATGCTTAAAAATGTTATCTTTGTATACAAAAAAGATGTCACTGTTTTTATTTTAATTTGGTCAGTTTTTCGACTTTTTCTACGGTTTTTTTGACAGACTGCCTAATGGGCTTATAGTCCAGCAACCAGAGCAGGTTGATGTGTTGATCTTTATTTTGCTGTGCTAACAGATCAATCACGCTTTTCTCGCCCAAACCCACCAAGTGTCTGCGATAAAAATAATAGATTAATAATATGGTCGTAATACCCATGACGATTAGCATTATCCAAAATCCGGTGGGAGATTTCAAACCTGGAATAAACTCAAAATTCATCCCATAAATACCAGTTAACAGGCTCAAAGGTGCGAAGATGGCCGTGATAATGGCCAATATACGCATGTTTTCATTGGTTTGGTTGGCGATTGCAGAAAAATGTAAATCTATAGTAGCTTGGATCGAAGCACGCAGACGAACAATATGTTTCTGAATTCGCTCCACATGACTGATCAAATCATTGATACGGACTAGCAATATATCCAGTCGTTCAGACTTTTTCTTACCTTTCGCATGTGGGTAATTATCTATAATTTCATCCCTGAATTCTTGTAGAGTATCAATCTGCTCTTCACATAAATCTTCAACCTGCTGAAACGAGATGCTTTCTTGTAATAACTGATCCCATTTCTTAAATCGGCGACGCCCTTGCAATAATTCTTGCTGCCAGAATCCAACCCGTCGGGTCAGCGGTACACGCAAATCCAGATAACCATCCACCATGCTGTTTAGTAGGCGCAAGGACAAATCAAAAGGTGAAGCTGGAAGTTTACGTGACTTATTCTGTTCCCTGTTAGAATGAATAAAATTTAGCTCAATCCGGGAAATATAGTTTTGTAGGACTTTATTTCCTTGTTCACGTACCGTAACCAGAACTTGCGGCGTGATAATAAAACTGACAGGTGTGGTAGCCAGACCAAACATTTGTTCATGCTGTTCATCTGTCGTCCCTATCTCATCATCCGGAGTAATGAGCTTACGGAAAATCAGCAAGTTATAATCATCCATCGTATCAAATGAACAGGGATGCTCTAAATTTAAAATATCTTTTACATGAAATTCATTTAAAGACATATGAGCATGTTGATATATTTCTTTTTGCCAAGTTTCTACACGATTTACAACATCTATGCGGGTGCAATCAATCCAGATAAATTCAAGTTGAGTTTCAGCATCTGTAATGCGTTCTTTTTGTACAGAAAGATAATGATCTGAAAGATGCTGATAAAAATAATAAATTTTCATTAAAACTATTCTCTATTCACTATTTTAATTGCTCTATGACTGAATAGAAACTTAAGCCACTTTATCTATCAGCCTTAAAATTATGAGTCGGGCTGAAACCTTAAGCAATCACATAATGCTTTTATTTATAAGTCTTCATGACTACGCAGCTTAAAATAAGGTACAAAAAAGCCCTGTACCTGCCAAAGCAATCACCTTGGCAAAGTACAGGGCTTTTACTGATCTTTTATTCACATGGACTCAGCCATGTGAATGTGCAATCAATTATGCTTGTTCGATGTCTTTCATAGTCAGTTTAATACGACCACGGTTATCAACATCCGCAACCTGTACTTTCACATCCTGACCTTCTTTTAAAACATCTGCCACATTCGCAATACGCTCGTTCGAGATTTGAGAAATGTGAAGTAAACCGTCCGTACCTGGAAGGATGTTTACAAACGCACCAAATTCTACGATACGAATGACTTTACCTGCATAGATGGTACCTGGCTCAACTTCAGCAGTAAGTGCCTGGATTTTTGCAATTGCCGCTTGCGCAGCCGCTTTAGTTTCACCAAATACACGAACTGTACCGTTATCTTCGATATCGATTGCCGCTTTGGTTTCTTCAGTAATCGCACGAATGGTCGCGCCGCCTTTACCGATCACATCACGGATTTTATCCGGATTGATGTTGATTACCTGGAATGTCGGTGCGTGCATCGAAATTTCAGGACGCGCACGTGAAATCACCTGGTTCATCTCATTCAGGATGTGCATACGACCCGCATAAGCTTGGTTCAATGCAGATTCCATGATCTCTTCAGTGATGCCTTCGATCTTGATGTCCATTTGTAGCGCAGTAATACCGTTTGCAGAACCAGCTACTTTAAAGTCCATATCGCCCAAGTGATCTTCATCACCCAAGATGTCAGAAAGCACTGCGAAACGCTCGCCTTCTTTCACAAGACCCATCGCGATACCCGCAACTGGTGCTTTCAGTGGAACACCTGCATCCATTAACGATAATGAAGCACCACATACAGACGCCATTGAAGACGAACCGTTTGACTCTGTGATGTCAGAAACGATACGGATCACGTACGGGAAGCGGTCAGCCGCAGGAAGTACAGCTTGAACACCACGACGTGCCAGACGACCGTGACCGATTTCACGACGCTTAGGACCAGATTCACGACCAGTTTCACCTACAGAGTATGCAGGGAAGTTGTAGTGCAACATGAAGTTGTCAGTTTTGGTACCTGCAAGGGTATCAACCATCAGTGCATCACGAGTATTACCCAAAGTTGTTGTTACCAACGCCTGAGTTTCACCACGTGTGAACAATGCAGAACCGTGTGCACGATCTAGAACACCCACTTGTACGTCAATTGCACGAACAGTTTTGGTATCACGACCATCAATACGTGGCTTACCAGACAGGATATTGTCACGTACGGTACGGTATTTAAGATCTTCGAATAATTCGTTAACTTCATCAGCAATGCCAGTTTCGTCATTTTCAGGAACGAATTGAGCCAATGCTTCTTCTTGAAGTGCATCAAGTGCTGCATAACGTTCATGCTTAACTGCAATGGTGTATGCTTCAGAAATTTTCGCTTCGAATGCTTCTTTCAATTTGCCAAGAAGTTCTTCATTTTTAACCGGAGCAACCCAAGTTGACTCAGTTGCACCCGCAGCGGCAGCAAATTCTTTGATCGCCTGGATCGCGATTTGCATTTCGTCATGACCAAACAATACAGCGCCCAGCATCTGGTCTTCTGAAAGCTCTTTCGCTTCAGATTCAACCATCAACACTGCAGATTCTGTACCGGCAACCACAAGATCAAGATCAGACTCTTTGAGTTGTTCAAGGTTCGGGTTCAGAATGTATTCGCCGTTGATCAAACCAACGCGTGCGCCACCGATTGGACCACGGAATGGTGTACCAGCGATAGACAATGCAGCAGATGTACCTAACATTGCAGCAATGTCAGCATCCATCGTTTTGTCAGAAGAAATAACGGTTGCGGTTACTTGAATTTCGTTGAAATAACCTTCCGGGAACAACGGACGGATTGGACGGTCAATCAGACGTGAAATTAAAGTCTCAGCTTCAGACTGACGGCCTTCACGCTTGCCATAACCACCCGGGATACGACCAGCAGCATATTGCTTTTCTTGATAGTTTACAGTCAATGGGAAGAAGTCTTGACCTGCTTTTGCTTTAGGCTGTGCAACAACTGCTACAAGCACCTGTACACCACCCATGGTGATTACAACACTGTTTGCCTGACGGGCCACACGACCTGTTTCTAAAGTTACAGTGTGCTGACCGAATTGAAATTCTTTACGAACAATATTAAACATCGACATGTTTTATTTTTTCCTAATTTTATTCTAGTGGAGACCCCTAAGGTTTGGCATTCACGACCAACTGGACGAATAAATGACAAAGCTTAGAAGCCGACCTCACCAGATTAAATACTATTTTTAAACACAAAGAAGGAGCGAAATATTCGCCCCTTCCACAGACCTAGCCATAAGCCAAGCCAACTTTAGTTTTCAGCAATACAGCACAAAGCATGCAATAAACCCGAAAATAAAGTTTAAATCGAATTAACGACGTAAACCTAAAGCACCGATCAAAGCTACATAACGACCGTGGTCTTTACCATTTAGGTAGTCAAGAAGCTTACGACGTTGGTTAACCATACGGATCAAACCGCGACGGCTATGGTGGTCGTGTTTGTGCTCTTTAAAGTGACCTTGTAAGTCATTGATTTGAGCAGTTAAAAGAGCTACTTGAACTTCTGGTGAACCAGTGTCGTTTTCAGCGCGAGCAAATTTAGCAATGATCTCTGCGCGATCTGCGTTAGTTAAAGCCATTCGATTTCTCCGAGATGCTTATATATTTTGATAAAAATCAAAGTAATGAGAATTCAAAACCTTGACTGCCGTGCATCACTACAGCAAGTTGCATATTTTAAGGGAAAATGCGTCAAATTGCAAAAAGAGATCCATACTTTCGCATAGTTTTGGTCGCTCATTTTCTGGGTGCTGATCCGTTAAGCTCCGGTTCATGAAGTATTTATATACTGCAGTATGATTAAGGGAAAAATGATGAAATGAATGTGACTGAAATTTTTCTGTAAAGCTCAAGCGTGATGTAATTTACCCGCATCGTCAGCCTGCTCCGAAAAAATGAATAAAAAAAAGCCCGAGTAAACTCGGGCTTTTTGGCGCTGTAGTTCTTTCTCTTATCATTATTATTTATTGTATTGTTATATAGCGTTTTACGCTTATTATTATTTTCAAACATCCTGTTGAAAATTCATCTTCCGTGTATGGTAGATTTTGCCACACTCTCTCCAGACACATAGAGGTATTTAGCGCATCTCGGTGTAAGCCATTGCGTACAATTTCTCGCCTGAAAGTTGCACAATGTTACATTAATCTCGTTTTATTTAACTTTAGTTACCTAAATCTACTCAATAAATTATATAAATTAGGTTAAGGAATTAAGATAATAATCTAACAACTTAGAAGTTAAAAAATAACAGGATATAAAAAAGCCTTGTAGTCTCTCCCAAAACTACAAGGCTTAGCGGCTGTAAGTTTCCTCTTTTACTTACTTCACTGTAAGTTCGCTGTCTACCGACATTATTATTATCATTATGCGATTATGCTCAACTTTCCATGTTGAGTTATTTTGTAGGACCAATCTTCTCAAATACTGAGTAAAAGCTCTATGCGTCAATTTCCTGAATCCTTGTAAGCTTTTACCTACACGATTTGATTATTTTTTGCCAACCAAATTACTAGATTGTTCAATAATTTTCTGACTCAAACCACTTTTTCTTATGCTTCTAACACATAGTGCTTGTGTAAAAGCGTCATAATCCACCAATAAACTGACCACCTTTTTAGCTCGAGTAATTGCGGTATAAATCAACTCTTTGCTCAATAAGTTTTTTGCATATTGATCCAGTACCACTGCGGTATGGGCAAACTCTGAACCTTGAGATTTGTGAATGGTCAGCGCAAAAGCAGTTTCAATGCTTTTAGGTAAACGGGTGGCTAATACCCATTTTTCCAGACTCGGAAAATACACTTCAAACTGACGCTGACCAGACTGTTCACGTAAAAAACAGATGCCAATATCACCATTGGACAGCCCCAACTGATAGTCGTTATACCCCATCATCACGGGTCGTCCGACATACCAGTCGCCCTGTTTCAACTGACCTTGGGCTGCCAGAAAACGTTGCTCAATCTGCAAATTGATCTTGAGCAGACCCAGATCACCAGAACGGATTGCAGTTAAAATCCGGTAATGATCAAAAGTTTTGACTACCTGTTGTACATACTGCTCAAAATCAGCTGAGTTTTCTTCTGTTTTTATGGCCTGTACATAAGCCTGATAACCATACATAAGCTGGTCATAATACTGATTCAAGTTATGCGCGGTCTGTTCGGCGCCAGCGAGCAGGTATTGCAACTGCAACTGGTCGATCTCAACCTGATCCAAATCGATCGCTTGTAACTCACTGGCTGCCACAATCTGCTGCTCAAATTTCTGTAGTACTGCTGAAGGCTCATGACTCTGCTGGATAAACTCTGCCATTGCCCCAATCCTGGCTCCAGCCGCAAAACGTCGCGTGGTGATTAAATTGACCCGGTTATCCTCCAGAGTCGTCACTTGCTGTAAATCTGCCAGTACCGTTCCGACATCCACAGAGGCCAGCTGGTCTGCATCACCGAGTAAAATCAGCCGTGCATGAGACGGTACGGCGGCCAGCAACATCTGGGACAGATTCAAATCCAGCATTGAGGCTTCATCGACCACGATCACATCATAGGGCAAAGGCTGTTTGGCATGAAAGCGTGGCTGTCCGCGAGTACCCAGACCTAGTAAGCGATGCAGGGTCACTGGTTGTAACTGTTTTAATGCTTCTAGCTCAAACTGTTGTAACGCTTCACTGTGCAAGGCTTTTTGCAGTGCTTCTTTCATTCGCTGCGCGGCCTTTCCGGTAGGTGCTGCCATAGCGATCCGTATATGCGGCAAGGCTTCATACAGCACAGCAATAATATGCGCCAAGGTATAGGTTTTACCTGTTCCAGGCCCACCGGTAATAATATTCAGCGCCTGCTGCGCAACCATTTCCAGTGCCAGTTTCTGCTGTGGATCTGAGAGAAGATTGCGATTATGCTCGCTTAAATTCACCGGAGTCACCGTTTGTGACTTGATCCGTACCAACTGTGTAGCCACTGCCTGTTCCAGTTGCCAGTAGCGGTACAGATATAAATGCTGATCTGCACAAATAAATGGTGCAATTCCTGCACTCTGCTGATGGCGGTCTAGAACCAGATTATGCAGTAAGGCAACCTGCTGAGGATTAACTTCGATACAGCTATCTCCCGCCTGCATCGCTTCCAGCAGTTGCTCGATCAATAATTTTGCTGCCGGATCAAATGCAGCTGTACTGAATGGAGGCTGACACAGATAGTCAATCCAGGCCATTAAATCGGAATGTTGCTGTGACACGTGATTCTGCTCATTTTCCACACAGTTATCCTCAAAGTTATCCACAGGATAATTTCATGTTTAATCTATACATATTTTATAAAATCGCAAAATCATGCTGATTTTTTCTGCTCACAATAGCCCAATATTTGATCCAGTCTTTCTATGAATTCAGAGTCCGGTTGCCAATGATAGGCTCCTTGCTGCGCCTGTCCATTCATCCCGCGCAAATACAGATAGGTTGCGCCGCCCAAGTGCTGCTGAATCGAATAAGTCTGCATATTGGCACTCAAGTACCGATGCAGCGCCACCAAATACAAAGCAGCCTGCAACCAGTAACTGGACTGGCTCATATTCTGCTGAATCGCCTCAGCACTATAGTGCTGCTGATCCGGCCCGAGGAAGTTACTTTTATAATCGGCAATATGGTAGCGCTGACCATCGAAATACACCAGATCGATGGAACCGGTCAGATATCGCGCCGATTTGGCCTCATTAAAATCGCTCATGACCATGTCATGTTCGAGAAAAAGCTGATGGATTTGCCGAATCTGCAAAGGGGCATCGGTCAAGGACATATAAAAAGGAAATTCTGACAGATACTGTTTAGCCTCCAGCTGTGCCAACGCAAAATCTGCCTGGATCGGAGTGGCTAGAATGTCATATACCCAGTCATGCATCAGGTTCAGCAAAATATCTTCCGTGATCTCGTCCAGCAATCCCTCAAAAGCAGTCTGGAAAATACTGTCCACATTCAGCGATTCAGTGCTTGCAGAGCGTGTGAGCTGGGCCATTTCCTGTTCAAAAAACTGGATAAAGGCGTCATCCTCCAGCCCATCGAAATACACCTGAAACTGACCTAAAAATTCCAGCAGAGCCGAACGCTCGAGCTGTTGTGCCGAGTGAAACAGCTGCTGCCATTGCTGGCGATAAGCTTTGCTTTGGTCATGCAGGCGAATTCCGGTCAATAACTTATAGTTCAGGCTGGACAATACGCGCTGCATACTATGACGCAATTCCTCGGCTTTGAAATCTGCCTGAGCTGTGGCCTGAAACAGGGTTCGCAGATTCACTACAGCGGCCTGATAATGTAGGGAAAAGACCTGCTCCAGTACACTACGTATATGAAAAGCCTGTTCAAATTTTTCTTTCAGTTCCTGCCAGATTTGCGGTGCGGTATTTTTAAAACGGCGCCGGATTTCCAGATTCCAGTAACTGCTGTCCTGAAAATCAATATGTTCAAAAATGCTGTGCAAGAATGTTCCGGCTACGGTGCCTTTGGGAAAATTAAGCCTAATCCAGTCTAAAGGCACGGCTGCTGGCTGTTCTTCCAGACCGGTAAAATGAATTTCATCAGCGGCACTATCGGGCTGTTCAGAAGCCGTGACCAGATCGTCCTGCAAGATATGTCCATGTAGCTGATGCTGTGACAAAGCCGTAAAACTGGTTTTGGTTCGCGGATAAAACTGCCGCTCTGGCAAAGGTTGCGCCCGCATGTCAACCTGATGATGGTTCGATGGCTCGACCAGACGCGGTGGTTCCTGAGACAGAGACGGCTCGACCAGACTTAAAGCATGTTGAAACAGTTGATCTCCCTGACCACGCCAGAAGGCCAGCCCGGAATCGGACTGTGCGTTCTGGTCCTGCAGCATGGCATATACCCGGTGACTGGCACGGGTCAGCGCCACATACCAGAGCCGGTGGTTTTCAGCGGCATTACGCGCTGCGTTCTGCTGAATCGTCTGCTCATGCAAATTCTTGTGATTGACTGCAATCACCCGGGATTGTTCCAGAATATTGTCCTGTTCAGGCACAGACAGGGAAAAATTCAGGTTACCTTTATTCACATCAAAAGCAGCATCGGCTCCCAATAAAAACACCACTTTAAATTCCAGCCCTTTGGAGGCATGAATGGTCATCAGCTGCACCCCATGATCCCCAGACAGCTTGCGTTCTTTTTCGCTGTCCTTACCTGAAGGTGACTGAAGCTGGCGCAAATACCAGTGATAGAGTTTTTGCGCCCCCTGATAATATTCACTCTGCTGGCTCAGCATCTCAGTCAGATGGCGCAGATTGACCACCACCCGCTCATTATCCAGACTTTGACTGGCCACCAGATTGGTCCAGACCTGAAACAGGTTCAGTGCATAATTCCATGCGGTCAAAAAGCCTTTCTCAAACCACATTTCCCGAATGATATCCAGATCCGCAATATAGCGACTGACGCCTTCACTCTGGCCTTGCAAATCAATCAGTTTTTTCAGATTGAAGCCCAGCAGACGAGTTAGTAAAGCCCGCTTGACCTTGGCCTCATTGAAAGGATCCATGATCGCCGTCAATACTGCCGCGACATCCTGAGCGACTGGACTGGCAAACACGCTCTGTTTGGATTCTTTATAGCAGGGAATACCCATACGTTGCAAACGCTGCTTCACCTGTTCCAGAGCAAAATGTCCAAACCCCAGTACGGCGATATCATCTGCGCTCAGGCTTTGCTGGTGCTCTTTCTGCTGAAAGTACAGTTGCTGCTGGGCAGACTGATTCAGCAATGCACGGATTTTCCAAGCCACCTGATCTGCTTCCAGATCCGATTCACCTAGCTGAATCCATCGTAAGGGCTGCGGGTTGATCCTGCCCATCTCGACCAGATCTGGATGCGGACGACTACCGGCCTGAATCAGGGTGTACTGCACCTGTTCGCCAAAATCCATTTGCCGCTGGAACAGCGCATCAACCACTTCTACGAGCGGTTTGACTGAACGATGGTTCTGCATCAGGGTATATTCACGACCCTGCTTGTGACGTACGTCAGCGTGTGCCTTGTTATAAGTCAGCATGTCGCCGCCACGGAAACCGTAAATTGCCTGTTTCGGATCGCCGACCATAATCATGCAGCCGGACTGCACCCGGTTGGCATCACGCCAGATCTTGGCCAGCAGATCATCCTGATCCTGATTGGTGTCCTGAAATTCATCGACCAGAATCAGCGGATAACGTGCCTGCACAAACTGGGCAAAACGCTGTCCCTGCTGGCCTTGCAATGCTTCCGCCAATGTACGGATTTGCTGGGAAAAAGTGGTTTCACCCTGCTGCTGCAAGGTTTGCGGCAAACGGGTCTGCACACTTTGAATAATATGAAATTCCAGATGGGTCGTAAGCTGTTGCAGCTGCTCATCCAGATACTGTTTGACCTCGCACAGCGCATCAATTGCCACGATCAGACCATGTTGCAAAATCAGCTGCTGCTCTGCATCCGGACAGCTTTTGTTAAAGACCTGAGTGGTCGGCTGGAAATCGGTTTTCTTGCGGCGCAAATGGCACAGATTCAGTATAATCGGCTGTAATTCAGCATCAAAGAAACTCATGCCCCCCTGATTTTGCAGGGCTGCGCTCCAGGTCATAAAGTTTTCACAAATTTCGGTTAACTTGGTCAAAAAACTCTTGTGAAAATACTTCGGACTTTCCTGACAATAACGCCGCATGACGGCAAGATCATGCTCCTGAATATTCACTAATTGACTGATGCAGGCTTCCAATTTGTTCAGGTCACATTCAGCCGGTTCGATCTTGCGGAAATGCTGCTTGCTGAAATTCAGTGCATCACGTACCAGCCCGGTATAATGCTCCACCGGTTTCAGCAGATTCTGAACATACAGATGATTGACCATATATTGCGGCTGTTGCTGAATCCAGTCACGCAGTACATCATGAATCAGCTGCTGGATATACAGATCCTGATCTTCGGTCAGTTCTGCACGTTCAATCTTGCCACTTTCAAAGGCAAATTCACGTAACAGTTTCTGGCTAAAGCTGTCCAGGGTGCCGACAAACAGTTCATCCAACTGGTTCAGCACCAGACGTAAACGGCGACGGGCATAATCCAGCCGTGAACCATAATCTTTCAGTACCTGCTGAAATAAGGGATCGGTTTCATTCTGGATTTTTGCTGTGATTTCAACTGAATTGAGCTGCTGATGATGCTGGATATAAGCTAGGGTTTCCTCAACCCGGAGCCGTACCCGGTTTTTCAGTTCAGCCGTGGCCTTACGGGTAAATGTCGTCGCAATCACCTGATGCGGATAATACTGATCCAGAAAAATCCGCACCATCAGACTGGAGAGCGTATAGGTCTTGCCGGTTCCTGCGGAGGCTTCAATCCAGTGCAGGCCACGGAATTTCATGTCCTGAATCGGATTGGTGGAAATGGCTTTTTGCATCTGCTGCTTTAATAAAGTCATACGGCTATTTCACCCACTCCAGATGTTGATGAATCGGCGCATACAGGCCATGGGCAAAATCATGGCAGCAATTTTGCAAGGCCAGATCCGGATCCTGATCCTGCAAAATAAATTGCCAGTCCTGATGCAGCAGACTGGATTCATCCGAAGCCAAAGGTTTGGCACTCTCATAGCTGTTGTTCCAGGCCTTTAGCAATTCCGGCATTTCCACAATGGTCATCTTGCCCTGTTCATTCTCGGCCCACTGCCACTCTTTTTTCATTAGTAATTCTGCCGGCAAGACCAGCGGCTGCTGTTGACCAATTTCCCAGGCCTTTAACCAGAGCTGCAAATACTCATGTGCCTTGCTCGAACTCAAGCCAGAAAACTTCAGGGTTTTATTACTAAAAATGACAATGCGCTCCAGTTCTGGTGAGCGTGTATCATCATTTAAGTAAGCCAGCCACAGCAGATACTCCAGCCAGATCTGGGCGCGGCGTTTTTCCGAGGCCGAAGAGGACTGCATACTCAGCCAGTAGCTGCTGTGTGGAACCTGAGGCACGTTAATATGAATGATCAGTTCAGGACTGAACTGCAAGGATTGCTGGGTAACTGGCGTCAGTTCTTTGCCCAACTGCAGCAAACGTTCTTGCAATAACTGTTGTTCCTGCTGGCTGCCCAGCCAGGTGGCTTGCTGGGTTTTGCCCACCGGCAAACGGTCCAGCATCAGGTTTGGCTCAATCTCCTGTTCTTGTTGCAACAGGAAATCCCGTACCTGATACTGTTCCAGCTTGTTCAATAATAAAGGTTCCCGGGAACTCGGCAAATCGGCATAGCGAATTGTGGAAACCCCGACACTTTTCAGGAATAGACGTGCCGGGAAAATCATATCGCGGATCCATTCATCGCCTTTGAGTACCCAGATTTCTTTCTGTTCCAATGCCGGATAATGTGCATTAATCCAACTGCTGCGTTTGCCTTCGGCACTACGGATATACTCTGCTACCGCAAACCACTGATCCTGATAACGTGGTGTCTGCATATCTGTAAATCCGGCCGGATCAAAAGGCTGCAAGGGATGTACATGATAAAGCTGTTGGATATGTTGAGCCACGGACAGACCATGCATATCCACCATCGGATCGACTTCGGCATCCGGCTGTTCAGACTGGCAGATCAGCGCGAGATGCTGAACCAGTTCCTGCAAGGCAGTGGATGGATCGCGAGCTTCACCATCCTCCAGATCAAAGCCATTATAGAACAGCCATAGATTTTCCTGTGCCAGCAGCAAGGCATCCAGAAAAGCGCCCTGCTCGTCATCCAGACGGGAACGGTCACCAAGTTGCGGCTTCAGGCTGCGCATCAGGTCAAACGGAACCTGTTGATTGCGGCTCGGAAATTTACCGCTATCCAGATTCAGCATCACCACCAGTTTATAAGGCAATGGTCGGATCTGGCCAATCTGGCTAAAAGTAATCTGTCCGGTCGGTTCGGCCTGATCCAGCTGCATCTCCAGGGTATTCTGAATTTCTTCCAGCACATAAGGCAGAGGCAGACTGAGTGCCACTAGCTCTTGACTGGCATGCGGATCATCTTGGTCATGATAATCGGCCAGGGTCAGCATCCGCATTTGCTTGTCGATAATTTCGGCAACGGTTTTGAGTGATTCTACCCCGGCATCACGGAACTCGTTCAGATCGGCACGCAGATATTCCAGCCAGGTTTTGACTGGCGTACGTTGTCCAGTTTCATGCAAAGTCAGCCAGTCACGGCGCTGTACCAGATCCTGATAAATCCGGATCAGGGTCGAAATCAGCGGAAAATCACTAGTCAGAACCTTGGCATAACTCAAGGTATCCTGAAACAGGGTATGTTCAGGAATCGCCAGCCCCAACGCCAGACGGTCCAGCGCGAATTTAAAACTAAACCGGTAATCTTCATCGCCTGCGCTGAGGCTTTGCTGTAAATGCTGCTGGTCCAGTCCACGCTTGAAACCGGCATCTGTCAGCAACTGCAACATCCGTTCTACCTGACTATAGTCCAGACCATAATACTGCTGGGTGGCATTCAGGCTGAGCCAGTCGGCAAAGTCCTCAATACTGAAACGGCGCCGTACCCACTGAATCCGGCCCAGTACCGCGCGCCAGGCATTGCTGACATCCAGACGTGATACCCCGGCAATCTGGATCGGTAAATACAGGTTATCTTTCTGCAGGCGTTTGCTGCCAGTCTCGCGCTCACGCGGTGGCGGGGCAAAGACACTGCGAATTGCCGGTTCCAGTTCTTTCAGACTTGGCGTCAGCACCAGAATATCACTGGGCTGACGCGGCGCGTCATTCGTATCTTGAGCCAGCCAGTGAATTAGCTGTTCTTTGAGGACTTCTAGCTGACGTAATGAAGAATGACAGACATGAATCTGTACTGAATCATCGTCAGGGCTTAAAGCATATTGATGCTGTTGGGGTTCCAATAAATACAGGATATCCGACTGGATTTTGGCCAGCAGCCTGTCCTGATATTCATCGACAAAGACATCGGCCCAGAGACCCTCTTCCCCCGAAGACAGTTTAGAGAGTAGAGAAAAATGATCCCGTGCCTGCTTGCCGAATCGGGTCAGAAGCGGATGCCGCGATTCCCGGTCTTCGGCATTAAAATTCAGTTGCTTGATCCTGAAGTCTTTTATTTCCGCATCATTTGGTTTACGTTGACGGGTTTTTTCAAAACGCTGAATAAAGCGCTCTTCGCGCTGCAAATCAAATCTGGCTTTCCAGTCAGGATCGACACTGTCCGCCCAGTATTCCTGCGAGGGGTTGAAGTGAAAAATATAGATATCAATGTATTGCCCCAGACGACGTAAAAAATCCAGCTGGCTCGGTGGTAGTTCCAGCAGGCTAAATACCACAATCTGGGCCGGCAGGCGTTTTAGAGCCTGGGCGCGGGTTTCTGCATTCTCCAGCCGCTCCCAATACAGGCGTTCAATCTCCAGGATTTTGGCATAATCATCTTGAAATACATGCTGCCACAACCAGCGTTGCCAAGCTTCCAGTTCACGTGCCTGAATCTTGACAAAATCCGCCACCTGCATCTCATGACCATTTTCATCTTTGGGGCTATAGAGCATCTGTTCGATATCAAGCGCAATATCCTGCCCCCAGGCCTCGAGCCAGTTGGTCGGGCAGCTACAGTGTTTTGGAGGACAGTTACGCGCGCAATAACCGCGATAATCCATATAATGGCTGAACAAACGCGATACCTGCTCGGCTACCCAGTACAGCATGCTCTGTTTTTTCAGCTGCTTCTCTGTACCCTGCTCCAGCCGATCAGCACTGTCATAAATCCGTTTGATAATAGAATACAGCGGATGATCCATGTCTAAGGAAATCTGTTCGGGCAGAATATATTTACGTAGCGCCTGAAATACCCGCCATTTGATGATAATGCGCGGAATATTGGCTTCGCGCACCTGTTCCACCTCTTTGGGTGCATTCAATACCCACTGATAGGAAGCCCATTGAAAGGCGCGAATCCGGTGATGAAACTGGGTATTGGCACTAATGCCTTTTTTCTCGGCAATTTTCTGGGTCAGCCAGCTTTCTACTGCCGGAGACGGCACAATAAAGTGCCGGGTCTGTAACACTTCAAACGGATTTCGGGCAGTCTGGTTGACAATATGCAGCATACTATCCAAAAGTACATCAATACGTTGACTCTGAATAACATGGATGGCCATTGGTTCCCCTGAACTGCTGAATGTGGTTTTTACTACAAAACGATAAAGATTATTTACTATACATCCCGAGCGCGCTATGACACCTTAAAACCACACTTCAGTCGAAAAATTTCTTTGAAAAAAGCATCTTAAAGATGCTTGAATGGAAAAAAACAACATAGAGCTTAGGTAGTGCCCATGAAATTAGATAAAATTCCTGAACGTCTCGACGCGAACCTGGATCTGGAAAAAATCCGCGACGAATGCCTGGAACTCACCAAAAAACGCGCCTACTATTCTGCCGGTGCCGCTGTTATTCCGGTACCTTTTATGGACGTGGTCATTGATGTCGGTATCTTGTCGCAATTAATTCCCGAGATCAATGCCCGCTTTGGCTTGGCCCCTGACCAGATCAGTGTTTACGATCCAAAAACCCGTCAGATCCACTGGCAGGAGCTGCGTAAACGTGGCGTAGAGTTTTCTGGTCTGGTGGTCGCACGGACGGCAGTTAAAAAATCTTTGAACAATGTTGCAGCGAAAGTGCTGATAAAGCAAGTCACAAAATTCATTCCGCTAGGGGGTCAACTGGTTGCTGCAAGTCTGGGTTATTTTGTCATGAAAAAAATTGCCGATGCCCATGTGCAAGACTGCTATCGCACGGCCAAAAGTATCCAGCAAAAACAGGTAGCACAGGCTTAATCCTGCGCAAGCTGAATATTTTAGACAATTGCTTTCCTTTACTTCAGGCAGATTTATTCTGCCTGAAGCTGTTTTAAAATGACCTTTAACACTTCGACCCGTGCGGTATTTTTATCATCGGTGGCAATAATATGCCAAGGCGCATAATCGGTTGAGGTACGTTCAAACACGTCCGCTGCTGCTTTTAGATAATCATCCCAACGTGCCCGGTTTCGCCAGTCTTCGTCGGTAATTTTAAAACGTTTATGCGGTGTTTCTTCACGTGCCTTGAAACGTACTGCCTGTTCATCTTTGGAGATCGCCAACCAGATTTTTACGATAACGGTTTGATGCTTGACCAGGCTCTGCTCAAAACGGTTAATTTCTCCATAGGCACGCTGCCATTCTGCCGCACTGATCAGCCTCTCGACCCGCTCGACCAGGACCCGCCCGTACCAGGAACGGTCAAAAATACAGATGTCATCATCGGTTTGCAGTTTGGTCCAGAAGCGCCATAAATAGGGATGGCTATGTTCATATGTTTCTGGTGCCGAAATACTGTAAATTTCATATTCACGCGGATCAAGTTTTTTTACAATGCGCTTGATGGCTCCCCCCTTCCCCGCAGCATCCATGCCTTCAAACAGAATTACCACATTACGCGGATCGGAACGCATGGCTTGGGCAACCTTAGCGCTTAACTTTTTCAGTTCCGGTTTATATTCTTCTGGTGCAGCCCGCGTATTGGCAGGATGTTTCAACTGCTCGGGAATCTTGGCCTGTTTCCATTTCCCGCTGGCTCTGACTCGATGTTCGGGACAGTTTTCCATCGCATTCAGAACGTACTGGGCAAATTGCTGGTCGCGCCATTTTTCATTTTTGCTGTCAATAACAAACCAGTCCTCAGTAAAGCGCTGCCGCAAACGCTGCAAGTTCTCGTACTGTTTTCTGTTCCGCCAGTCTACCCCCTGCATTTGATGCCAGTGGGTTTCACTTGGGTCCATGGCCTTCAAACGTTTTTGCAGGTCCTTCCATGACAGATTGAACCAGACCTTGACTACATCCACATGGTTATTTTTCAGATCCTGCTCAAAGTCCTGCATTTCTTTCAGGTATTCATTAAACTGTGCTTCATTAATTGGGTCAGATACCCGCATTGCACTGTTAAGTAAATCGGTATACCAGTTGCCAAACAGCACGACGATCTGCCCTTCGGCTGGAATAAATTGCGCATAAGGCTGCCAGAACACCTGTTTGGGACTGACCGCTTGTGGTTCATCGGCCTTCACCCTCAGATAACGTGGATCGACCCATTCACGCAACTGTTTGACCGCTTCGCCCTTGCCAGCCAACTCGATACCATTGACCAGAATAAGCAGACTTTTAGCATTTTTCTGGCCGCGCGTTTTTCTTAAATCGTATTGGGCATCAATTAGCTCGGCCGATAACTGATCTTCATCCATTAACTGGAATTGTGGTTGTTCCATCTGTATCTTCAACCTTTATCTTTTATTCTTGTTGCAGTATAGCGAGGAGCTTTGGGCCAAAAATAGCGTTGGCAACGTTTTTCACACGATTAGATTGCCTGTTTAAACAACAAATTGACATTCAAATAAGTAATCATTGACCAATTTGTCATAGCGAGATTGAGCCACACCCTCTAAGATTCTGACATCGCAAAAATCATATTTGAAAAATTCATGTCCAAACTTGCCCGATTAGATGAACTTTTAGAACAATATTATCAGCTCAAGTATCACACTCAGCCTGAAATTTTAAGCCGTTTACAGGATGTACAGGCATGGCAGAAAGCACGAATGCAGCGTACCCATCAGCAGCATTTTTCTGAAAAAAACAATCAGCTGATGGCAGAATATTTCCTGAACCGGCTTTATGGTGGCTCAGACTTTGATGCACTGGCTGAACAGATTGCACGGCTGATGAAATATGCACACAAGGCAGAAAAAATTATTCCAGAAAATGCAATTAAAACTGGAACTTCAGGCGTAGAACTGGCGATCCTGGCGGTGCAGCTGGACGAACAGGTCGCGATTCAGCTGCTAAAGGATTACCCAGCCCACACAGCATTAACTGATGAAATGATGCGCCTGACCTACCTGAAACTGGATCAGGGTGAAGCACGCTTAAAACAGCTGGCTCTACTGGACCAGCTAGGGGTCAGCCTGGATAAATATATGCGTTCTTTTGTGGTCTATACTGCCTTTAAAATGTGTAAAAGCGCGGCCAACAAGTATCATTTTCAGGTGATGTATGAGTTTATGCAGGACGGATTTCAGGCTATGAAACCGTTAAAGTCGGCAGAAAAATTTGTAACCGATTTTACTGCAATCGAACGCGGTATCATTGACAAGGTACATTCAGGCGATCCATTACCCTTCCAATAATAGCTTCTTTGCTGATCTACAATGGATGCTATTCACCGTCCTGTCTGATCCTGATATTTTCAGGTTTTTGTGGCAGGACAGCGCAAGTGACAAATCATATGAATTATTCGATCACTGGCCATGAAGATTTCCGCCCACATTCCTATTTTTCTGTATATTATTCATAACAATTGCATCATGACTGCTGAATAACATCCAAGAATCTGTCATTATGCAGACAATGCAAGATTAACCCGATTGATATGTTAGGAGTGACTCCAATGTCAAATGAAAATACAACGCCTACCCCTACACCCGAGTCGGCACAACAGACAGACAAAGTGAGCCCATTCTTAACCACTCCGCTTCCACAAGGTGCTCCACAAGGTCAGCAACAATCTCTAGAACAACGCCTGACCGATACGCCTGTGACGGGCACTATCCCTAAATATAACCTGCCACGCGGTGCCAATACCGGCAATGTCGGAACTACCACGCATTTTGGCTACCAGACCGTAAACAGCGATGAAAAAGCCCAGAAAGTGGCTGAAGTGTTCCATTCGGTCGCCAGCAAATATGACATCATGAATGACCTGATGTCTTTTGGTATTCACCGCCTATGGAAACGTTTTGCGATTAATATGTCAGGTGTGCGCCGTGGCCAGCATGTGCTGGATATCGCAGGGGGTACGGGTGACCTGGCAAAAGTATTTAGCCGTGAAGTCGGCCCAACCGGTCATGTGGTGTTATCTGACATCAACGAATCAATGCTCAATGTTGGTCGTGACCGTCTGATCGATGCAGGTTGCACCAATGTCGACTTCGTCCTGGCCAATGCTGAAACTTTAGAACCGTTCGCCGACAACAGCTTTGACCTGGTGACGATTTCTTTTGGCCTGCGTAACGTAACAGATAAAGATGCGGCACTGGCTGCAATGTACCGTGTGCTTAAGCCAGGCGGCCGTTTGCTAATTCTGGAATTTTCTAAACCGGTGTTTGAACCATTTTCGAAACTGTATGACCTGTATTCGTTCACCGCGCTACCAATCATGGGTAAAATCATTGCCAATGATTCAGAAAGCTATAAATATCTGGCTGAATCGATCCGTATGCATCCAGATCAGCGCACCCTGAAAGGCATGATGGAAAATGCCGGCTTCCAGAACTGTGACTACCACAACCTGACTGGTGGTATTGTTGCCGTTCACCGTGGCTTCAAGCTTTAAGGGCCTTAGCCAATGTGGTCAATTCTCGCCCTAGGTACTATTGAACGCGTGATTCATCATGTGATTGATCTGGATGCAATTACCCGTATTCAGCTCAATGCCTTGGCCGGTAAAATGTTGCGGGTGGTGATCGCCTCACCGCAACTGTCAGTCGATGTCTTTTTCGATGACGGCAAGGTTCGTCTGGAACCGACCGCAACCGGTCATTCTGAAGTATCTTCCATCTTCGAACAGCGGCCTTATGAAGCGAACAGTGCGCAGATTTCTGAAGCAACAGCGACTTTACAGGTCAGCAATGTCGTAGAACTGCTCAAGCTGCTGCTTGCTGACGAAGTCGGTAATATTCCACTGCAAGGCGACTATAAGCTCTTGCAAGAGATCCAGCGCATCATGCAGCAGGCTGAACCTGATCTGGCAACGCATTTAAGCCCCTGGATTGGCCCTGCGCTGGCACATGAAATCGGCAAATTGCAACTTGCGCCAAAATATTTGAAGCGTACGTTGCAAAGCCAGTTATTTTTTGTCGAAGATGCCCTGAAAGAAGACAGTGGCCTGTTTGCTCCACGCTGGCAAATGGATGACCTGAATCAGGATACCCGTATCCTGAACCAGAATTTAGACCGTGTCGAAGCCAAAATCCATCAGCTTCAGGCCCAGATTGAAAATCAGCAAGATTCAACTCAGAACTAGGTACACCACTTTATGATTCCGCATGTTTCACGTTTACTCGAACTCTGGCGCATTGCCGCGCATTATCGACTCGACACGTTGTTTCCTGCGGAAGAACTCCCTGAAAAAAGCCGTCATGTCCTGTCCCTGATTCGTATGCACCCGGCAGCCTGGTCTAGCCGTGAGCGTAAAAATCCACTCAAGCTTAAAGAAGCTTTAGAGGAAATGGGGCCACTGGCGATCAAGCTGGGGCAATTGCTTTCGACCCGTCGTGACCTGATTCCACCTGAAGTTTTACAGCAGCTGGTGTTATTGCAAGACCAGGTCAAGCCCTTTGACAACGACGTCGCCAAAATGCGTATTCAGGAATCGTTAAAGGCCGATGTAAATACCCTGTTTGCCCGTTTTGATGCCCAGCCTCTGGCAGCTGCTTCAATTGCGCAGGTACATACCGCAGCACTGCATGATGGCCGGGAAGTCGTGGTCAAAGTCACCCGCCCGAATATTCGCCAGCAGATCTTGCAGGATTTTGAGATTTTGAACTGGCTGGGTGATTTTCTGGAAAAGCGTCTGGAAGCAGCACGTGCCCTACATTTGTCGGAGATCATTCAGGACTATCGACAGATTATTCTGAACGAGCTGGACCTGACGCTGGAAGCCGATAATACCCGCCGGATGCGTCATTACTTCACCGGCTCCAGCATGATGTATGTGCCTGAAGTCTATATGGACAGCAAGGATGTACTGGTCGCAGAACGGATTACCGGTGTGCCGATTTCAGATATTGCCACCTTTGATGAACTGGGCATGGACCGTGCTGATCTGGCGCGTAAAGGTCTGACCATTTTCTTTACCCAAGTGTTCCGTGACAACTTCTTCCATGCCGACATGCATCCAGGCAATGTCTTTGTGGAAACCATCAATCCGGCCAATCCGCGCTTTATTGCGCTGGACTGCGCGATTATGGGTGAACTGTCCAAGCATGACCAGATGACTGTGGCGCGTATGCTGCTGGCGGTCATGAACAGTGACTTTATGCAGCTGATCCAGATTGTGCATCAGGCAGGCTGGATTCCACCAGGTACCGATCAGGATGCCTTGGCCCGCGAAATGCGTCGTACTGTTGGCCCAATGGTCTCCAAACCGATGCATGAGCTGGACTTTGCCGGTATTCTGATTCAGGTCATGGATATTGCCCGTCGTTTCCACCTGGAAATTCCTCCACAACTGATGCTGTTACTGAAAACGCTGGTTCATGTGGAAGGTTTGGGTACGGATCTTTATCCAGAACTGGATATCTGGAGTCTGGCCAAACCGATTCTGACGGACTGGATCAAGGCTCAGGTAAATCCACAAAAGAACCTGAAAGAACTGGGACAGAAAATCCCGGATCTACTGTTAGGGGCGCAGGATTTACCCACCCTGATGATCGACAGCCTGAATGGTCTGAAAAACCAGTCGGCCTGGCATGCCAAACAGCTCAATGAACTGCAAAGCATGCGTCTGCAAATGGAACATCAGCAGAAACGCAGCTGGATGTTTGGCAGTATCATGGCGATTCTGCTTTCAATTGCAATTATTTCACCCTGGTTTGTCTCAGTCATTCTGATTGCGCTGGCAAGCGTTCTGGCAGTCTGGCGGATTGCGAAATAACTAAATGAGCTTTAAAAAAACCTGACACTGTTCAGGTTTTTTGTTTTCTGGACATAGCATGACTGCAAAGTCACCTTCGGGCACATCTTGCCATTGGGTCTGGTAAGCAGAGGCTTAAAATAAGCCTCACTGATCGAATATGGGTTGAACCTCTATGCAGATTTTACAAAAACATGCGCCTGCCCTGAGAATCCGGGCCGGACATCTGGCACGTGAGCTGATTCTGGAACAAGGTTTGCAACCCGAACAGGTCGATATTGTGCCAGGTGCGGCAGGCGGCCCCAAAGGCATCGGTATTCAAGGACTGGATCAGGCCATTTTTGGCGAGTTTTTTTCACGTGCTCCTCAGCGTAGAACTTTGGTGGGCTCATCCATTGGTAGCTGGCGTTTTGCCAGTATTGCCGCACATGGAGCTCAACAGGGAACCGAACGCTTGGGTGAGCTGTATACAAACCTTTATTTTCATAAAAAAATGACCCGCCAAGAGGTCAGCGAAGTTTGCCGTGGCATGCTGCTGGATCTGGTCCAGGGTAAGGAAACTGATCTGGTTAATCATCCTGATTACCATCTGACAGTTTTGTCGATCAAGGCCCAGCATATTTTCCAGAGTGATAAAGCTTTACCATTACTGGCTTCTGTAGCGGGAATTGTCGGAACCACAGCAGTGGCGCGCAAACATAGCCGGCATTTCATGCAGCGGGTCATCAGCCAGCCGAATATCGGTGAACAGTTTAAAATTACCGATGATGGCTTCACTACGCATTACCATCCCCTGACCGAGCAAAGTGTGTTGTCCTGGCTGATGGCTTCTGCCTCCATTCCGGGTGTGATGGCAGCGGTGAATAATATCCCGGATGCACCGCAGGGCTATTACCGTGATGGTGGCCTGATCGACTATCACATAGACCTGCCCTTCCAGAGCAAAGGCATTGTGCTGTATCCGCATTTTACCGACAGTATCACGCCCGGCTGGTTTGACAAATTATTTAAACGTACCTCAAATCCGGAGAATCAGGCACGAACTTTGCTCATCTCTCCTTCTCAGGAATATCTGCAAAGTTTGCCTTTGGGTCGCTTACCGGACCGTAAAGACTTCACTTTAAAAGGTTTAGATCAAACCCAGCGGATTCAGCTCTGGAAACAATGTATTGCTGAAAGCCAGCGCCTGGGAGATGAGTTTCTGGAACTGGTCGAAAAGCAGAATTTTGCTGAAGTGATACAGACCTTGTAATTGGCCGCAGCTGCCCGATTATTTGTATAATTGCCTTAATTTTTTGAGCTGTTGAGATTTATGCAGAAGTTTTTAGTTGTCCTGCAATATGCCTGTATCGCCTTTGGTCTTTATCTGATGTATAGCGTCGGCATGTCGCTGTATACCCAGCAATTTGAGCTGATGGAACTGGTGGCCGATATTGGTACCATCCTGATCTGTCTGGATTTGGGGGTGTTTTTATATACCAGTAAAGGTAAGTCTGGCATTAGCATGGAAGAATATGCAAAAAGACTGGAACAGCCACCGTCTAAGCTGGTCTATGTGACACGAAAACTGGGGCATCTTGGTATTTTACTGATTATTACCAGCTGGATTGTGCCGATGATCAATTCATAAAATCAGACATAAAAAAACCTCCTATTGGGAGGTTTTTTTATTGGTTAATTAAAGATTATTTCGAACCTTTAATCCCGGCTTGCAATAACAATGCACCCAAACCACCAATTTTTTGTTCTTGTGGTTTAGCCGCCTGCGGTTTCTTGCCATGCGGGCGATCACCTTGCGGACGTGCTTGCTGTGGACGTTTGCCTTGAGGCTTACGTTCACCACGTGCTTCATTGTTTTCACGGCGTGGCTGACGTGGTGCTTTCGCTGGGGCTGCCGAACCTTCAGGACGCATCGACAAATTCACGCGATTACGTTCAGCATCCACATTCAAAACACGTACTTGCACGATTTGACCCGGTTTCACTACTTTATGCGGATCAGCGACAAATTCATTGGCCAGTTCAGAAATATGCACCAAACCATCTTGATGTACACCGACATCGACAAAAGCACCAAAGTTAGTCACATTGGTCACTACACCTTCCAGTTGCATGCCTTCAGTCAATTGTGCAACTTCAGTAATATCATCACGGAACTTGGCGGTACGGAATTCTGGACGCGGATCACGACCCGGTTTTTCAAGTTCGCTCAATACGTCTTGAATCGTTGGTAGACCAAATTTATCATCCACAAATTCTTCAGGATTTACCTGGCGAATGATTTCAGTATTGCCAATGATGTCTTTCACAGTTGTTGCTTTCGCTTCAACAATTTTAGATACCAGTGGATAAGACTCTGGGTGAACTGCAGAAGCATCCAGTGGCTCAGAACCATTTTGAATACGTAAGAAACCTGCAGCCTGCTCGAAAGTACGCTCACCTAAACGTGGCACTTTTTTCAAGGACTGACGGTTATCAAAGCGGCCATTTTCCTTACGGAATTCTACAATCTGCTGTGCAATCGATTTATTCAGACCGGCGATATAACCCAGAATTGCAGAAGAGGCAGTATTGACATCGACACCGACCGAGTTCACACAGTCTTCAACCACTGCTTCCAGCGTTTTCGCCAGACCAGTCTGGTTCACGTCATGCTGATACTGACCTACACCGATTGATTTAGGATCGATTTTGACCAGCTCAGCAAGAGGGTCTTGTAAACGGCGTGCAATTGAAACTGCACCACGAATTGAGACGTCTAAATCTGGCAATTCTTGTGATGCGAGTTCAGATGCTGAATATACTGATGCACCAGCTTCCGATACAGACACACGGGTCAGTTTCAGGTCGCTATTGGCAGCCATCATTTCAGCCACAAGCGCTTCAGTTTCACGGCTTGCTGTACCATTACCGATCGCAATCAGGTCGACATTGAACTCGCGGCATAAACGTGCCAGCTCGGCCAGTGAACCTTCTTTATCATCTTTTGGTGCAAACGGATAAATGGTGCTGTATGCAAGAACATCGCCTGACTCATTTACGACTGCCAGTTTCACACCAGTACGGATGCCAGGGTCTACACCTAATGTCGTACGAGCACCAGCGGGTGCAGAAAGCAGCAAATGACGCAGGTTTTCAGCAAAGACCTGCATCGCTTCTGCTTCAGCAGCCAGACGTTTTTCAGTCAATAAAGAATGTTCGATGCTTGGACGGACTTTACCCAGCCAGAACAGCTTTGCAGTCTGTTTCAGGAAATCCTGACGAGACTGTGGCTGAATGGCATCCAGGTTATATTCGGTTTCAATACGCGCCAATGGTGCGTCATCTTCGCCATCCACTTTCAAGCCCAGGACATTTTCCTGACGGCCACGCAGCATTGCCAGTAAACGATGTGAAGGAACTTTGTTCAGGTTTTCAGAGAAATCGAAATAATCACGGAATTTCTTGCCAACTTCTTTTTTCTCTTCACTCGCCACCAGACTTTTCAGCACGGCAGTTTTGGCAAACATTGCTTTGAGCTCGGTAGTTAAAGCAATATTTTGTGCCCAGTCATCAATCAGAATGTGCTGGATCGCATCAAGCTGACTTTCTTGATCTGGATAATCTTCATGGCTAAAGCCCGCCAAAGCTTCAGCTGGATCAACGGCTTCGTTAAAGATTTTTTCGGCAATTGGCCCTAAACCAGCTTCTTTGGCCTTGAATGATTTACTGGTCCGTTTTGGACGGTACGGCGCGTAAATTTCTTCTAATGCATTTTTGGTTTCAGCGGCATTCACACGCGCCAATAAATCATCAGACAATTTATCTTGTTCTTTGAGTGATTCAATCACCTTTTCACGGCGCTCATACAAATCACGCAAGTATGATAAACGCGTATCGAGTTGACGTAGTTGCGTATCGTCTAAGCCTTGCGTTACTTCTTTACGGTAACGTGCAATAAAAGGAACACTGGCACCTTCATCAATAAGCTTGATGGCAGCCTCAACTTGATTTGGACGTACGGCAAGTTCTTTTGCCAACTGCTGAACTAAGTCAGTCATCGTGTTTGATCCCACAAGGATAAGTACTAAATGGCATGATTATAAAGACCGGGTCTATAAAATCCACCATTGTTTTTATTAATTTATATAAGCTTCAGATAAAGGCATACGATCGATTTTCAGTTTTTTGGCTAAAATTTGCATGAACTTTGCATTTTATTCTTTTCCCAAGACGGTTTTTTTCGCATATAGATGTATATATTTGGTATCTATGTCTTGATTTTAACTGCAATATTTGGTGCTTTAGAGCATAGTCAATTAATATCTATGAATCGTATACTCAAAGCCTATCTGATTTTTGTTTATGACGACAATAAAGAATAAAGGAGCATCTCATGAGTTTAGTTGTGCCTGCTGAAAAATCCGATGCCGTACATACCGAAACGGACCGAGTCGAACGGATATTAGTAGTTGATGATGATGTTCGTCTGCGTACTCTATTGCAGCGCTTCCTCGAAGACAAAGGTTTTGTGGTTAAAACCGCACATGATGCCACACAGATGGATCGACTTTTACAGCGGGAACTGTTTTCTCTGATCGTACTCGATTTTATGCTGCCTGTCGAAGATGGCTTGAGTATCTGCCGTCGCCTACGCCAATCCAACATCGATACCCCGATTATCATGCTGACTGCTCGTGGTAGCGATTCTGACCGTATTGCTGGTCTGGAAGCGGGTGCCGACGATTACCTGCCTAAACCATTTAACCCGAATGAATTACTGGCACGTATTCGTGCAGTATTGCGCCGCCAGGTGCGCGAAGTACCCGGTGCACCAAGCCAGCAAATGGAAGTGGTCACCTTTGGTCCCTGGTCGCTCGACTTGTCTACCCGCACCCTGACCCGTGAAGGTCAAGTGGTGACTTTGACTACCGGTGAATTTGCGGTACTAAAAGCCCTGGTTCAGCATCCACGTGAACCCCTGACCCGCGACAAGTTGATGAATCTGGCCCGTGGCCGTGAATGGGGTGCAATGGAACGCTCGATTGATGTGCAAGTGTCACGTTTACGTCGTCTGGTTGAAGAAAACCCGGCGCGTGCACGTTATATCCAGACCGTATGGGGAGTGGGTTATGTCTTTGTTCCAGATGGTGCGGAATAAAGGAAAAATTATAGGATAAAGATCACTTCGATTTATTGTCCATCAAGCCATTCGCCGCTGTTTGAGCATCGACTACTTCACAGGCTCGCATGGAAATATGTGAGTTTAGCGAATGGCAAGATTTTTTGGTTACTTTTTTAAGAAAGTAACATGAGAAAATCCTTCAATTAAATGTCAATGCAGTAATACTCCACCCAGAACATCACTGCTGATTTTCAGAACAAAATTGCCCATAGGAAGCTGGCGTGAAACTCGATCCTATCGACCCGCAAAAATTTACCGATTTTGTCAGCTACTCGGAAACAAAACGTACCCGCTGGGAACGCTTTATGGACAAGATCAAACCGCGTTCTGCGGCCATGCGCACCACAGTACTGGTGGTTTTTGTGGTCTGTTTCAGCCTGTTTATGTCTTTGTGGTTCTTTTGGCGTACCTTGTTTCTACCTGAAATTCAGCAACATGCGCGTTATCTGGCCATGGAACTGGAAATTCTCAATAATCCGGATCTACGCCTGTATCACAAACAGCAGGAAGTCGATATCGATGACTGGTTAAAAAATCGGGTCGGCATTGAATATGTCACCAATCCGGCAGAATATCCTACAGTCCGTGAAAAACTGATCGCAGAATTTTTTACCCGCCAGATCGAAACCAAACTGGCCAAAGAGTTACGCATTAAGGAAGCTACGGTCTATTTCCAGTTCAAGCCAAGTCCTCGTATCTGGATCCAGACTCCTGAAATGAATGGTCACTGGGTACAGGAACCTTTAAAGACCTATGCCAATTATAGCAATGAACTGATTTTGGGCTGGCTGCTCGGTACACCGATTATTGTCGGCATCATTATTTTGACTTTGGTACGTCAGCTGAACCGGCCTTTACGCCGTTTGCAGGATGCTGCCAACAGTTATAGTCGTATCGGTTCGGCGCCCTATCTGGATACCAATCATGGTCCACTGGAAATCCGTCAGGTCAATCATGCTTTTAACCAGATGATTTACACGCTGGACCAGACTGAACGCGAACGCCGCATCATGCTGGCCGGTATTTCACATGACTTGCGCACGCCGCTAACACGGATTCGCCTGAGTGCCGAAATGATGCCGGATGAAGACTTTCTCAAAGAAGGCCTGATTTATGATGTCGAAGATATGGATGCCATCCTGAATCAGTTCATCTCCTATATGCGTGATGGTTCTGATGAAGAGCCGCAGGATACCAATGTCAATGTGCTGCTCCAGGAACTGGTCAAGCAGTTTAAACCGCTGGATATCCGCTTTACGCCACAAGACATCCCGACCATTCAGGCGCGCAGCATGTCGCTAAAAAGACTGATTGGTAATCTGATCAATAATTCGAAACGTTATGGTTCAGAACCGATTGAACTGTCTGCTCATGTAGAAGACGGGCACCTGTTGATTTGTGTTGCAGACCATGGAGAAGGTATCCCGGAAGATCAGATTGAAGCCCTGATGCAGCCCTTTGTACGGGGTAATTCTGCACGGACTGTACAAGGCAGCGGCTTGGGCCTGGCGATTGCTAAACGGATTGTCGATATTCACCATGGTCAGTTGCGTATTCATAATCGTCCTGAAGGCGGACTCGAAGCCATCATTTCATTGCCCTTAAATCAGGCTGGTACAGAGACGCCTCCCCCTGCCACCACACTCGATAAAATCCGACAAACCTTGACTGATCACTTTTAAGAAGTGATCAATAATCCAACAAACAACTTTTTAGTTTTTCTATACAATTCATTTTATATTTCATTAAATCAATAATTTAAAAATCATCATTTTTTATTATACCTACATTTAGCTAAAAAATTAGACCTTAGCCTAACACCTATGCACAATACTTTTTTTGAGCGGTACAATCCGTATCATAGTTTAAGAATTAATGAGAGTTAAAATGTCTTTAGATCGTATCCGTTTAGCCTCCCTACACAACAAAGTCATCAGCCCAGAACAGGCGGCTGAATTCATCAAAGATGGCATGACTGTGGGTATGAGTGGCTTTACTCGCGCTGGTGAAGCGAAGGCGGTTCCTCTAGCTTTAGTTCAACAGGCAAAAGCAAATCCATTAAAGATCACGTTGATTACTGGTGCATCACTAGGAAACGATCTAGACAAACAATTGACTGAAGCCGGCGTATTGGCACGTCGCTTACCTTTCCAAGTGGACAACACTTTACGTAAAGCCATCAACAATGGCGAAGTGATGTTCATTGACCAGCATTTGTCTGAAACCGTTGAGCAAATGCGTAACCTGCAGTTGAAAAAACCAGACGTTGCGATCATTGAAGCTGTAGCGATTACTGAAGATGGCGGCATCATTCCAACAACATCTGTTGGCAACTCTGCAAGCTTTGCCATTTTTGCTGAAAAAGTGATTGTAGAAATCAATACCAACCTAAGCCCGGCATTTGAAGGCTTGCACGATATCTACATCCCGACGTATCGTCCAACGCGTCAAGCGATTCCATTGACTCAAGTTGATGAGCGTATCGGTACGCATGCGATCAATATCGATCCATCTAAAATTGTGGGTATCGTATTTAACAGCGAATTACATGACTCTCCATCTACTGTAACTGCGCCAGATGATGAGACACAAAGCATTGCCAACCATTTGATCGCTTTCTTTGAAAAAGAAGTGGCTGAAGAGCGTTTACCGAAAAACCTCGGGCCTCTTCAGGCAGGGATTGGTTCAATCGCAAATGCGGTATTGACCGGTCTGAAAGATTCAAACTTCGAAGACCTGATCATGTACTCAGAAGTTCTGCAAGACTGTACGTTTGAATTGATCGATGCAGGTAAAATGAAGTTTGCTTCAGGTTCTTCTATTACGCTTTCTGCAAAATACGGCGAGAAAGTATTTAACAACCTTGAGCAATACAAAGACAAACTGGTATTACGTCCACAGGAAATTTCAAACCATCCTGAGCTGGTACGCCGTTTAGGCATTATCGGCATCAACACTGCACTTGAGTTTGATATTTACGGTAACGTGAACTCGACCCACGTATGTGGTACCAAAATGATGAACGGTATTGGTGGTTCAGGTGACTTCGCACGTAATGCCCACCTGGCGATCTTCGTGACCAAATCAATCGCGAAAGGTGGCGACATCTCTTCTGTGGTACCGTTCGCTTCACATATCGACCATGCGGAACACGATGTAGATATCCTGGTAACTGAACAGGGTCTGGCAGATCTTCGTGGTCTGGCACCACGTGAGCGTGCACGTGCAGTGATTGATAACTGTGCACATCCAATGTACCGTGATGCATTGAATGATTACTTTGACCGTGCATGTGCAAAAGGCGGACATACGCCTCACCTTCTTCGTGAAGCGCTGTCTTGGCACTCAAATTTCGAAGAAAATGGTCATATGCTTGCTGTTGAAGCTGCGGTAAAAACTGCATAATTAACTGCATTCAAAAAAACGCCCTACGGGGCGTTTTTTTATGGTTTTTATTTTTCAACATGGCTTATCAAGGGCTCAAAAATCGATTAATCTAAATTGCTCAAAATAAATGCAAAACTATAATTATGTTTATTATTCGCCCCTATTTAGAATCCGATTTAGATGATGTCATTGCACTTTGGGAACTGTGCGGATTGACCCGTCCGTGGAATAACCCTGAAAGAGATATCTTTCGTAAATTGGCACAGCGCGATCAACTGTTTTTATTGGCGGTCAAAGATAACCAACTGATTGCAACCGTCATGGGGGGCTACGATGGTCATCGCGGATGGGTCAACTACTTGGCTGTTCATCCCAATTTTCAACGTAATGGTGTTGCAACGGCATTAGTGCAACAACTAGAAAAACGTTTGATTGCTTTAGGTTGTCCAAAGCTTCAACTGCTTATACGTAAAGATAATATTGATGTACAAAGCTTTTATGAACAATTGGGCTATAACGAAATTGAAGTCATTTGTTTAGGTAAGCGCCTAATTCAAGATTAAAGCCTGTCTAATTTTATTTAATCACCCTTACTTTGCATCACAAAATTGATGTGCAATAGTAATCACTGTGTACTTGAAAATGGATTAATTCTACATTTTCTAGAGATGAGCCGAAGATCAAAAAGGGTTTGCATTCCTTGGCTTTAAAATTTAGGATTTGCCCCCATAACTCCTAAAGAATATGGAATAGAGATTTATCATGCGTGTAGATATTTGGTCTGACGTGGTTTGCCCCTTCTGCTATATTGGTAAAAAACGTTTGGAAGCTGCTGCACAAGAAGCCGGTATTGAACTGGAAGTACATTGGCACAGTTTCCAGCTCGATTCTGAAGCACCAGTTCGTCAGGAAGTGTCCAACTCTGAGCGTCTGGCGCAAAAATATGGCCGCACCGTGGCTGAAGTCGAAGAGATGCAGCGCAATATTGCTGCGATGGCCAAAGAAGAAGGCATTGAATTTAACTGGGAAGGTGCCAACTCAGGCAATACCTTTAATGCACATCGCCTGATTCATCTGGCACAAAGCAAAGGTCTGGGCAATGAAGCTGAGGAAGCGTTATTCTACAGTTATATGACTCAAGGCCTGCCGATTGGTGAACGTGAAACGCTGGAAGATGTTGGAGCGCGAATTGGCCTGAATCCGGTCGAAGTTGATGACCTTCTTGATTCGGATGAATTTGCTGACTTTGTTAAATTTGATCAGGAAGTGGCCCATGACCAGCTTAAGGTCACAGGCGTCCCTTTCTTTGTTTTTGATCAGCGCATTGCTTTGGCGGGTGCTCAGCCTAAGGAAGTTTTCCTGCAAGTTCTTGAAAAAGCATTAGAGCAGCCGCAGCAACAATCATCTGCCAATCAATGCACTACAGAAACCTGTGATGTTCCGGTGAAGCCTGAATAAAGATCAATTCAACTAGAGAAATCCTCATCCAAGATGGGGATTTTTTATGCTTTTTATAAATTTATTCCATCAAAGAATTCATCTTTAGATTGACAGAGTAATCCGTAATTTTATTGTCATTAAACACAATTTTCTCTACCTCAACTCAGGTTAACTGAATATTTTCAATTGCCGCCTAAAAGTCTTGATTACTCAATGAATTGATTGCCATAGCTTTTAGGATTGCTCTATAAACCCCATAAAACGCTCAGGCTGAAAATAAATAAAAGTCCCGCTTAGTCCATTCCTAAAAAATTGTAGAATCTCGAAAATCAGCTTTAAGTTGTGATATTAAAAAAAACAGCTAGCTGCTTTTTTAGTACTCAACCAGATCCATATTCTGACTATAAAAACAAAGCATAATGCCCTGTAAAATCGTAAAAAATTGAATAATTTAAATCCACTAATTCATTGTTTTATAGAGTAATTAATCTAAAATTTACTGCTTAAATTTGCCGAAACTATCATTTTCTATTCAGGCTGATTTGCTATTATTTTACTCGCAGTAAGTTTAAATATTCTCCCATGTTCAAGTTATTGAACGCCCTGATATTAGAGGTCATCTTATGAATGCTCTTAAATTTGCTTTCGCAGCAATCATTATGGCTTTTTCTGTTCAAGCATCAGCGCAAATGACTCAAGTGGTTTATCTACCAGATTTTCCGGTGACTAAAGCACCTGCTGAACCAGTGAATTCAGATTCCACTCCTGTTCAGGCATCCCTGCAAACAGCACAAGTCGTTTATCTGCCAGATTTTCCGGCGACCAAAGCGCCTGCTGAAACAGTAAATTCAGATTCTGCGAATATAGGCGCCAAATATACAGCTTAAAAGCAGAAGCTATTTGTATTAAAACAGGCTGATTGATTCAGCCTGTTTTAATATCAGGTGAATCATATCCAGATTAAAAACCGATCAAGCTAAAAATTTCGACTATTTCTCATTCTGATTTTTTTCTATTGATTTTTATCACTTTTTATTAAAAATTTTGTTTATAAAATATTCAAAATAAATCACTATTTTATATGATCCCTGCTTATAATTGCAGCATAAATATACTGATATCAAGAAATTCTGCTATGCATGAACTTCAAGCATTGCTACAGGGCAAAATTCCACCTCAGGCGATTTCTGTTGATTTTTTAATTGAAATGGCTGAACGCCATACAAATCTAAATTCTGCTGAATATAAGCTGATCGAACTGGCAGTCAACATGATACTCGCCCACACACTGGATCAGGCATTGCAACATCTCTAGAGATCTAAAAATGAATGCTTTAGAAAAAGCACAATTAATTAAAGAATTACAGCAACTAACACGACAACTTGAGTATAAAGCCCTGCCTTTGTATGAAATTGCACGCTCAAAAAAAAGAATACGCGATATTTTTGATCTATGTGATGAGCCTATTTTCAGAGCCCAGATTCTAGCTTTTAAAGCCCGCACCCAACCTGAGCTTGTCGCCTACCAGTTTTCTGAAAATACCGCCTATCATCTCAGCTTCCGTGGTTATTTCATCGAAAGCCAGGTGCTGGAAAAAGCCTTGTATGCCTATCCGGATTCAGGTTGGGCACTTTTACATCGTCCTGAACATGGCTGGCAGCTCTGGCTGATTCCGGCTCCCCACTCTCCTGCCCTGCACAGTCCATGGGCTGAACTGCAACAATGTTATATCTGGCTGTTGCAACAACAGCAGCAGTCGGCTTGTCTGAAAGAAGATCCACCATTATTGACGGTACCGGCTCTATCCCTGAATGAGGCTGAAAGCAGCTTAAAAGTGGAAGAAAAAAGCAAATACCATCGTGGTCAGCCAAGAGCAATAATCCAGGTGCCGGAATCAAGTCACCCTAATGAACCAGCTACTCAAGTAAAAACCCTACTTGAGGATCTTAATCCTCATCCAGAAACAGAAACAATAAGTCATCAAGAACCGGGCCTAGCCATGGAACTCATTCAGTTTCCTGCAGAAATCCAGATAGGTAGCATGATCGCCCAGGTTCGCTCTTTGGGCTTAGAAGAAGCCAATATACAACGGCTCTGTGCTTTAGAACTGGCACCCGATGACGGACATCCCGCCTACCTGGATATTGCCCTATATTATGCCGCAGAAGACAACTGGCAGGCACGTCAGGTCTTTGTGGCTGAGCAATTGAATCTGCAAGGCCAGTTTGTCAAATATCTGATGCTTTTAGGCGTACCAAGTCAGTTGCAGGCACACTATTGCATCCAGCACTGGCTGGCCCAGCATCAACGTCAGGCTGCTGCAATTAAATCACTGGCATGGTCTGCTTTAGCTACCAGTTTCCTGCAAGTGGAGCTCTTTTCAAAAGCTTACCTGCAACAGGCAGAAACGGTCTGGACATCGCCAGATTATTACCCGTTTATATTTGCGCATTTAATCCAGAAGCAGAAATTTATCTTATTTAAAGAAGCTGCTGCAGATTTTTCTACCCCAATACTTTTACTACAAGAACATCAGAAAATTCGAGTGATTCATGGTGAAGCACGTATATCGCTTGCAGAAGATGAGCTGGCCTATCCGCACCTGTTGCTACAACGTGACAAACAGCTAAATTGGCAGAATATTCACAATATTATTTTATCAATGCCACAGCCCATCCAAGTGATGGATCTTTATCGGGAGATTCAGGCTCAAATGATTGAATAATTGCTGTTATTTTGTAGCTTTAACTTGCTTTTCAAGGCCATTTTTTAGAAAACTACACCTAGATATAAGAATACAAGAGCAACAAATAACTCATGCAAATAAACAGGATTACTCCAATCTTACTGCTCTCTCTCGGTATAGGAATGAGCAGTAGTATGTCTTGGGCAAATTCAGTAGCAGATGCTCCTGACAATCCGGCAGATACAGAGCCAAATCATTCAGGATTACTGGATCAGATTCCGCGCTTGATCGATGCGACACCTACGATCTTACCGGAACAGTCTGATGAAGCAATTGTGCCCTCCATGACAGAAACTGAAAATAACTCATGGGCCGATAAAAGGCAGAAAGGAATCCGTGAATGGGCAGACCGGACCGCACATAAAATTGACAACTGGTTTGGCAAGACTGACCCAGACCAGCCAGCTAATGCGACTTTACGAATCATTCTGGATAATAGCTGGGACAAATATGAAACTTATGAGATCAAGCCCAGAATTCGAGGAAAAATTAAACTTCCGACTCTGGAGCAGAAATTAAGTCTGGTTTTTGGTGATGACAGTCTGGATAACGAACTGGACACCAATGCTGCCATTACCAATGAAAATCTTGACAATGCCAGGGATAAAAATCTGGATATTCGCCGTACCCGTGAAAACAACAGCTCATTTGCCTTGCGCTGGTCAGAATTCGCCGATGGCCTGCCTTTCGATACCGATCTGGACCTCGGGGTACGTTCTGGCGATGATATCTATGCACGTGCCAAAATCAGTAGAGACTGGACCATGGAGAATGACTTCTCCTTTCATGCGGAACAGATTTACCGTTATGGATTGCAGAGTGAAAACTACCTGCGGACCAATCTTGAGCTGATCCATGCCCGGCCCAATCAGGCCTTTTTTTCCAATCAGCTGAGTCTGACTTATGCGGATGAACAGGAAGATGATCTGACCTGGGACAATTACACCTTCAGACAGCATCAATTTTTTCAGGAAAACCGCTTCAATTACGGTATCTATACAGGCGGTTATCTGGAGGATAAAGATCTGCGTCTGAATCGCTGGGGCCCTTATGTATCTTGGAGACAGCCGTTTCTACGCGAATGGTTTTTTGTACAGGCTGACCTGAACTACCTGAATGATGACCGACTGAACCGTAGCCATTATCTGGGTGCGTTAGTGCGTATGGAAGCCATTTTCTAAACCCAAACTGTCCTGAAAACATCAAAGCCCATAAAATATGGGCTTTTTCATGTTTGGATAAAATCAATGCTTATTCAGGAGAGTAATGTGTCGTGGAGACAAGACGATTGCTGCCCCCTATACGCGCTTTTCTTGCAAGGATGAGCCCCATCTGTGACATATTGAATTCCACACGATTAGCACACTGGATACGCTGTAATTTTGGTACGTCTTTTTTGACCGATGCCTGAAAGCCAATATGATCATTATGCAACACTTTTCTTAGATGCCGTGTCGGCCAAAGCTAATGCACTCATTGAGATCAGCATGATCTGTACCTAGACTTATTACTAGCAATTTTTTCATGAAGAACTCTTCAATCTCAATAATCTCCATTATGAATTAATATTCAATAATCTATCCCATTTAAAGATTATAAAATTAAAGGTATTTCTTTATATGAGCTCACGCTTTTTAAAATTATGCAAAGAAAATTAAAGTTTTCAGGAATGAATTCAAGCTATGAAAAAATCCCTCCGAAGAGGGATTTTTGAAGCCTAGAAAATTAACCTAACAGCAGGCTGTTAATACGTTTCACATACTCAGCCGGATTTTCTGGCACCCCCCCTTCTGCAATCATGGCCTGATCAAAAATCACATTGGCCAGATCATCAAACTGGGCCGAACCTTCCAGTTTTTTCACCAGCGGATGTTCAGGGTTAATTTCAAGAATCGGCTTAATGTCAGGAACAGGCTGTCCGGCATCTTTCAGTATACGGATTAACTGCGGAGATAGCTCGCCTTCACCTGTGACCAGACAGGCTGGAGAATCAACCAGACGAGTAGTCACACGCACTTCTTTGGTTTTGTCTTTGAGAGAATCAGTCAGTTTCTCAACTACTGGCTTAAACTGTTCAGCCGCAGCTTCTAGCGCTTTTTTCTCTTCGGCGTCTTGCAAATCACCGAGGTCAACTGCACCCTTGGACACGTTCTGCAATGGCGTACCATCGAATTCATGTACGAAGTTCATGGCCCATTCATCGACACGCTCAGACATCAACAGTACTTCAATGCCTTTTTTCTTGAACAGTTCCAGTTGTGGCGAATTCTTCGCAGCGTTCAGGCTTTCTGCAGTGATGTAGTAAATGGCCTTCTGGCCTTCTTTCATGCGTGCCTTATAGTCCGCCAATGAAGTGCTGACTTCGTCGTTGGTCGAGGTAGCATAGCGCAACAGCTTTAAGATACGTTCACGGTTCGTAAAGTCCTCACCCAGACCTTCTTTCAGTACCGCACCAAATTCATGGTAGAAAGTCTTGAATTTTTCCTGATCTTTTTCATCTTCAGATTTTGCCAGGCTATCTAAAGTGGTCAGAATACGGCGGGTATTGCCTTCACGGATGGTTTTCACATCGCGGCTTTCCTGCAACAGCTCACGGCTGACATTGAGCGGAAGATCGGCACTGTCCACTACACCCTGTACAAAGCGCAGATAGTTTGGAATCAGGTTATCCGCGTCATCCATAATGAAGACGCGTTTGACATACAGCTTGATGCCTGCTTTGGCTTCACGGGTAAAAATATCCTGTGGTGCCTTGCTTGGAATATAAAGCAGCTGGGTGTATTCCGTGCTGCCCTCGACCCGATTGTGCGCCCAGGCCAAAGGTGCAGCAAAATCATGCGTCAGGTTTTTATAGAACTCGATATACTGCTCTTCGCTAATTTCAGACTTGTTACGGGTCCAGAGCGCGCTGGCCGAGTTAATGGCTTCCCATTCATCAGTCTTCACATAGTGACCGCCTTTCGGTGTTTCACCTTCAGCAGCTTCATCTTCCTGCCAGACTTCTTTTTGCATCTGGATTGGTAAGCTGATGTGATCCGAGTACTTGTTGATGATCTGCTTTACTTTATAACTTTGCAGATAATCCAGGGCATCTTCACGCAGGTGCAGGATAATATCGGTACCCCGGCTTTCTTTTGTAATCTGTTCAACTTCGAACTCACCCGTGCCCTCGCTGATCCAGCGCACACCTTCTGAGGCATCTGTACCGGCACGACGCGATTCTACCGTAATCTTGTCTGCCACGATAAAACCTGAATAGAATCCTACCCCAAACTGGCCAATCAGCTGGGCATCGGCTTTCTGATCTCCAGTCAGTTTAGACATAAAATCTTTGGTACCAGACTTTGCAATAGTCCCCAAATTATCAATCGCTTCTTGCTGGCTCAGGCCGATCCCGTTATCTGAAATGGTAATAGTTTTATTTTCTGGATCAAGGCTGACCCGAACATGTAGGTCTGGATCATTTTCATAATATTCAGGATGATTAATGCCTTCAAAACGCAATTTGTCACATGCATCCGAGGCATTGGAAATCAGTTCGCGCAGGAAAATTTCAGGATTTGAGTAAAGCGAATGGGTCACGAGGTGCAGTAACTGTGCTACCTCGGCCTGGAAACTGTGTTTTTGTACGTTTAAATCGCTCATGAATCACTCCTATTATTGTAAATACAGATATTAACTGCTGCCTATATGAATGGAGTGAGTTCAATAATTTTCAATAGTCTGAAGTGGATTTTTTCTCAAAAAAATTTAGATTTTTTATCTTTATCAGATTAATAGATTGAATCAATGAATCTTAATAAGGTCCCATTTTATAGATACGCTCAAACTGCAGGTCCAGCTGCTGCTGACGCATGTTATAGACCTGACTCAGACAAGACACCGATTCCTGGCAGCGGTCGCGAAACTGCAACCATTTGACCTGATCGCGCTGAATCACCGAGCGCGTTCCCATCGGTACCATACGGCGTAAAATATGGTAGCTGGTGCTCATCTTGACATCGGCATCATTGAGCAGTCGATGCTCACAAATCGTTTTTTCTGTACCAGTTACAGCTTTCTGACACTCAAAGCTTGCTGCATAGGCAGATGCTGCCAGCAGACTGGAGAAGATCACAATACCTTGGATTAAAAACTTCATGCTGATCTTCCTTATTATTCAATTATTAAGTCGTATTCAATTAATGTTTACTTTATTCGTTTTAATATAGTTGAACATTGCCGATCTGCTCAATTTCAACACGTTATAAATCGTTGTTATTTTGAAAAAAAAGCCTCATACAAGATGAGGCTATTGGAAAATCAATCCAGGAATGTGGAAGCTTAAACTTTTTAGAATTTGTAGCTATAACCCAATGTATAAACAACCGGATCAATATCTAAATTAAATTTAGATTTTCCAACTGCTGCAGCTGTTGCATCATCTAAAGTCACTTCAGGACTCAAATCCGCATAACGCACATCTACAAATACACCCCAGTTTTTAGCATCTGCCGGTTGATAGTTAAAACCGACTTGTCCAGCAATACCAAATTCCTCTTTGACGTCTTTTGCTGCACCTTCTTCATCCCAAGCAATAAAGGCTGTTCCACCCAAACCTACGTATGGCGTAAAACGTGTAGAGTTTTTAAAGTGATATTTTGCGGTAATGGTTGGTGGAAGATGCTTAATCTTGGCAATTTTCCCTAGACCCTGAGCAGAAATGTCATGGTTAAATGGGGCAGCCAATAATAATTCTGCCGAAATATTGTCATTGAAGAAATATTCAACAGAAGGAGTAAAACCATATTCCTGATCGGCTTCTACGACTAAACCTGGTGCAATTTCAGTATCGCTTGTTGGTGCCAAAGAACTCGCACCCACTTTAACTTGCCACGGACCTGCCATCGCAGATGCAGAAAGACCCATTAATGCAATTAAAGTAATTTGCTTTAACATTTTAAACACCCCACTGGAAGAATAATTATTAAAAAATAAACCCTAATTAATAATAAACACGATAGAAAATAATATGCAATACAGATTATAAAACTAATTTTCAATTATTATTTAAGATATTGTTTTAACTTTAAATTTATTTTAAATTGACTGGAAAGGTTGGTTTTAAATACCAAGTGAATTAATCAGATTAACAGGCTTTATTCAGAGTAAAACAATCAGGTTTATATTAATTTAATCTTTAATAAAAATATTTAAAATACATCTTATAATTTATTTTAAATCCAGATTAATCTGCCCTGATCTATATCAGGGCAGATTAAAATTTCCTTAGAGGACCATAGCTGCAATCCAGCCAAAAATGATCAGCGGAATATTAAAATGAATAAAGGTAGGGACTACGCTGTCTTTCATATGGTCATGTTGACCATCCATGTTTAAACCCGAAGTCGGACCTAAAGTTGAATCCGATGCTGGGGAACCGGCATCACCCAAAGCTGCTGCAGTCCCGATAATCGCAATAGTCGCTGCAGGACTAAAACCGAACTGGATACAAAGCGGCACATAGATAATCGCTAGAATCGGAATGGTTGAGAAAGACGAACCAATACCTAAGGTAATCAGCAGACCGATCAGCAGCATCAAAAATGCGGCCAGTGCCTGACTATTACCAATCCAGTGGACCGATGCCTCGACCAGCGCAGGCACCTGATTGGTGGCTTCAATCACGGCTGCAAAACCTTGTGCTGCAATCATGATAAAACCGACCAGCGCCATCATGCGCATACCGGTAATTATCACATCATCCGCTTCTTTCCACTTGAAAATACCGGCACAGCTGAGAATCGCCACACCGACCAGACCTGCTAGAATCATTGAATCTGAGTACAGTTGCACTACCAGGGTTAAAATAACAGCCAGACCGGCCATCCAGATAGTGAATTTCGAAATTTCAGGTTTAAGCTGTGGCTCTACCCCGAGTTCAGATGAAATACTTTGCGGCTTTTCAATCTGAATGTCTTTATACTGACGCGGTTTACGATAGCTGATAAATATAGCCACCAATAAGCCAACGAACATTCCAAATACCGGGATCGCCATGGCAGATGGAATCTGATCATAGCTGATTTCAAAACCATAAGGCTTACCAAAAGTATTGATGTTATAACCCAGAATATCATTCAGGAAGATCGCACCAAAACCCACTGGAATCAGCATATAGGTTGCAACCAAGCCAAAGGTTAGCAGGCAGGCCACCAGACGGCGATCCAGCTGTAAATGGTTAAATACAATCAATAGCGGTGGAATCAGTACCGGAATGAAAGCAATATGCACAGGAATGACATTCTGTGAGAACACTGCAGCAATAGCGACGGTGAAAAAGATCAGATATTTCATTCGGTTCTGTGCTTTAAAATCCGCCTCACCCTTTAAGGTGCTAATCATTTTATAGGCCAGTAAATCCGGTAAACCCGAACGTGCCAAGGCCAAAGCAAATGCACCTAGAATACCGTAAGCCAAGGCAATTTTGGCCCCACCACCCAAACCATTGTTAAATGCGTCTAAGGTACCCTGCAGGCCAAGACCTGCCAATAAACCACCTGTAACAGCACCAATGACCAGGGCAAAAACCACAGGTACACGTGCCAATGAGAGTCCAAACATGACTCCAATAGCAGCAAGAATTGCGAACATAATGAATCGGAGATAGAGAGAAAGCCGCTATTTTATCAGAAAATACGGATAAAAATTCCGCCACTTTCTCCTCGCCGGGTCATGCTTCACAAAGCGGCTTCTCAATCGATGACCGCAGACTTCTTCTGAATAAAATGATCAATTAATTGAGCAACTTGCTCTGGCTGACTCAGAATCGCCCAGTGATTGGCAGCCAATTCTACTCTCGAAAAATCATCCACCCATTTAGACACTTCATCGATCAGATCAGGGCCGACAAACTTATCATTTTGCAACACAATCGCTTGTACAGGACAGATTGCAAAGCGCTGCCGTGGTTGAGCTAAACGTGGCAAAAAGTTAGCCCGATACAGATTCACACCATATTTTCCATCTTTGACAATATAGGGATTAAGCGGCAGATCATCGCGTTTTTCCAGTTGCTCAACGATCTTGGCCCAACGCTGCGGATTAAAAAAATTCCAGGCCAAAGGTGCCACCCAGGGCAGCTGAAACACCGCGATATACCAAGACTTGCTCATCTGCTTTAAGAATTTTGTTCTGTTTTGCTGGAACTGTTCGCGCATCCAGAAAGCTGCATGGTCCAGACAGGGGCCGGACAGCGTGCTATAAGACAAAATTCGGCCTTTGAATCTAAAATCTGTGACAGATTCCCAAGACTGAATTGAGCCCCAGTCATGTGCAGCCAAATGAAAAGCTCGATTCGGCAATACCTTATTCACTACTTCTTCCAGATCCTGACTTAAACGTGCCAGACGGTAATCCGAGATTTTTTTAGGAATACTGGACTCACCTGCACCACGTACATCATAGGTCACAATAAAGTAGTTCTGAGTTAAATAATGAATGACTGGCTCCCAAACCATCTGATGATCGGGATAGCCATGAACCAGCACCAATGCCGGCTGTGTGGGCTGTCCATAAGTTCTGACACAGAGCCGCTGCTGATCCGTGGTATCGACCCATTGTGTTTGCATTTCCATCTTTTAATCCTGTTCTTGTTATTGACCGCTTAGTTTATAAATCGGCATGATTGATCAATGCTAGCGCATTTTTGTTGCTCTAGTATGCATAATCAAAGCCACAAAAAGAATGTCAGTATGAACCTATTCCAGAAAATTCAACAACTGCCGCTGGTATCAAAATTTATTTTGAACCGCTATGCTCCTTACCGGGGTGCAGGTATCGAAATTGATAAGATTGATTTTAATAATTATCACGTGCGGGTCAAAATGCCGCTAACCCGTAAAAACCAGAATATTGTCGGCGTACATTTTGGTGGCAGCCTGTATTCGATGGTCGATCCTTTTTATATGTTACTGCTGATGCATCATTTGGGGCCGAAATATCTGGTCTGGGATAAAGGTGCCAGTATTCAGTTTTTGGCTCCTGGCCGCGGCACCGTGATCGCGGACATCCGGATCTCTGCTGAAGAAATCAGCACAATTATCAATTTGGCGGCCAACAATGCACCTGTATACCGCAATTATCAGCTAAATATCTATGATGAAGCCGGGGTCAGGATTGCGGAAGTAGAGAAAACGGTTTATATCCGGCGAAAACAGAGCAAAGGGAAAAGCCTATCTGTCAAATAAGATAAAAGCGCCCATATGGCGCTTTTAAATTTAGATTATTTTACAAGTGAAACAGGACTTAACGACGACGGTTATCCTGTTCAATGGCAGCTCCGGCACCACCACCGATGGCACCACCGATTGCAGCACCGGCATTACCACCAAAGATGCTTTTACCGACTGCTGATCCTACCGCACCACCTACACCACTATAGGTTGCATTACGGTTGGAACCACCTTGGGATTTACTACCTACTGCAGCACCGGCACCACCACCAATCGCAGAACCGACACCACCACCGACACTATTACCTACGCCACCACCGACGGCACCACCTAAGGCAGCAGCACCAATACGTTGATTTTTGCTCGACATGTTTTCACAACCTGCCAACATAAAGGTGGAAAGCGTGGCAACTGCCATAACACCGATTAACTTTTTCATGACCTTGGCCTTCCTGTCTTGTCTTGTTTTAATTAAGCTTATCTTCATTTTATGGAACTAAAATCTGCAGCGTGTTATTTCTCTCGGTATTCCTGCTGATTTTTGTAAGTATCAGTGGATAATTCCCATGTTGAGGAAGCTATCTGGATGAGTTTTGTATAAAAAAAGACGCCCGAAGGCGTCTCTTTTTTAAGCTTTAACTTGAATTAGAATTCTTCGTTAAATGCCTGGCTTAAAGCTTGGTCCACATCAGAGAAGTTATTATGCAGTTCAAATTCTGCAGCTTCTGCTTCTTGACGACGACGCTCTAAGTGGTAAGCCAAACCTGTACCCGCTGGGATCAGACGACCTACAACCACGTTCTCTTTCAAGCCGCGTAAATCATCTTCTTTACCTGTTACAGCCGCTTCAGTTAACACACGTGTGGTTTCCTGGAACGATGCAGCAGAGATGAACGAGTCAGTAGAAAGCGATGCTTTGGTAATACCCATCAATTGACGTTCAAACTTCGCAGGGAACTTGTTTTGCGCAAGAACTGCTTGGTTTTCCTGAACAACACGGATGTAATCCACTTGTTCGCCTTTGATGAAGCTAGTATCTCCACCGTCAGTGATATCAACTTTACGCAGCATTTGACGTACGATCACTTCAATATGCTTATCGTTGATTTTTACACCTTGCAGACGGTATACGTCCTGAACTTCGTTCACGATGTAATTCGTCAATGCCACTTCACCTTTCAGACGTAAAATGTCATGCGGGTTTTGTGGACCATCAGAAATCGTCTCACCACGGTTTACATGCTCGCCTTCGAACACGTTAATGGTACGCCATTTCGGAATCAGCTCTTCATAGATTTCAGAGCCATCATCCGGCGTAATCACCAGACGGTTCTTACCTTTGGTCTCTTTACCAAAGCTCACAACACCTGACACTTCTGCAAGGATTGCATGCTCTTTCGGCTTACGTGCTTCGAACAAGTCAGCTACACGTGGCAGACCACCGGTAATATCACGAGTACGTGAAGATTCTTGTGGTACACGACCGATTACGTCACCGACACCAATTGTTTCGCCATCGCGAACAGAAAGAATCGTGTTTTGTGGCAGGAAGTAGAACTGCTCACCACCATCGACTGTGTCTAATACAACAGCAGGACGCAAATCTTTACCTGACGCAGGACGTGAAGTCACTGGCAAGATTTCGATGGTTGACATACCTGTTGCATCATCAGTTTTAGAAGTAACCGTCACGCCATCAGCAATCTGGCTGAAACGCACTTTACCAGCAACTTCTGTTACCAATGGATGTGTATGCGGATCCCAAGTCGCCACGATACCGCCTGCTTCTACAGCTTCGCCATCTTTGAGCAAGATAGATGCACCGTATGGAATTTTATAGCGCTCACGCTCACGACCTAAGTCATCCGCAATACCGATTTCACCTGAACGTGAAGTCGATACCAAGTGACCTTTGGCATGTTGTACTGTTTTCACGTTGTGGAAACGTACTGTACCCTGGTTACGAACCTGTACGCTGTTTGCAGCAGAAGTTCGGCTCGCAGCACCACCCACGTGGAAGGTACGCATGGTTAACTGTGTACCTGGCTCACCAATCGATTGAGCTGCCATAACACCAACAGACTCACCCGGGTTCACCTGATGACCACGTGCCAGGTCACGACCGTAACATTTCGCACATACACCGAAGGTAGATGCACAGTTCACGACTGAACGCACTTTAATTTCGTCGACACCCTGGCTTTCGATAAACGCAGCCAGTTTCTCGTCAATTAAAGTATTACGTGGAAGCAGAACTTCATCTGTACCCACTTTCTTGACATCTTCAGCAACTACACGACCCAATACTCGTGCACCCAGGTTCTCGATGACATCACCACCCTGAATGAACGGAGTCATTACTAGGCCGTCGAAGGTACCACAATCTGGCTCGGTAATGACCAAGTCCTGCGCAACGTCTACCAGACGACGAGTCAAGTAACCAGAGTTTGCAGTCTTAAGTGCTGTATCGGCCAAACCTTTACGCGCACCATGTGTCGAGATGAAGTACTGAAGTACGGTCAAACCTTCACGGAAGTTCGCTTTAATTGGGGTTTCAATGATCGAGCCATCCGGCTTCGCCATCAAACCACGCATACCCGCCAACTGACGAATCTGAGCTGCCGAACCACGGGCACCCGAGTCAGACATCATGTAGATCGAGTTGAATGATTTTTGCTTCTCATCTTCACCCTGTTTGTTCTTCACAGTGGTGAAAGACAAGTTGTCCATCATCGCTTTAGCAACCTGGTCATTGGTACGTGCCCAAATATCGACCACTTTGTTATAACGTTCGCCGGCAGTTACGAAACCTTGTTCGAACTGTTGTTCGATTTCACGAACTTCAGCTTCCGCTTTACCAATAATTGCTTGTTTTTGCGGTGGAATAACCATGTCTTCCATACCGACAGATACACCTGAACGCGTCGCTTGACGGAAGCCCAAGTACATTAATTGGTCAGCGAAGATAACAGTATCTTTCAGACCCAATTTACGGTAGCAAGAGTTAATTAACTTCGAGATGTTTTTCTTGGTCATCTCAACGTTAATTTGCTGGAAATCCATACCTTCAGGCACAACTTCCCAAAGTAGGCAGCGACCAGGCGTCGTATCTACAATAATGGTTTGCTGTTCACGGTTACCATCTTCGTCGATCACAGTCTGGTGTACACGTGCTTTAACGCGAGCGTGTAGATCAACCTGACCAGTCGCCAGTGCACGGTTTACTTCGTGAGTATCCGCGAACACCATGCCTTCACCTTTAGCATTGATTGCATCACGCGTGATGTAATACAAGCCCAAGACAACGTCCTGAGACGGTACGATGATTGGCTCACCGTTCGCTGGAGACAAGATGTTGTTTGTCGACATCATTAACGCACGAGCTTCAAGCTGAGCTTCAAGTGTTAATGGTACGTGTACCGCCATCTGGTCACCATCGAAGTCGGCGTTAAACGCAGCACATACGAGTGGATGTAGACGGATCGCTTTACCTTCGATCAGGATCGGTTCAAATGCTTGAAGACCCAGACGGTGAAGAGTTGGTGCACGGTTCAACATCACTGGATGTTGACGAATCACGTGAGCAAGTACGTCCCAAACTTCTGGGGTTTCGCGCTCAACCATTTTCTTCGCAGCTTTAATGGTGGTTGCTTGACCAGATGCCTGTAGTTTCGCAAAAATAAATGGCTTGAACAGTTCAAGTGCCATTTTTTTCGGAAGACCACATTGGTGCAAACGCAGGTTTGGACCAACAGTAATTACCGAACGGCCAGAGTAGTCAACACGCTTACCAAGTAAGTTTTGACGGAAACGACCCTGTTTACCTTTGATCATGTCTGCCAAAGATTTAAGTGGACGCTTGTTCGAACCGGTAATTGCACGACCGCGACGACCGTTATCCAGCAATGCATCGACAGACTCTTGCAACATACGTTTTTCGTTACGTACGATGATGTCTGGCGCAGCAAGGTCAAGAAGACGCTTCAAACGGTTGTTACGGTTGATCACACGACGATAAAGATCGTTCAGGTCAGAAGTCGCGAAACGACCACCTTCAAGTGGTACAAGCGGACGAAGATCTGGTGGAAGAACTGGAAGTACAGTCAACACCATCCATTCTGGCTTGTTGTTTGAATCGTTGAATGCTTCCATCAACTTCAAACGTTTAGAGGCCTTTTTCAGCTTGGTTTCTGACGTTGTAACAGGAATTTCTTCACGAAGACGTGCAATTTCAGCTTCAAGATCGATGTCTTTCAACAGGTCTTGAACCGCTTCAGCACCCATTTTCGCTGTGAATTCATCACCGTGTTCTTCTAATGCATTGAAGTATTCTTCATCGTTTAGAAGCTGGTATTTCTCAAATGGAGTCATACCCGGATCGGTCACTACATAAGATTCGAAATACAATACACGTTCAATATCACGCAGCGTCATGTCTAAAAGAAGACCGATACGGCTTGGTAATGATTTCAAGAACCAGATGTGCGCAACCGGTGAAGCAAGGTCAATATGACCCATACGTTCACGACGAACTTTCGCAGTAGTCACTTCAACGCCACATTTTTCACAAATGACGCCTTTGTATTTCATACGCTTGTATTTACCACACAAGCATTCATAATCTTTTACTGGACCAAAGATTTTGGCACAGAACAAACCATCACGTTCAGGCTTGAACGTACGATAGTTAATGGTTTCTGGCTTTTTAACTTCACCGTGAGACCATGACTTAATCATTTCTGGTGACGCAAGACCAATACGGATGCGATCAAACTCTACAGGAGCATGACCGTCTGAATCCGTCTTTTTGCGCATGATATCGAGCAAGTCTTTCAATTTTTTTCTCCGTGTGTTGTGGAGATTTTCACTCAACAACTGGGTCACAAATATTGTTTTTTAACTGAACTAATCCCCCTTGATCCCCCTTTTTCTAAGGGGGAAAACTCCTCAAAGCAAGAGGAGCAAATCCCCCCCTTTCATAAAGGGGGTTGGGGGGATTAAATGGAACTAATTAGTCACCATTTTTCAGTTCAATGTTGATACCTAAAGAACGGATCTCTTTGGTCAATACGTTGAACGATTCAGGCATGCCCGGATCCATATAATGGTTGCCATCTACAATGTTCTTGTAGATACGGGTACGGCCTTCAACGTCATCCGATTTCACAGTCAGCATTTCTTGTAGCGTATATGCTGCACCGTAAGCTTCTAGTGCCCAGACTTCCATCTCACCGAAACGCTGACCACCGAATTGTGCTTTACCACCAAGCGGCTGTTGCGTTACTAGCGAGTAAGAACCAGTTGAACGCGCATGCATCTTATCATCAACCAAGTGGTTCAGTTTCAGCATGTACATATAACCGACAGTTACCGGACGGTCGAAACGTTCACCTGTACGACCATCATATAATACAGTCTGACCAGTACTAGATAGGCCTGCAAGTTGTAACAACTCTTTGATCTGACCCTCTTCAGCACCATCGAATACAGGCGTTGCCAAAGGCACACCAGCACGCAAGTTGCCAGAAAGTTTCAAGATTTCTTCGTCGGTCAAGCTATCAAGATCTTCTTGCTCGCCACCCACTTTGTTGTAAATCTTGTCTAGGAAATCACGAAGCTCAAGTACAGTACGTTGCTCTTTCATCATCTTGTCGATTTGATCGCCAAGACCTTTTGCAGCCATACCCAAGTGAGTTTCAAGAATCTGACCCACGTTCATACGCGATGGTACGCCCAGCGGGTTAAGCACGATATCAACAGGTACACCGTTGGCATCATGTGGCATGTCTTCTACCGGTAAGATGTTAGATACAACACCTTTGTTACCGTGACGACCCGCCATCTTATCACCCGGCTGGATGCGACGTTTTACAGCAAGATAAACTTTAACAACTTTCAATACGCCAGTAGTCAGTTCATCACCTGTAGAAAGTTTGCGTTTTTTCTCAGCAAATTTCTCGTCAATTTCAAAGCCCTTCTCTTTCAAGAACACTTGAATTTGCGTTAAACGTTCAGCAATTGCTTCATCAACTGGTTGAATTTCAAGAAGATCAACGAGCTCTAAACCAGACAACACGTCTTCAGACAATTTGTCGCCACGTTTAGTTGTACCGCCACCATTCGACTCTTGGCCGTTGAGTAGACGGATCACACGTTCACGTGCAGCTTCTTCGAAGATTTTGAACTCTTCTTTCAAGTCTTTACGGTATGCATCAAGCTGTGCTTTTTCAATTGCTTGAGCACGTTCGTCTTTTTCAAGACCGTCACGTGTAAACACTTGAACGTCAATCACAGTACCTTTCGTACCCGATGGAACGCGTAAAGATGAGTCTTTTACGTCAGCCGCTTTTTCACCGAAGATTGCACGTAGCAATTTTTCTTCCGGAGTAAGCTGCGTTTCACCTTTAGGTGTCACTTTACCAACCAGGATGTCACCGGCAGTTACTTCAGCACCGATGTAAACGATACCTGACTCGTCCAGTTTAGACAGAGCAGCTTCACCTACGTTCGGAATATCCGCAGTGATTTCTTCCGCACCCAGTTTGGTATCACGTGCAACACATGACAATTCCTGGATATGAATAGACGTTAAACGGTCTTCTTGAAGTACACGCTCAGATAACAAGATCGAGTCTTCGTAGTTGTAACCATTCCAGGTCATGAACGCAACGCGCATGTTCTGGCCCAGTGCCAGCTCACCGCCATCTGTTGATGGACCATCAGCAAGCACATCGCCACGACCTACTTTATCGCCCATGTTCACAAGAACTTTCTGGTTGATACAAGTGTTCTGGTTCGAACGGGTGTACTTGATCAGGTTGTAGATATCTACACCTGCTTCACCTGCGATCATTTCGTCTTCATTCACACGAATAACCACACGTGACGCATCTACATATTCGATACGACCACCACGTTTCGCGATCACACATACACCAGAGTCATGTGCTACGTTCGCTTCCATACCTGTACCAACAAGCGGCTTGTCAGCGATCAACGTCGGAACTGCCTGACGTTGCATGTTTGAACCCATCAATGCACGGTTGGCATCATCGTGTTCTAGGAATGGAATCAGTGAGGCTGCTACAGAGACTACCTGCTGAGCAGATACATCCATATGCGTTACTTTTTCAGGAGGCATACGTACGAAGTCACCTTGATGACGTACAGATACGAATTCTTCAGTTAAATGACCATCTTTATCAATTGCAGAATCGGCCTGTGCAATCACAGTACCCACTTCTTCAATAGCAGATAAGTATTCAACTTCGTCTGTTACACGACCATCAACCACTTTACGATACGGTGTTTCCAGGAAACCGAACTCGTTCGCTTTAGCATATACAGAAAGCGAGTTGATCAAACCAATGTTTGGACCTTCCGGTGTTTCAATTGGACAAACACGGCCATAGTGAGTTTGATGTACGTCACGTACTTCAAAGCCCGCACGCTCACGTGTCAAACCACCTGGACCAAGCGCTGATACACGACGTTTGTGTGTAATTTCAGACAACGGGTTGTTTTGGTCCATGAACTGGGACAACTGGCTTGAACCAAAGAATTCTTTGATTGCAGCAGCCACTGGCTTCGCATTGATCAAGTCTTGCGGAGACAGGTTATCAGTTTCAGCTTGTGACAGACGCTCTTTAACAGCACGTTCTACACGAACCAGACCCACACGGAATTGGTTTTCTGTCATTTCACCAACAGAACGAACACGACGGTTACCCAAGTGGTCGATATCGTCGACTTCACCTTTACCGTTACGGATTTCAACTAATGTTTTCAGTACATCAGTGATATCCTCATTCGAGAGAATACCTTCAACTTCACGTGACTTCTGGTCTGTACCCACTTCGTAAGGACGACCCAAACGACGGTTGAACTTCATACGACCCACTGGAGACAGGTCATAACGCTCAGAAGAGAAGAACAAGTTGTTAAACAGGTTTTCAGCAGCTTCTTTGGTTGGTGGCTCGCCCGGACGCATAACCTTGTAGATTTCTACCAATGCTTCTTCACGGCTTGTAGTCGTATCTGCACGTAGAGAATCTGCAATGAATGAACCGCGGTCGATATCATTGGTGAACAGAATATTGAACTGCTTCACGCCGCCTTCTGCAATTTTCACCATAATTTCATGGCTTAATACAGTATTGGCTGCAATCACATCACCATCTTTTAATGGGATGTCTTCAGCAGTAATACGCTCATATAGGTACTCATCAGGTACTGCAAGTTTTTCAAGACCCGAAGCTTCCATTTGACGTACATGACGCGCATTGATACGTTTACCTTGCTCAACAATTGCCTTGCCATCCTTGTCCAGGATGTCAAACTGTGCCATTTCGCCACGCAGACGTTCAGGCACCAGGTCAATCTGGTAGCTACCCATGTCAAGATACACAGGTACTTTCTCGTAGAACATGTCGAGAATGTTTTCGTTACTATAACCCAAGGCACGAAGTACTACAGTCGCAAGTAATTTACGACGACGGTCAATACGTACATAAACCAGGTCTTTCGCATCGAATTCAAAGTCTAACCATGAACCACGGTAAGGAATGATACGTGCTGAATAAAGAACTTTACCACTTGAGTGAGTCTTGCCCTTATCGTGGTCAAAGAATACGCCTGGTGAACGGTGTAATTGTGACACGATCACACGCTCGGTACCGTTAATCACAAAGGTACCGTTATCCGTCATCAATGGCATTTCGCCCATATAGACTTCTTGTTCACGTACGTCTTTAATTGACTTCGTTTCACGATCTTTCAGGATCAAACGAATTTTTACACGCATTGGTGCTGCATAAGTTGAGCCACGAAGGATACATTCGCGTACATCAAACTCAGGCTTACCAAGACTATACTCAACAAATTCTAAAGCAGCATTGCCAGAATAACTTTCAATAGGAAAAACTGAACGAAATGCGGCTTGGAGACCGATATCTTCGCGGTTTTTTGGTGATTTGCCATCTTGTAAGAATGTTCTGTACGAGTCGACTTGAATCGCGAGCAAGTACGGAGCATCCATGACGCTAGGCAATTTACCAAAATTCTTACGGATCCGTTTCTTTTCGGTATATGAGTATGCCATCTGGAGTCCTCGGAAAGTGTAAACCAAGCCCGCCTGCAGAACGGGCTCAGAAGGAATTACGCTGGCCGATATGGCCACCACTCTTTACAAATGCTGCAATTTTTAGTGGTATTAAAACGCTTATCAATATTTTTTTAATGAAAAATATTGGTAAGCGTTTGTTCATTATGTTTATTTTTAATTTGTATGAATTTTATATCATGCAAACAAAAATCGAGCCGATTATTGTAACGCAAAAAGGCTGATGACCCAAGAGCCATCAGCCAATTTTTGGAGCCGATTATAAAAAAACCGGCTCCCGGCAAAATTACTTAACAGTAATTGTTGCACCAGAAGTTTCAAGCTTAGCTTTAAGTTCTTCAGCTTCTTCTTTAGAAACGCCTTCTTTAAGGATCGCTGGAGCGCCTTCAACCATATCTTTAGCTTCTTTTAAGCCAAGACCAGTTACTTCACGAACTGCTTTAATTACAGCAACTTTGTTCGCGCCGAATGAAGTCAACTCAACGTTGAATTCAGATTGCTCTTCAGCGGCAGCAGCAGCAGGACCAGCAGCTACAGCTACAGCAGCAGCAGAAACGTTGAATTTCTCTTCAAAAGCAGAAATAAGTTCAACAAGTTCAAGAACAGTTTTTTCAGCAACTGCGTTTAGGATTTCTTCGTTTGTTAAAGCCATGAGAGTAACTCCAAATGGGTATTGAATGATGTGTGTGTAAGTTTGAGCTTATGCAGCTTCTGAACCGTTTTTCTCTTGAAGCGCTGTAAGCAAGCGACCCAATTTCGAAATAGGTGCTTGAAGTACATTTGCAAGCATAGTAAGTGCTTTCTCTTGGTTCGGAAGGTTCGCGATAACGCTAACTTCAGCACCTTGATACACTTTGCCATCAAATGCAGCAGCTTTAAGTTCAAATGCTTTATTAGTTTTCGCAAATTCTTCGAACACACGAGCAGCAGCGCCCATGTCGTCTTCAGAAGTCGAGAAAGCTAAGATTGTTGGGCCAACAAGGTTGTCGTTCAAGATATTGAATGGAGTATCTTGAAGAGCGCGTTTAGCCAAAGTATTACGCACGATACGTGTGTGAACACCTAGTTTACGAGCTTCAACACGAAGAGCAGTCAATTGCTCAACAGTTAAACCTTGATAGTCAGCAACAACAGCAGCAAATGCAGTAGAAGCAACTTCAGTTACTTCAGCTACGATCTGTTTTTTGCCTTCGATAAGAAGAGCCATTGTAAAACCTCCTAATGGTGATTTATGTACTTACGCGAAGTACACTCCCAATTCGCGAGACCATCACTGGACTCACACGCGGAGGATGAACAAATCACACCACCGCGTCTACGCAGGCTGAGCTATTAAGAGCGAAGCATAAAACTCCCCTCGCCTGCGGTCTTTGACGCTGATAAATTTTCATTTATCAATTCAAAGTTTGCCTAAATTATCCCCTCTCCTTATAGGAGAGGGCTAGGGAGAGGTTTAACCCTCTTCCCGACCTTCTCCCAGAGGGAGAAGGAGACATCTTCAGGGCTTTAAAATTCTGTAATAAGTCGAGACTTACTTAGATACGTTTGCTACATCAACGATCAAACCAGGACCCATAGTTGAGCTCAAAGTGATCTTTTGAATGTATACGCCTTTAGAAGTAGCAGGCTTTAACTTTTTCAAGTCAGCCACAAGTGCTTCAACGTTTTGACGAACAGCTTCAGCAGTAAAACCTACTTGACCGATCGCAGCGTGGATGATACCCGCTTTGTCTACACGGTAACGTGCTTGACCAGCTTTTGCATTTTTAACTGCAGTTGCTACGTCAGGAGTTACAGTACCCACTTTAGGGTTTGGCATTAAGCCACGTGGACCAAGGATTGTACCAAGTTTACCTACAACGCGCATTGCATCTGGAGCAGCAATTACAACATCAAAGTCAAGGTTACCCGCTTGGATGCTTTCAGCAAGATCGTCGAAACCAACAACATCTGCGCCTTCAGCTTTAGCAGCTTCAGCAGCAGCGCCTTGAGCGAATACAGCTACACGTACAGTTTTACCAGTACCTGCAGGAAGTGTAGTCGCGCCACGAACAACTTGGTCAGATTTACGAGGATCAACACCCAGATTTACCGCGATGTCTAGAGACTCTTTGAATTTAGGAGCTGGAAGGCTCTCTAAAACTGCAACAGCTTCTTCTAGTGTGTAAACTTTGTGCGCTTCTACAGCAGACGCAATCGCTTTTTGACGTTTAGTTAATTTAGCCATGTCTTAAAGCTCCACTTCCAAGCCCATAGAACGTGCAGAACCAGCAATGGTACGCACACGCGCGTCTAAGTCAGCACCAGTTAAATCTGGTTCTTTAGTAGTCGCGATCTCTTCTAACTGAGCACGAGTCAACTTACCAACTTTAGTTTTGTTAGGTACAGCTGAACCCTTTTGAATACCAGCAGCTTTCTTAAGAAGAATAGCAGCAGGTGGAGTTTTCATGATGAATGTGAACGACTTGTCGTTGTACACAGTGATCACGACTGGAATTGGCAGACCAGCTTCAAGTTTTTGTGTAGCAGCATTGAATTCTTTACAGAATGCCATGATGTTCACACCACGTTGACCTAGTGCAGGACCAATCGGTGGAGATGGATTCGCTTTACCAGCTGGAACTTGCAGCTTGATATAGCCGTCAATCTTCTTAGCCATTTCAAATTACCTCTGGGTGCAAACGCCGGTGAAGGCTCCCCAATGATTTCAAGTAACGATACCGTTACAACAACAATGCCTGACTTATAAATAAGCCAGGCGTTTTCAACCCATACAAATTAGACTGATTTTTCGACTTGGCGAAATTCCAATTCAACTTGAGTTGGTCGGTTAAATACATTAATTGTCAGCGTTAAGCGTGACTTTTCGTACTGAACCTCTTCCACCACACCTTTAAAGTCTGTGAATGGACCGTCAATAACGAGTAATTCTTCGCCTGGTTCAAACATCGTCTTAGGACGAGGTGCTTCACCAGTATTGCGTACACGCGCAAGAATCGCATCTACTTCTTTTTGCGTAATCGGTGCCGGTTTTTCAGCCGTCCCACCAATAAAGCCTAAAACTTTTGGACATTCTTTAACAATGTGCCAAGTATCATCGTTCATTTCCATTTCGACTAGAACATAGCCAGGAAAGAACTTACGCTCTGATTTACGCTTTTTGCCATCCTTCATTTCCACCACTTCTTCGGTAGGAACCAGGACTTCACCAAAGCTATCGGCTACAGCGCTACGCTGGATTCGATCATTAAGCGAACGCATCACTTGTTTTTCATAGCCTGAATAGGCATGAATAATGTACCAACGTTTCATAGCTCTCTTACCCGATAATAAACTTGATTAACCAGCCTAAAATATAATCAAAACACCACAGTAATATAGATGCAATGACAACAACGACAAGGACATGCCAAGATGTGGTCATGGTCTCTTGTTTAGTAGGCCAGGTCACTCGACGTAACTCGATTCGCGCGTCTTTCAGCAAGCGAATAAAGCCTTTGCCTTGATGGGTGGCGTATAATAAACCGAATGCCGCAACGATACAAGCCAAAATCACCCCAACGCGCACCCAAATATCATTTGCGGGTGCCCAGTACGCTGGTAAATATTGGTTTACCATCATTGCACCCACCAATAAAATCAAGGCGATAACCCATAGAATTATGTCTAATGGAGAACCAGAATTTACATCTACTGCAGGATTATTTCTTTGAGGAATTGCCGCTTCGCCTAATGCGTCGCGTGATTTTTCATTCGACATTTTTGTACTCGTCGTAGGTTTCGCGACTTATTATATGACCAATTTTGCCGACATCAAGCGTCTTTTTAAAAACTTGGCAGGTCAGGAGGGACTCGAACCCCCAACATTCGGTTTTGGAGACCGACGCTCTACCAATTGAACTACTGACCTGCAAAACAACAAGTTGGAGCCTAAACCCCAACTCGCCTGTCTTATTCTATGATTATGCAGTTACTTTAGCAACTACACCAGCACCAACTGTACGACCGCCTTCACGGATCGCAAAACGTAGACCTGGGTCCATTGCGATCGGGTGGATTAGCTCTACTGACATCTCAACGTTGTCACCAGGCATAACCATTTCCACGCCTTCTTTAAGCGAGATCGCACCAGTTACGTCCGTAGTACGGAAGTAGAACTGTGGACGGTAACCGTTAAGGAATGGAGTGTGACGACCACCTTCTTCTTTAGAAAGTACGTATACTTCCGCATCGAATTTAGTATGTGGCTTGATCGCACCTGGTTTAGTCAATACTTGACCACGCTGTACGTCTTCACGCTTAGTACCACGAAGAAGAACACCACAGTTCTCGCCCGCACGACCTTCGTCTAGAAGTTTACGGAACATTTCAACGCCAGTAACAGTCGTTGTTTGTGTATCACGGATACCAACGATTTCAACTGATTCGCCTACTTTAACGATACCAGTCTCTACACGGCCAGTTACTACTGTACCACGACCAGAGATTGAGAATACGTCTTCAATCGGCATAAGGAACGGAAGGTCAATTGCACGCTCTGGCTCTGGGATGTAAGAGTCAAGAGCTTCAACAAGCGCAACTACCGCTGGCTCGCCGTATTGGCTGTCATCACCGTTAAGTGCAAGAAGAGCAGAACCACGGATCACTGGAGTGTCATCACCGGGGAAGTCATAAGTAGAAAGAAGTTCACGAACTTCCATTTCAACCAGCTCAAGAAGCTCTTCGTCGTCTACAAGGTCGCATTTGTTCAAGAATACAACGATGTAAGGTACGCCTACCTGACGAGAAAGAAGGATGTGTTCACGAGTTTGTGGCATTGGACCATCAGTCGCAGCACATACAAGGATCGC
>NZ_LSZI01000015.1:0-395 GCF_001647535.1 Acinetobacter sp. SFA | reverse complement strand
TTATCCATCACAATTTCACCGGTGATTGAGGCACGTAGACCCACCTTGCCGTGAATCGCTGGAGCAGAAAGCCCTTCCCAGCCTTTTTCTAGAATAAAGCCACGAATGTCACCGACATTACCTTCGGCAGAAACTTCTTTGGCCCAAACTACAAATACATCGGCAATCGGACTATTGGTAATCCACATTTTTGCGCCAGTTAAACGGTAACCACCCTCAACTTTTTTGGCACGGGTAATCATGCTGCCCGGATCTGATCCATGATCTGGCTCGGTCAAGCCGAAGCAGCCAATATATTCCCCGGTTGCTAATTTTGGTAAATACTTCTGCTTTTGCTCTTCAGAACCAAATTCATTAATAGGCACCATCACCAGAGAGCTTTGTACGCTGGCCAT
>NZ_LSZI01000014.1:0-788 GCF_001647535.1 Acinetobacter sp. SFA | reverse complement strand
TCTAGAAGTTTACGGAACATTTCAACGCCAGTAACAGTCGTTGTTTGTGTATCACGGATACCAACGATTTCAACTGATTCACCTACTTTAACGATACCAGTCTCTACACGGCCAGTTACTACTGTACCACGACCAGAGATTGAGAATACATCTTCAATCGGCATAAGGAACGGAAGGTCAATTGCACGTTCTGGCTCTGGGATATAAGTATCAAGAGCTTCAACAAGCGCAACTACTGCTGGCTCGCCGTATTGGCTGTCATCACCGTTAAGTGCAAGAAGAGCAGAACCACGGATCACTGGAGTGTCATCACCCGGGAAGTCATAAGTAGAAAGAAGTTCACGAACTTCCATTTCAACCAGCTCAAGAAGCTCTTCGTCGTCTACAAGGTCGCATTTGTTCAAGAATACAACGATGTAAGGTACACCTACCTGACGAGAAAGCAGGATGTGTTCACGAGTTTGTGGCATTGGACCATCAGTCGCAGCACATACAAGGATCGCGCCGTCCATCTGAGCAGCACCAGTAATCATGTTTTTAACATAATCGGCGTGGCCCGGGCAGTCTACGTGAGCGTAGTGACGAGTTGGAGAATCGTATTCTACGTGAGAAGTATTGATGGTAATACCACGTGCTTTTTCTTCTGGTGCAGAGTCAATTGCAGCGTAGTCTTTCGCTTCGCCACCGAATTTCTTCGCACATACAGTTGCAATCGCAGCTGTTAAAGTTGTTTTACCATGGTCAACGTGACCAATTGTGCCCACGTTAACGTGTGGCTTATTACGTTC
>NZ_LSZI01000013.1:0-1502 GCF_001647535.1 Acinetobacter sp. SFA | reverse complement strand
TCCTATCATGGCTGTATCAAATAAACATTTACTCCTCTGGAGGCGTTAGCAATGTTAGACCAAAATACTTCTGCCCAACTTAAAACCTTACTTGAGCGCCTTGAAGGCCCGATTGAACTGGTGGCTACCCTGGATGGCTCTGACAAGTCAGACAAGATCAAGGAACTGGTCGAAGAGATTGCGGCACTTTCTGATCAGGTGACTGCCCGCTTTGATGGGACCAATAAACGTGTGCCAAGTTTTGGTATTGCCAAGGCCGGTGAACAGCCACGCGTGTTCTTTGCAGGCTTGCCGATGGGACATGAGTTTACTTCCCTGATTCTGGCATTGCTGCAAACTTCCGGTTATGCACCCAAAGTCTCTGATGAAGTGCTGGAGTCGATTAAAGGCCTGGGCATTCAATCCGACTTTGAAGTGTTCGTCTCCTTAAGCTGCCATAACTGTCCGGATGTGGTTCAGGCACTCAACCTGATTGCCATCTACAACCCGGGTACCACAGCCACCATGATTGATGGTGCCTTCTTCCGGGATGAAGTCGAAGAACGCAAGATCATGGCTGTTCCGATGGTGTTCCAGGATAACCAGCACATCGGTCAGGGTCGTATGACACTGGAAGAAATCATTGCCAAACTGGATAGCAATGCAGCTGCCAGAGATGCTGAAAAGCTGAATGCCAAAGACGCCTTTGATGTACTGATCGTCGGTGGCGGACCTGCAGGCAATACCGCTGCGATCTATGCGGCACGTAAAGGCATTAAAACCGGGATCGTGGCTGAACGCATGGGTGGTCAGGTCATGGACACCATGGATATTGAAAACTACACGTCTATCCAGAAGACCCAAGGTCCGAAGTTTGCAGCGGAAATGGAAGCACACGTACGTGAATACGGTGTCGACATCATGAACCTGCAACGGGTATCCAATATCAAAGGTGCAGATGAAACTGCCAATGGCCTGGTGGAAGTCACCCTTGAAAACGGTGCCAAACTTGAATCGAAAACCGTGATTCTGTCGACCGGTGCACGCTGGAGAGAGATGAACGTTCCGGGTGAGCAGGAATATAAAACCCGTGGTGTGGCCTACTGTCCGCACTGTGATGGTCCTCTGTTCAAGGGTAAACGTGTTGCGGTCATCGGTGGCGGTAACTCGGGTGTCGAAGCGGCGATCGACCTGGCCGGTATTGTAGAGCATGTAACGCTGGTGGAATTTGATACCAAGCTGCGTGCCGATCAGGTACTGCAGGACAAGCTGAACAGCTTGCCGAATACCACAGTCATCAAGAATGCCCTGTCGACTGAAGTGCTGGGTGACGGTTCACAGGTGACCGGTCTGAAATACAAAGACCGTGCGACTGATGAAGAGCATACGGTAGAACTTGCGGGGATCTTCGTGCAGATCGGCCTGTTGCCTAACACCGACTTCCTGAAAGAGACTTCGGTTGAGCTGACTAGTCGTGGCGAGATTGTGATTAACGATCGCAACGAAACCAATGTGAAAGGTGT
>NZ_LSZI01000012.1:0-352270 GCF_001647535.1 Acinetobacter sp. SFA | reverse complement strand
CTGAATAGCCACCGATTTTGTAGACACTCTTTAGTTAGATAAAATGGCTAATTAACGAGGTGTTTATGAGCAGTAGCAAACGATATCCTGAAGAATTCAAAATTGAAGCAGTAAAGCAAGTGACTGAAAAAGGTCATAGTGTATCTGAAGTGGCCACACGTTTAGGTACAACCACGCATAGTCTGTATGCCTGGATCAAGCGTTATGATCCTCAGGAACCTAAAATCACAGACTCTAGGGATGCAGTTTCAGAATTGGCAAAGCTAAAAAAGGAGCTGCAACGGGTTACCGAAGAAAGGGACATATTAAAAAAAGCCGCGGTGTACTTCGCAAGCCAGTCCAAATGAGGTATGCCTTTATTCAGGACAATAAGCACATATGGCCTATTCGTCGTTTATGTTCGACTTTAGATGTTCATCACAGTGGTTATTACGCATGGTTAAAGCAACCCACGAGTAAAACCACAAAGAAACGGCAACTGCTTGCAGGCTTAATTAAACAGTTTTGGCTGGAATCTGGAGGAGTCTACGGCTATCGCAAGATTCACTGTGATTTGAAAGACGCTGGCGAAAATTGCGGTATCAACCGGGTACATCGGTTAATGAAAGCGGATGGGCGTAAATCACATCGCGGCTATCGCAAGCCTAGAGCTTATGCAGGTACGCCAAGTATTGTTTCCGCAAACACCTTAGAACGACAGTTTAATCCAACTCAGCCTAATCAGCGGTGGGTGACTGATATTACTTATATTCGCACACATGAAGGTTGGTTATATCTTGCTGTGGTAATTGATTTATTTTCACGTCTTGTTGTTGGTTGGTCTATGAAATCGAGAATGACTACAGATCTGGTTTTAGATGCATTATTGATGGCACTATGGCGGAGAAAACCACAGAATAAAGTTCTGATCCACTCTGACCAAGGCAGCCAATACACCAGCCATGAATGGCAAGCATTCATTAAACAACACAATCTGGAATGTAGTATGAGTCGCAGAGGAAACTGTCATGATAATGCTGTTGCTGAGAGCTTCTTTCAGTTGCTGAAGCGGGAGCGTATTAAGAAGAAAATTTACGTATCGAGATCAGATGCTCGAGCGGATATATTTGAATATATTGAAATGTTTTATAACTCAAAACGAAGACATGGTTCCAATGGACAACGTTCTCCATTAGATTATGAAAAGGCCCATCAAAAGATGGTTATGTGTGTCTAGAATTTTGGTGGCTATTCAGTATCATCAGTCGCTTCAAATAAAACTTTTTGGTATTTATCTGGAAAATTCAGCCAGTCGGCAAGAATACTTACACCAAATAATGTTTGATAAACATATCCTTTATAAGTAATTGCAGTAGGTTTTTAATTCTAATAGTTAAATTTTTTCTAAATATTAATTAGTCATATTCTAATCCAAATAGTCAAATTCTCATAATTAACTAGTCATAGCAGAGTGTAAGAGATATATAAAGTTATGATATGGCGTACTTCATTTAACATAATATACATTATACGAAATGCAACTATATCTCCAAATAGAAATGTCTGTATTCTCACCAATCAAAATGTCTTGTCTATGATGCGCATCAACATCATGGACTGGATATGAATCGAGATGCTGAACACTATGATTGACAAGGAAATACAACGTCTCAGTTCTCAAAGATTTTCGAGATCAACGTATGACTCAAGCCTGTCTGGTTGCTGCTTAAGCAACTTATATTTTTAAAGCACTTCAAACTCAATCCTACGATTTTTCTGTCTACCTTCAGCCGTTGTATTATCCGCTACAGGCTTGCTAGATCCCAATCCTTCGGTGTTCAGTAAATGTCCCGGAATATTTTTTGCGATCAAATAAGTTTTAACGGCTTCTGCACGTTGCTGACTCAACATGAGGTTTTTATTAGCATCGCCAGAGCTATCTGTATGGCCAATAATTCGTACCTTTTTACCCACCTTACTTAAGGCACTGACCATTTCATCCAGAATCTGTATGCCTGAAGCTGCCAATACCGCACTGCCAGATTCAAATTCAATGATTCGATTCTTCAATGCTGCATCAATAATCTGCTGTTCTATCTGATTGACTGAAAGCTGTGTATTTAAACGGTAATTTGTTGGTATAAGGCTTTGAAATTTAGCTGTAGTTTCCTGAATTTGAACAGGATTTGATACTTTACCTCTCAGCTGAATATCAGCACCTTTTACTGTTAATTTTCCCTGTCTTACCTTTTTCAGGTCTTCATTAATTACATTGCTGACGGTATTTGACCAGCCTGCTGATGCCGTGACCTGACGGATCTGGATGCGATCTACTACATTTTCCCGTCCATAAGTTGTATATAATTTACTCAATATTTCCTGTTTAGTGTTTTCGTTTGGTACAGCACCTTCGATAATGACCGGTTGTGCATATACAGAAAAACTCACTAATAAGTATGATATTGTATTGATTTTTATAAGTTTTTTTAATTTTAAATTCTTGATTTTTATATTCATTTTATATTTCTACAAATGTCTGTTTAAATAATTTGATGCCTCGAGCCAGACTCATCTGACGCTCACTTAAGGACTGTTCCAGTGTTGCCAGGCCTGCATTATTTTCCAGGTATTGATCAATCCAGGTTGCATTGATAAGTGATACCCAATGCTGACTATCCAGATTTTCCGTGAAAATGTCGCTCAAAGCCTGTATGTCTGCACCTTTAAAGCCAAATAACAAGATTGGCTTTTCTTGATGCAATACACCAATCAATAGTTCTGTATGATGATGTTTCACAAACTGACTGATTAAACTGACCCAAAATGCTGCAATTTCATAGCAATAACTGATGTTATGAATGGGTAAAATCAGTACCTTATTCAAACGACTTGTGCCTTGCTGAATAACCGGTTGCAGCAATAATCCCAATCCAATCAGGCTTTGCGACAGCTGATACGCACTAAGATTCATCAGTCTAGCAAAGGAATGAATAGTATGAGGTTCATAAAATATCTGTGCCTCTTCATAGCTGGATACCATAATCTGGTTACTAAGCTTATTCAGTTTATCCAGCAAAATATCGCTATCTCGTATTGAACGCATTACACGATTGCACTGATAAAGCTCAACCAGTGCTGACTTATAACACAAGGGTGAATACACGATATTTTCAAATGGCTGTTCATGCTCAATCAGATGACTGACTACCATGGGAAACTGCCGGCCTGAGCTGTCTTCACTGGAAATCAGATTCGCTACCAGAAATAGCCTTGCCTTCGGATTGGCAATAAAGAAATCCAGCGATGGTAATTGCGCATAGGCCTGTTTGAACTCTGTCTTTTGCATGGCAAATTCCAATGCTTCCGTAATCCATTGATCAATCAGCTGAATCAGCTGATATTGTCCTCGTGACTTGAGAAAATCGCCACGAGCTGGACATTTACCATAATAAAGTGGTGTAGTTTTTAACTCATACATTACTCACCTCCACCATTTTCTTCAGTTTGAGTTGAATCCTCATCATGGTACAGCTGCTCCTGTATTGGCGAATGCCGTAGTCGGACCTGCTTGGCCTGAGCTTTGCTGAGGAGATATAGAAACACTTTGCGCAGCGACGACACGCACCGATTTATTGGAAACTACCTGATCTACCAGTTGCAGGTTGGCATAGTTCGGCTGGCCACCAATTGAATTGCTATTCTGGCCGCTAACCAGCCGGAAGTTTACTTTTACTGAAAGTTCCGGATTCTCCTTGCTCTTCCAGATCATTTCAAAGTTATTGCCTTTTTGGGTACGCTGGGCACTTTCAATCAGGCGGTTAATTCCATATTCACCTGGTTCATCAAAAATGGTGTGGGTCTTCCCTTCCAGATCCACCACGGTAATACGCGCACCCGGAATCGATCCCGGATTTGGCCAGACAAAGTTCACCCATTGTTGTACCCCATTTTCAAAAAGCATACGCTGCCCATCGATATCAAAGGTATAGGCTAAAAGTTTTGGATTTTCCAATGGGTAGAACTGGAAATTGGACTGGTTTACAGCCGGTACTATACGCTGCCCCTGATTCAATTCACCTGTTGCTACGCCATGACTAGGTGCTACATAGGTCTGGAAATTCGCTACAAAAGTTGGATTAAGGCTGATCCCCAGATCCTGCCAGCTTTTTGAAGTTAAGGTATAACCACGACGGATCACCAAAGGATCCAGATGCTCTTTTACAAAACGTGCAATACTGCCACTTTCACCAAAAATCTGATTAATTTCATTAGAAGTAGCTTGTAAATTTGCCTGACTGCTAAATGGATACTTCTGAGCCAGACTCTGGGTAAATGGCTGGTACGACTGCATGGTCCAAAGCTTGTTGATTTCTGCCTGTGCAGGAACAATCAGGCTTTCAAAAGACTGGATTAAGGGTGCAATCAGCAGGTTTTGCAGTAGCTGCTGATCCAGCTCTGTAGTGCCAGCCGACATTTTCTCGGCCACAAATTTATGGGTGGTGTTGAAAATGGAATTCTGCTCATGAATAGTTTGTTTTACTAAGGCCATACTTGCAGGACCAATATCACCAGAGCTTTTCAGGTCATTGAATTGACTGCGGATTTTGGAAATCGAAAGCATGTAGCCATCTAGCAGGGATTGATTCTGCAGATCATCCCGATGACGCGCCATCTGGTAGAATACCTGAAATTCACGTGCAATCACGCCATGGCCTAACTGGTTACTCGCCAGTTGTGCTTGTTTTTCTGCATCATGATTGAGCACTTTACGTTTGAACCAGGCAATAAAGCCTTTTTGTGGCACAGCCAGTTCTGCTTGAACCACCGGATTATCCCAGCTGGTTTCTTTGGCCACATGCTGGATCAACGTCCTGATTGGAGAATTTTCAGGTTCACCCAGGATATCAATCTGTTTGATTTGCTGGTTAAAATCACCTGCCTTGGCATAATGAACCGCATTCAGAAACTTACGCCATTCGGCAATATATTCCTTTTTATACAACTCAGTCAGCTGGCGACGGATCTGTTCAGGACTACCACTAAAGCTTAAGTCATCTGATTGTGTGGTATTCAACACCCAGTCTCGACTATCCGTTGAACTGGTTGCTGCCTGTTCAATCGCTTGCTGCACATAATCTTTCCAAGCCTGATAGGTATAAACTCCTGGCAAAGCATAGCTGCCCAGCATGACATTCTGGTTAGTTTCCCCCAGAATCTGTTTTACCGTAATTGCCGGGAAACGCACCGCAGCACGCATCTTGATTTCGTTATAAACGCGATCACGTGCAGAAACACCGGTGTTAATTGCTGTTAAGATCTGACGGGTCTGATCAACCAGTACCGCATCAGAATTCATCTGAGGGAAACCATTATGTCCTGACAATGTAATGGCATAGCTTAAAATCTGTTCAGCTTTCTGGATCATTTCTCCACGCGGCATTTCACCCCGGTTTTGCTCCAGCCATGTACGCCAGAAACGCGTCATCTGATCACTTAGGTGACTGGAATCCATATATTGAGGATTACTCAACATGAGATAGGTTTTCAGGGCATTGTAGGCATCTTGAGAATTTTGATCAGAAGGTTCTGAAGCAATCTGACGTCCTTGCGCCACATGGGTGATTTTCACCCGGATATGATTTTCTTTTAGAACTGCTTCATTGGCTTTAACCCGTTGCAGGTACTGTGCAATCTGTTGCTGGGTTGGCTGAAGAACCAGATGCTCAATGCCTTTCAGATATTCAGTTTGCAGTTTTTCCCGAATCTGATTACCTTGATACAAACTGAAACTGTATTTCAATGGCCGGTTTTGATCAAATTGATCCAGTTGCTGTAAATGACCTTGTAAAATCAGCAAGCTATCCAGTTGATGAGTGAGTGAAGGATTTGCCTGTACTTGCATCTTTACTACTTTATTAAGATCAGCCTGAACTTCAGCAATCAACTGCTGGTTATTACGGTAGGACCATAGCCATAAACTAAGAACAATTGATATGCTAAGAATCGCTCCTGTGAAGGCCATAAAGCGCTGGCGTTTTTTCGCAGGGTTAATATGCTGACGCACCAAATGCTTATCTTTTAGGATGACCTCAGAAAACAGATTTTTCAGAAAATAACCATGATCCTGAGAAATAGACTGTTTCGGCAGACCAATTTCACTATCATCACTGCGGATCAGATGAAAATCATCAGCGATCTGTTCCGTCATCGGACTTTCAATTACGCCGTCCTGCAAGGCACTGGTAAAGTAAAAGCCTCGGAAAATCGGTTTAAACTGGTAAGGATTTTCCTGAAATAGTGTAGAAATGAAGGTTTTTAGAACCGGTTTTAAGCTCTTAAACTCCAGCGGAAAAGTCATGACACTTGGAGAAATATGCTGTGAATGGCGACGGCTCAGATGTATTGTACTGACACTTTTCAGACCATCGTATAAAATGTTGTAATGTTGCTCGAATAATTCTACCGCCTGCTCGCTGGAATTGGCTGCATACGGTAAGGTTGCCCCCCAGACCTGATCAAATTCCTGTGCATCATAACAGTCAAAGAATTCAGTAAATCCTGCGATCAGGTCCATTTTAGAAAAGACTAGATATACAGGAGCAAAAACTTCCAGACGTTCGGTTAAATCCTGAATACGGGCACGAAGGTTTTTGGCTAATTTTATAGATTTTTCCGGGCTTTGGCTCACCAGTTCAGCAATACTGACAATGACAATCAGGCCATTTACGGGTGCCTTATAACGATTTTTCTTAAGAATGTTCAGGAAACCAAGCCATTCAGAATGATCTTCCGTATAGACTGAATAACGTCCTGCAGTATCCAGCAGAACACCTTCAGTTGAGAAAAACCAGTCACAGTTACGGGTTCCACTTAAGCCAGAAGACACCATTTTCTGGTGATGTTCTTCAAATGGAAAGCGCAGCCCTGAATGATAAATGGCAGAGCTTTTCCCAGCTGCCGGATTGCCAATCACCATATACCAGGGCAACTCATATAGCGCAGCATTGCCCTTACGATCTCCAAGTCTGGACTTGCGGATCAGTTGAATTGACTCCTTCATCTGCTGTTGGATCAGCTGTAACTCTTCCTTATTCTTATGCTTGTACTGTTCAGCTTCAGTGGTACTAGCAATCGCCTCGTAAATCTCTTCACCTTTTTTGGCATGTCGATAATGCTGGATTAATGCATAAATACCCCAGATCATCAGTATCAGGCTATAAACCGTTACCAGAATCCAGAACACACGCTCGGAAACGGTATTTTTCATGGAAAAAATCACCACGAAAAATGACAATGCCATAATCGCTTTTGGATTGGTCACATACTGCCAGACATATCCCAAGATCGTATAAAATAATGTATTCACTGTAATCTCTTATATTTCTTTATTATTTTTCAGATTTTTAAAATTTTTCAGGCTGCGTTCTGTTCAAGTTCCTCAACCATACTGACGGGTTGATAGACAAAAAATGTCTGAGGATGCTGTACTGAATAAGCCAATGTAATGACATCTTCATTCATTTGCATACACAGCAATATTCCAAATAGTGCTTTCATCTCTGTTGCACCGCCTAGATAAGCATAACAATACAGGCCGTGATGCAGTTCTATTCCAAATTTACCCAGATACTGTTGAACCTTCTTTGCTGTGCTGATCTGTAAGGGATCATCCAGAAAAAGTATAAATGCAGCTTCCTGCTGTAGCTGATCAGCAAAGTTTGGACTTTTTTTCTTCAAATATTCACTAATATTTTTGACATGCTTAACGAATTTTATTGTTTTTATTTCTGTCAAATCTTCAATGCTTAACTGTAGTGAAGACAGGCATATACTCGCTGCATATTCTCCCGGCAGATATTGTTCCGACTGCCATAACTGCTGTTCCAGCCACTCCTGGTCAATTTCAGACTGTACAGCAATCACCAGACTGACCAGTTCATTTTGCTGCTGAATATCATTGAGCAGGTTCATCCAGAGTGAATAGGCATTGTTATGATCGACATAATGAAACTCGACATGAATCTGGCTCTGCACAATTTCATATTGCTGTTCTAGCTGTTCAATCAGCTTCTGTTGGGTTTCATCTGGCCAGAGATGAATTAAGGTTGCCGGCAGCAGAATATGCAGATTCAATTTATTTAATCGTGCAACCTGTTCAACTGGAATATCCGTTTCTTTCTCTTCATCAAACTGTTCATTGATCCAGCCCGGATGCATACGATATTGATAAGCTGTCTCTGCATCATAGAACATAGCTGACTTTCTAAGATGTGTAGCAATGTGATACAGGCTTTCACTATGTTGCTCCATCTGCTGCTGAATCAGTAAATTTATACGTTGCACTCGCATGCTGTGCAGGGTGTCATTCTCTTCTGCTTCGGGTAATAGCTCGTCCAGACTCCGAATACGATAAGACAGGATGGGCAGTCCATAGTGATTGGCCAAGGTTTCATCCAGTTCCGGGCTTTTAAACGCCTGCAAAGCATCAATAATGTCCTGATTTTCACCAAAGCTGTGGATTGCCGCAGATGAATAGACTTTTAGCGTCAGTTCTTCGACCGGTTTCTCCTTGTTTTTCTCTAGTTCACTTTGCTGTTGCAGATGTTGCTCTTTATTTTTAGCAGCTTCTAACTTTTGTGCTTTCCCTGTCTGATAAGCTTTTAGCGATGTGTAAATCAGCCATGGAGAAAGCAATAACAAGCCAGCACAAACCGGCAGCAGAATAAAGAATTGCAGCATATCCATGCCGGTTGGATCGTATTGCACATCACGCCAGTAGTAGATGACTAGACTACTTGTAATCAGGATCAACGCCAGAATAGTAGAGACAATGACCTTAATCATGCTGCTCTCCCCATCAGGCTATAACAGGTTTCCTGATTATCAGCAGATGCTTGTGGCATCAGAAAAGCGCCCTGTCCTAGCCCTACACTTTCATCACCAAGCCGGATGGGACGGATTTCTTCCTTGTTTAATATCAGCCGCAGATCCACCATCAAGGTCGGGCTGCACCAGGTTGCAATGATCTGTTTGAGTTTTTCGCTCTGCTTTTGTTGCGGAAGAAAGCTTAGATAGTCTTGCCGGTTTAATGGGCCAATTACGATTTCAATTTTTTCATCAATCTGGGTCAGCAATTCACCACAAAAACTATTGATTCCCAATAAAGCGGGAGTAGATCCACCCAAGGAAGATTTTTGAAAATCTTCCAGCTTGAACTGTTCTGGTAAATACTCCCTGATCTTCACCTTATGCTTGAACATGCAACTCAGCATGGTTTTCAGCACATAAGTACTATTATTTTGCCCCTGCATTAAGCCGGAAAATTCAGCAAAATAATCATCCAGATGATTCTGCTGATGCTGTTCACGCACATAGCCATTTAGCGCATGTAAAATTTCCAGATAATAATTGTCCTGTTCAATTTCATAGCGCAGTGGCAAATGATAGTTAACTGAAGCATCAATATATTGCGCGGTGAGTTTATGATTAAACAACCCGAGAAAATGCAGGGTTTCCTCACGCTGTTGACGTGGACTTTGCTTAATACGATAGGTATAGGCATAAGGCAATACTCCCTGTATACCGGTCAAGCCAATCATCGCGCTGGTCAGCTGAATTTTCCGATCTTTCCATTCCAGACATTCAATCTCGGATTTTGCAAAATTCAGGTTCAGTGAACTCGTAAAACTAAATCCCCTGTTCCAGTCCTGTAATTGATTTTGCTCAGGATAATGACGCAACAAACGAGTCGCCTGCACCAGTTCAAAGCGGGTTGGCTGCTGATACAGCTGCTCCACTACAGAAGTTTTTTGCCACCAACGTTCTGCACGCATTGGTATACCTCCTGTTCTGTTGCAGCATCAATTACAACCATTTCCACATAACTGTTCATTTGTACTTTCAGGTTAAAAATATGATTAAGCAATTGGACAAAGACATACAGACTTGATCCGCGAAATGCTTCGTTATTCATCTTGACCTTTGCACTTACACCACGGACAAACAGTGGAAAAGGTTTATGGTCCAATAATTTCTGGCTCAATGAAAAATCAATCGATTGAATTGCTTCAATCATCTGCTGATTTTCTTTGGAAGCTGGCAGGTTATACAGTTCCAGCAATTCCTTAAGATGCGTGACTGCATCGCCTTTCATCAAGGAGAGATTATTCAGGCAAAGATGGGAAATAATACGCCATTGTTCTTTTTGGCTCTGCTTGAATATATAAGGTAAAGATGGGCGCTTTAACAACACTCCACGTCGAGCCAGCTGACTGTCATTTAAGCTGAGTGCATTCTGATCCTTGTTATAGCTTTCATAAGGCAGATCGCGGTTACAGCACAGCAGCCGAGTACTGATAAAATCAGAGAAGGTATTCTGTGGCTCCAGGCTTTTGGAAATTAAAGAAAATTTCAGGTCATTCTTTTGCGTACTGGCAATTTCTGGCTGCAGATGATAATAAAATTGCGCGCCGTCATGTCGATAATAGCTCATAGCAAAAAAAGGCAAAACTTGTTGAGTAACCTGTTCTTTATCACTCTTTTCACGAATCAGGTTCATCTCGGAGACCGAATACACTTGATAATATTCAGGATGATGCGCATCTGAAATGAGTGGATATTCCAGTCGCTGATGATTGATTTTCTGTGGTTCGGCCTGTTTCTCAAATAGATTAATGACTGGCGTAGTGAACAGCTTGAAATTGGCAAGATCCAGTTCTGAATAATTACGAATCGCGGCCTGATCATTCAGGTTCATTTTAAAGTGAACATGCAGCTCAAAATTTGACGTATCGGGTTCGACCTGATTGAGAAAATCCAGATTCAGGTTCAGGAAACTGAACTTGTCTGGAAAGCAAAAGTATTCAAGTAATAATCGATAGGCATGATGAGTATGCTGATCCACCGGCAGTAAACTCTCCTCCTCAGTAAAACCTAACAATTCAAATGGATTAGGAATTTTAAATTCTTGATCATGTATCTTGATTGAAAATTGGGTTTCAGACTTAAAGATCTGATCCATAACCTGTAAAGGAAAACTTGAAATTGCATCCAGATAAATGGGTAGCTGGTGCTGTTGCAGTAATTTCAGCTGATGATTAAAGATTTCAAAATCCAAAATCAGTGTGGCATTACGGTTTAAGTGAATATGCGCCGAAGGATGAGTTTTGAAATTGACAGCTTTCAATGCAATGGGGAGTAAAGTCACATTCTGCACAGTCCGGTATTCACATTGTACGCCGCGTACACTTTTAGACTTTAAAGATGTATTTTTAGGAATCAGATATGCATTACTTAGCTGTTTGATTTTATTGACATCTTCAAAACTAACAATAGAACATGCTGGAAACGGCTTTAAATACTGGGGAAACATCACCTCAAAAATTGATCGGGTGAAAATTTGATAGCTGTCATTCAGCTTTTTATCAATGCGTGCCGAGATCAGTGAAAATGCCTGAATCAGGCGTTCAATATGCGGATCGTCAATCTGCTCCTGATTTAAGGACAGACGCTGGGCAATTTTAGGATATTTATTGGCAAATTCTCGGGACTGCTGGCTAAATTCCTGCAGCTGTTTTTCGTAATAAGGTAATACTTCTTCAATCGCGCTCATTCTAATTATAATCTTGGCAAAATAACGTATTGTTGTGTGGTCGGCTTCAGTAAAGCATCAAAAACTACAGGTTCATATAAAGGATGGATATTTAAATAGGCATGAATGCTAAGGCAGAGACTACCCATATTGTTTTCATCCAGTAGCATTTCTACCCGTACATGCTTAAGCCGTGGTTCATGTGCTGAAATAGATGCTTCTATTGAGCGACAAATTTTGTCGCGATCCATTGGGTTTGCGGTTGATAAACCGACAAAATCAATAATGCCAAATTGCAGGATGGACTGTTTTACCCAAGCATAGTCATCAATAATATGATCCAGTTTGGCCAGGCGGCTATTTAATAAATCTTCCAGATCTGCCGCCACGGCTTCACGCAATTTCTGAATCGACTGGCCTTGTGTACTGACATCATCTTGTGGCAACAGTCGGTCAAACAAGGTTGGACGGAATCCATAAGGATAAAGCTGATCCAGATTCATGCGTTTCCATCATCCATTTGGAATATTCAAATTTCAGCTAGAGACTTGCATATGCAAGCCTCTAAACACAGAAGAATTAAGCTGCATAAGATGCGGTATTATTCGATAATGACCATTTTTTGGTTATGGCACCTTTCTGTGTTCCGTTAATATCTTGCTGGTTATAAGTCCACTCAACCGCAGCATATTTCAGACCAAATGCTTCAGTCGGTACACCTTCTTCATTCACGCTTGGCGTTACTTGAGAAACCAGCACGTGTTTCAGTTTGATCTGAAGGTATTTGATACGCTTGTCGCCGTTGGCACGATAGAAGTCAATTTGCACTTCATCAAAGGTATAACCAGCAGAGCAGGCTTCCCAAAGTTTGGGGCTGGTTGCATCCAGGTCTTTAACAAAAATCATGTCAGAATGTTCTACACGCTCAGCGGTATGGCCACCAACGCTAGAAGAAGTTGCAGATTTTGGCTGACGAATATTATGTGACCAGGAATTTACTTCTAGCCAGCTTTTATGTTCAGAATCGCGTGATTCACCATCTACTTTATATTTACCGCGAAATTGGACGTATATATCTTTCATTGTTATTTTTAACCTGTTTTTATTATAAATAATTAAAAATGCAACCGGCTTAGTTACTCGATTGCGGCAATTCAGTGACCAGTCTCAGGGATACTGACAACTCATCAAGCTGGAAATGTGGTCGCAAGAAGACCACTGATTTGTAGTGACCAGGTTCAGCTGGACTTTCTACAACTTTGATTGACGCTTCACGTAATGGATACTGCGCCTTGGATTCCTGAGAAGCACCGTCATCCAAGAGTACATATTGTGATAACCAGTCATTCAGGAAGGCTTCAACATTACCAGCTGAAGCAAAACTACCGACTTTGTCACGCATCATCGCTTTCAAATAATGCGCAATACGCGAAACTGCCATAATGTATTGGATCTGACTTGATAAAGCTGAGTTGGCATTGGCTGCATCATTGTCATATTTTTTCGGTTTCTGGGTCGATTGCGCACCAAAGAACGCTGCATAATCGGTATTTTTACAATGTACCAGCGGAATAAAACCCAGGTCGCTGAGTTCTTTTTCACGTCGGTCGGTAATGGCAATTTCAGTTGGACATTTGAATATTACATCACCATCATTGGTCTTGAACGTATGTACAGGTAGACCTTCTACCACCCCACCCCCTTCTACACCACGGATCGCTGCGCACCAGCCATGCATGTCAAATGCATTGGTCAAACGGGTACCGAAGGCATAAGCAGCATTCATCCATAGATATTCGTTATGGTCTTCACCAGAAACCTCTTCAACGTAGTTAAAACCTTCAGTTGCAGCACCTTCTTTTGGATGATATGGCAGACGACCCAATACTCGTGGCATGGTCAAGGCGACATAACGTGCATCATCACTTTCACGGAAGGAACGCCATTGCACATATTCAGCGGTTTCAAAAATCTTGGAAACATCGCGTGGACGATCAATATCAGTAAATGATTCAAGACCAAACATGCTTGGACTAGCTGTCGAAATAAATGGTGCATGTGCTGCTGCTGCCACATGTGAAATCTGTTCCAGTAAAAACATATCTGTTGGCGTACGATCAAACTCAAAATCACCAATCAAGGTCGCATAAGGTGCCCCCCCGAAAGAACCATATTCTTCTTCATAAATCTTTTTAAATAAGGTACTTTGGTCAAAATCAGTCGCACTTTGGAAGTCCTTGATTAATTCCTTTTTAGTGGTATTCAACATCCGGATTTTAATCAAGGAATTGGATGGCGTTTCCTGACAGAAATAATATAAACCACACCAGGTTGATTCAATTTTCTGAAATTGTTCATGATGCATGATTTTGCTGAGCTGGGTTGAAATTAGCGCATCGATTTCGGCAATACGTTTATCCAATGCCAGGATCATGTTGTCAGATACGGTGATTGTCCCTGCCATGACTTCGCGTGCCAGTTCACCAATCAGGCTTTTGGCACGATCATGCTCTTCATCAGTACGCGCGATACGACTACGCTCAACGATAGAGTCAAGTAATGAGTATTCTTCTACATTCGTATTTTCAGCAGTTGCTGCATTTAAATTACTCATTTTCAGCCTCCACACTCATCTTGCGAATCTGATCCGTACTTTTCAGCACTTCATCAAGAAGATCTTCCAGACGTTCATTATTGGAAATTTTGTTGCGTAAATCCGTTAAACGTTCACGTGCCTCAACCAGCCGACGTAATGGTTTAACCTGCTGTACCACCTGTTCTGGCTTAAAGTCACCCATGGAATTGAAAGTCAGATCTACAGACATCTTGCCACCCTCTTCAGTCAGCGTGTTCTCAACCTGAAAGTTGGCACGTGGCGCCAGTGATTCCATGACTTCATCAATATTGTCTAAATCCACATTGATAAATTTCTTGTCTTTTAGTTTGGTTTTTTCCAATTCGGATGCTGCTGAAAAATCTCCAAGTACCCCAACCACAAAAGGTAATTCTTTCACTTCACGTGCATCACCGACTTCTACATCGTAAGTTAATTGAACCCGCGGTGGACGAATCCGCTGTAATTTCTTCTGTACACTTTCACGCTTAGCCATGATGCTGATTCCTATATTATTTTTTATTAATTATTACGAAGTGCGCCAAATGGATTGGAGGTAGGCGGAACATTACGGGTGACGACAGGCTCATTTTTCTTGGCGACAACATTACTGGTAGATGTTTCTTTTGCTTTAGTCGGAGCACTTGGACGTGACTTGGTCGAGCTGGATTTTTTGCTCGAACTTGCCACAGTTTGTTTCTTGGTGCTTGAATTCTTCTCTGCACGTAGAGGCATTACAGTGACGGGTTGAGATAGACGCACATTATCGTTGAAGACTTTGGTAATGGCATAGGTTTCTTCAGTCAGCGGACGAATTTCGGTGCTGCGCATATAATTCACAGCTTTATTTGAAATCGCCACACTAGAAAAGAATGTGATATCTGTTAATTGACGTGTTGTATAATTTTCACGATTTAACTGATCTACAGCTTGAAGTGCCTTCAGATGCAGACCACGATCCAGATAAAGTTGTGCAATATTGGCTTTAATTTCACGCTGCAAATTAAGATCTTTCTGAGTTGGCTTGGCACAAAGCTGTTCATACTGTTGCAGTATTTCTGGATCAGTATCTCCGTTAGCCAATGGATACGCTTTAAGACATGATTTTTTCAGGGTTGCAGCATGCGTCTGCATCAAACTCATCGTGCAGACAGCCATCATCAGCACGAGTATGGAACTCATATTTTTTTTCAAAATAAGCCTCAATTTTTTCTTTTTCTGGTTGTTGATTTTTTTACTTGAAATGATTTTTCTGTATTTATTGTTTAAAAATCATCTTGCGAATTTAACAAAAAATGATCACACTAAGTCAACAACAAAAATTGACTTTTGTAAAATATTTTTTAACAGTCTTTCAAATAATGTTAAAGATTATATGACTTTGATCATTTTATTCTGTTAGAAAATATGCAACAACATGATCAAATAGATCAGTAAAAATGATTGGCTTGCAGTCATTCAAATAAATAATAAGAACAGCACAGTGGTATTTTTTAATTTTTAAAGACATTATGCCTTGCAAGAATAAATAATGAGAAACACATGAATAACCTAAAAATTTTAATTACTAAATTATCTGATCATGCACGCTTATGTCTTGAGAAATCTGCCAACACCTGTATTAACCAGCAAAACTACGAAATCGAAATTGAACATTTTTTCCTGGAATTGCTGTCGCATGAACAGCTAAATGATGTCCAGTTTCTGCTTAAAAATTACAAGCTCTCCAAAGATGCCCTGCTGGATGATCTAAAGGAAAGTTTACTCCAGCTTAACAAAGGAAACTCACGCACCCCTATTTTTGCCAAGTCAATTATCCGTTTACTTGAGCAAGCTTGGCTATTGGCATCTGCTGAAAAAGAACCTGTCATCCGTAGTGGACACCTACTGGTAGCTTTACTGACTGCTTCCGATCTGTATCAGATTGCGATGCGTTCATCCTGTATTTTTGAACTGATTCCGATCGATACAATGAAGCATCAGTTTCTGGCTTTATGTCAGGACAGTATCGAAAATGTGTCAACTCAAACTCATCCTTCTCTGCCAGTAAAAACTCCAAACTCTCAAACTTTACTCAAAAAAACACCAGCACTGGCTCAATACACGATCAACCTGACCCATAAAGCTGTTGAAGGAAAAATTGATCCAGTGATTGGGCGTGAATTTGAAATTCGCTTAATGCTGGATATTTTAATGCGCCGTCGTCAGAATAATCCAATTTTGACGGGTGAACCGGGTGTCGGCAAAACTGCGGTGGTTGAGGGTTTGGCACTAAAAATTGCCCAGCAACAGGTACCTGACGCTCTGAAGAATGTGCAATTACATGTGCTGGACATGGGGCTGTTACAGGCCGGTGCCAGTGTCAAAGGTGAATTTGAGAACCGCCTGAAACAGGTGATCCAGGAAGTACAAAGTTCTTCTCATCCAATCATCCTGTTTATTGATGAAGCACACACCTTAATTGGCGCAGGTGGTCAGGCAGGCCAGAATGATGCTGCTAATTTACTCAAACCGGCACTTGCACGGGGGGAATTACGTACTATTGCAGCAACCACCTGGGCAGAATACAAACAGTATTTTGAAAAAGATGCAGCTCTCAGCCGCCGTTTTCAGGTCGTTAAAGTTGAGGAACCGACTGAAGCGGTCGCGATTGACATGCTGCGTGGCATGATTCCGGTGATGGCCCAACACTTTAATTTACAGATTGATGATGAAGCGATTATCGCTGCTGTATATAGTTCACATCGTTATATCAGTGGACGTCAGTTACCAGATAAAGCGATTAGTGTTCTGGATACTGCAGCTGCTCGTGTTGCACTGACTCAAAATGCGCAGCCGGCACAACTCGATCAACTACAAGCACAACTGCATAATCTGGAATTGGAACACAAGCTATTAACCCAGGAAAACCAGAACCTGCCAATTCATCATGCCAGACTAAATGATCTTTCTAAAAAAATCTCAGATCTAAAACAGGATATCCAGTGTCTTAAAGAGCAATGGCAACGTGAATTGCAGATTGTTCAGCAGATCCGGGATATTCAGGCACAAGAACATAATGAAAAATCCAGTCAAAAAATTGCAAAATTACGCTTAGAACTAATTGAAGTACAGCAAAAAAAACCACTGGTCTTTGAACGGGTCAATACCAGCATCATTCATGAAATCATTTCGGATTGGACAGGTATTCCAGTGGGCAAGATGGTCAATGATGAAATCCGGCAAGTATTACAACTTGAAGATCGTCTGGCTCAGCGCGTGATGGGACAGGATTATGCCCTGCAACAACTGGTGCAAGGCATTAAAACGTCTAAAGCCAAATTGGAAGATCCTAACAAACCACAAGGTGTTTTCTTATTAGTGGGACCAAGTGGGGTTGGTAAAACTGAAACTGCCCTCGCCCTCGCCAATGAACTGCACGGGGGCGAATCACATCTAATCACGATTAATATGTCTGAATATCAGGAAGCACATACCGTTTCTTCATTAAAAGGCGCACCGCCAGGTTATGTCGGTTATGGGCAAGGTGGCGTACTGACTGAAGCTGTTCGCCGTAATCCATATAGTGTGGTTCTGCTGGATGAAATTGAAAAAGCACATAGTGATGTGCAGGAACTGTTTTATCAGGTCTTTGATAAAGGCATGCTGGAAGATGGTGAAGGTCGTTTGATTGATTTTAAAAACACTACAATTTTGCTGACTTCAAATGCAGGATCATCTGCGATTATGCAGGTCTGTCTCAATCAGGAACCTGAAAACTGGCCAAGTGCACATGAACTTATTGAACAGATTAAGCCAAGTTTATATAAACAATTCAAGCCGGCGTTCTTGGGACGTATGCAGATCGTACCATACTTCCCGCTGCATGATGATCTGCTGATCAGAATCATTGAACATAAACTTGGCAAAATTATTCAGCGTGTACAAGCTCAATACAAGACTGAAGTTACTTATAGCAATGATCTGTTAGAGCTTATCCTAAGCCGTTGTACAGAAGTTGATAGTGGTGCCCGTAATGTTGACCATATTCTTAATGCCAGCGTATTGCCCGCTTTAGCGACTGAAATTCTGATGGCGTTGAGTGAGGAAAAAGTTCCTGAAAAAATTCAGATTGATGTTGAAAATGATGAAATCATTTATCACTTAGATCCACAGCAATCTAAAGCGAAAACTAAACGCATCCGGAAACAGAAAACGGATGCTGTATAAAGCTATATTTTAAAAGATAAAGAATTAAATAAGAAGAACAAGTTTCAGGTGAAGAATGACTATAGATATTGAACAACTGCTTGCCCCAATCTCTGATCATCAGCCAGGTGGTGAGGATTGCTCGTTTTCAAATGACTTTCATGCCATTAAAAAGGCCAAAATTCAGGATGATCCTCTGTTAGATCAAGGCGACTGGATCTCTGAGCCACGTCAGCCAGACTGGCAGTTTGTGTTGAATAAATCAGTTGAGTTGTTAAGTGATAAAACCAAAGATCTGCGTCTTTATACTTGGTTAGCTGAAGCTTGGGCAAGAACTCACGGATTTGAAGGGGTTGCACGCGGCTTGGAACTGAGCCATCGCAGTATTCAGCAATATTGGCAGGACATGCATCCTTTAATTGAGGATGATGATCTGGATCAGCGCCTGGGTTTGCTACAAGGCTTAATCAACCAGATTCCAGCTTTGATGAAACAGGTTCCCCTGGTCAGTCAGGCGCCGTTTTATCATTTAGGAAATTATGAGGCATTTTTACATCAGAAAAATGTCCGGATACGCCGTAATCAGCAGGATGAAGATGGCGAATCTTCAAGTAGCAACGATGAGCTACAAAAGTTCGAGCAATTGCTACAGGCTACTTCCCACTCTGTAATAATAGAAAACTACCAGCAGGTTTTGGATATTCAACAGCACTGGCACCATCTAAAAACTATTCTGGATGAATTACTGGGTTTGAATGCACCGAGTTTTTCTGCAATTGACGAACAGATTGATTCGATCATTTCCCTAATTAAACGTCTATATAAAGTGGAACAATTAGCGAATCAAAATACTGAAAGCTTAATCTCGCCGACAGACTCAGGAATTCAGCAAGTTTATACAGATACTTCCTCCCCTGTTGTTCAAACTCAATTCCGGTTACAGCCACAAAATCATCTGGCCAATCGGGAACAGGCATTGAAAGTCTTAAATGAAATTGCGGATTATTTCCAGATGCACGAACCGCATAGTCCGGTAAGTTATATGCTGCAAAAAACCATTCGCTGGAGTCAGATGCCACTTCATGAATGGCTGGCACAAGTGATTAAAAATGAAAATCCCCTGGAACAGGTTCAAGAGTTACTAGGTGTACACGATATGAATAATTCCAATAATGAGTGGTAATACTGAATGTTTAAAGCAGAAAAAGTTCTTTGGGGTGAAGGCCTATTTTTAAGACCTCAGCATTTTCAGTTACAGGATGCCTATCACGAACAACGCCTGAACCATATCATTCAGGCGAGCTTGCCTTTTGCCTATGGAATTCAGTCAATTGAATTCGATGAAACCCAGTTAGGCATGAATATACTGGCACTCAGCCGGATTAAAATGGTCTGGCAAGATGGGGAAATTTATCGTGCACCTGAACTGGATCTATTACCTGAACCCATACAGCTTGATACTTTGAATCTGCGTACAGAAATGGCGATTTATCTTGCTTTACCGATGATTCAGGCAAGTAAGCAGAATCTTCATCATCAAGATCATTCTCAATCCAGCCGCTACCATTCCTATTTAAGTTCAACCCATGATCTGTTTACCAATGCGGCTACAGCAGAAATTACCTTGGTACGCCGTCGTGCTGAATTTAAGATTTTTGAAATAAGCCAGGGACCTGAACAGGCTTTGGATGGCTATTTTTATCTTCCGATTGGCACAATGAAACGGCAAAGTTCCGGGAATTTTGTACTGGATCACAAGTTTATTCCCCCCATCCTGCATATCGAAGCATCAGAAAATCTGTTGAATAATCTGAAGCGTACCTTGAATATTATCCGGGCCAAGATCAAAACCATTCAAAACAATAACCGGGAAAATGAACAGAAACTGATTGAATTCCGTTCTGGTGATATTGTGTCTTTCTGGCTGGTGAATGCACTCAATACTGCACATGCAACGTTGAATCACATCTTGCAGTATCCACGTATTCATCCAGAACGGCTGTATTCTGAATTATTACGTCTGACCGGCTCGCTCCTGACTTTTTCAACCGCCTATGCTGTCGATCATTTACCCCAATATCAACATCATCATTTACAGGAAAGCTTTGGCCAGCTCGACGTGATTTTACGTGAATTGCTGGATACGATTATTTCAAACCGCTATATCAGTATTGCCCTGAAAGAAACCCGTCCATCCTATTGGGTTGGCAGTCTTGAAACAGACAAAATTTCCCGAGAAACCCGTTTGTATCTTGCAGTATCGAGTAGTGTCATGCCAGCCCATGATCTGATTGCCTATGTGCCGATCCGTTTCAAGGTTGGCAGTACTGTCGATGTTGAACAACGCGTGATTGCAGCACTGCCAGCTGTACCTGTTCAGCATCTGATTCAAGTGCCAACCGCCATTCCAGTGCGTTCAGGGGTAAGCTATTTTGAAATTGAACCAAATAATGAACTGTATCAACGGATGTTGGAGTCCGAGACCATCTGTATCTATATCCCCAGCGGATTCCAGGATATTTCAATTGAACTGATTGCTGTGGTAAATGGATAAGAATAATGAATAGTATTAATAATGCGCCATCGCTATTTGATGATGGACAAATTGGTACAGGTTTTCAGACCAATACAAAGATAGATAAGAGTCAACACTCAGCAACTACCCATCTGGTCGATCTATTACATGATGGATTCTATGTGGTTTTCCTGATTCGCAATCAGTATGTACCCTCTAATCCGGAGTCCTTCCGCCAGAAAGTGCTAGATATGCTGGCACGTTTTGAAAACCAGGCAAGAAAACTGCAATTTTCTGCAGAAGATATTAATAATGCACAATATGCATATTGTGCTTTGTTAGATGAGACGATTGCCACCCAACAGGATTCCCGTTTTTTTGACCTGAAAAATTTCTGGATGATGAGCCCGCTACAACTCAGTTTATTTGGATCACAACTGGCTGGTTATCGTTTTTTTGAACACATGGAAGAAATCCGCAATAAAGACAAGGAATGCCTCGCCGTTCTTGAAGTTTATCATTACTGTTTATTATTAGGTTTTCATGGTAAATACAGAATTGAATCAATGAGTCAGTTGAACAGTCTGATTAGTCGTGTCGGTGATCAAATCGATTACCTCAAAGGGAAAAAGGCATTTTCTCCTTTTGCTGCAATTCCAGACCAGATTAAACATATCATTCACCGTGAATTGCCATTTTTCTGGATTCTGATTTTCTGGCTAGTGTTTGCTCTGGCAAGCTTTATTGGTCTGCACTATGTATTGTCCAAAGACCGTAATGCAGCATTTTCCCAATATCAGAATGTGATTAGTGTTCCTGTAGAACAAGCTCACATTACTATCCATTTACCATAAATATTATACTCACTATGGCAAACAAAAATAATAAACATATTCGTCTTTTACGGTCTATAAAGCCGGTTCCTCATTCTCCTAAATTTTACCTATTGAGCGGATTTGTATTGGGGGTGCTATCAGTAAGCTCTGTTTTACTAGGCTATGGTTATTATCAGAATCATTCGGGATCAAGCCGTACACGAGTTAATGCAGAAAATCATCAAATATCAGACTTAAATCATGCCGCAGAATCTGAGCAAATTATTCCAAAAGCCGCTACGCCGTCGGATCAGGATAATATCCAGAATCCAGAAGATGGTTTTGATCAGAATATTGAAAATATGTTTAAGGTAGCAAAGCCAGAAAGTAATGCAGAATCTAAAAACCATACTTCACCTTTTGAATCTGCGTTTGGTGCCCAAGAGCAAAAATCTTTAATTCAGGCCAATGATAAAAATAAACCACTTAAACCGGAAATTCGGACAATTCAATCTTCAGCAATAAAGACTAAGATAATTAAAGGTTCGCAAAAAAGTTCTTTAAATATAAATGCTGATCGTCTATCGCCAGCACAAACAGAAAAATCTGTTGAGCTAAAAACTACAAATACTTCGTCACAGGAACAGCCCTCAGCAACTACGCTACAGGAAAGTGCTGAAGTAGCACTGTCATAAACAGCATGATCTACTTCATTTTTTTCAGTTTTGTTTTGCTTAGCTTAGGTATGTTGCTGCTGGTTTCTTATGAATTCCGAATCCGGTTGATAAACCTGTGCATGCAAATTTTACCATATAGCAAGAACCGAATTTTGGCAGCCAGACAGGTTGCCTGGGAATTTAATCAGGCAGCATCTTCAGATAAAATCCAGTCACATTGGCATATTCAACAATGGTGGATTTTGCTGGCGGCCTTAGTGTTATTTAGCAGTATTGTAATTTTTACTTTAACCCGCCCCATTACTGCCAGTACTTTTGAAGCAAATTATTTACGTGAAGTTGATCCCCAAATTTATACTTTACTCGATGGTCAGGTGTTAGCACCGCCCCCAGAAGTAGAAGGTCATCTGATTGAAGAAGCCATACAGGGAGAAGTCCATTACTATACCAATGTTGTTTCTGCCCAAGTTATAAATCCACCTGATCCTACTGAAGATGTACATCTGCCTATGATCCATAATCATAGTGATCTCAATATAGTTAACCGGAAATGGAATAAAATTAATCCACGTTATAAACAGCGTTTATTGATGGTCTTCAAAATAATGCGTGAACAGTATGGATATGAACTGGTTTTACTAGAAGGTTATCGCAGTCCGGAACGTCAAAATTCACTTTCTGCAAATCCGAATACCACGCGTGCTAGAGGTTATCAAAGTTATCATCAGTTCGGTTTAGCAGCTGACGTTGCCTTTAAACGTCATGGTAAAGTCATCATCAGCGAACGTGATCCATGGGCAATGCGTGGTTATGAACTGTATGGTCAAGTCGCAGAATCGGTCGGACTCACATGGGGCGGTCGGTGGAAATCGATTAAAGATTATGGTCATACTGAATATCGTATGCCAGGTTTGAAAAAAACCGCTGAAATGGCAAACCAGTTGGTTAATGAAGGTCAGCTACAGGCAGCTGGATACTGACCTTCGATTCAAAGTTTCAAAGTTAACCGTGTTATTTATTATTGTGCATCTAGAAATGCTTGTATATGTTCCAGTACTTGTGCAGGATTTTCAGCATGCAGCCAATGACCTGCATTTTCAATGAGTTCAACTTTGGAATGGGTGAATTGGCGGTCAATCGCAGCGAAATGCTCTGGTTTAGAAATATAAAAAGAGTTACCACCTCTGAGAAAAAGTGCCGGAGTATCAATTGGAGTAATATCTTCCCAAAATAAAATATCCTGATAATGGTTAAAGAGCGCCTGTACATTAAACAGCCACTTCCCTTTGTTAAAAGATTTTAGCAAGAACTGAATTACCATTTCTTCATTCAGATATTCACGCATGATTTTTGTCGCTTCTAACCGGGAACTTAGGTTTGCACGCTCGACAGCAAATAAGGCTTCAAAAATTTCCGCATGATGATTTTCATGATATGGGATTGGAGTTATATCCAGAACCACAAGCTGCTCTACCCGATTACGGGCAATATCAGACAGTTTCATGGCGACTTTGCCGCCCATAGAATGCCCCACCACAACAAATTTGGTGATGTTAAGACTATCTAATGTTTCAAGTACATCTTTTGACATCAAGTGGTAATCATGTTCATCACTATGTCCAGATAAGCCATGGTTGCGCAGATCTAACTGAATGACGGTCCGCTGGCTTGAAAAATGTCGCGCCAGCATTCCTAAATTACTCAAGCTGCCGAATAAACCATGAATGAAGACCATTGGTACAAGTGTTGAGTCATCATGACTGGTGATTTGGTAGTTGAGGATCATTTGAGAATTCCGTGATTTCATTTTTCATATATTGATATTGGGTTTATATTGAGAATTAATCAATTGCTAAATCTTAAAATTATAAATTATGCTTAGGCTATTTATATCCAATGATTTTTGCTTAGGCTAAATAGATGAAACTGGTACAATTTTTTAAAATCATGGGGATTTTTTTCTATAAAATGATTGTTATTATCGAAGTAAGCTGAGGTAGCTTTTAAATTTTCTGGCTATCAATTATTGACTCATTTTTAATCAGAAACTAGATATGCATATGCGTGCCTAACAAGCCACACTACATTTATAAGTCATATTTCGGGTGTATAAGCAGTCAGGTGGAATTTACTACCTAGCTTCTTACAAATTGGCTAAGCAGAAAATATTATTATTAAGTTTCCTCCCCTTTTCTTTTCATAGCTATTAACATTTATAATTCGCTTAGGCTATTTTACAAACTTTTAAAGATATTTGAATTATTAAATATGAGCTGCGTGCAGCAACTAGCCTAGCTCGGATGAAAATCATTTCTTATCAAATACTATTTAGTATTTCTAGGAAGTTTTTAGAAAAAATATTTGCCATTACTTAAATATTCTAATTAATGAGATAATATCAGTGGATATATCCCCGATATATAAGGTAATTCTATCAAATTTATTTTAAATTAACTTAATAGTTTTATTGAAAATATATTATATTAATAATGAACTTTTCATATTTATAAAATCCCGGTTATTCAAATTAGAGTTATTTGCTTTATTTATATTTTCCAGCGAAAAACGTTCGAGAAAGAAAAGTGTTTTATAACCTATTCTACTTCCCTATTTTTACAAAATACGCTCGCCGTCATTCCAGATTTAGTCAAACTTTGATCCTGCCGCTCAAGAAAGTTTCTGGCAATCATAGACATCGTAGGTGCCATATTCAGATCACTATTTTCTTCGGATACCTTTTGAATATCCTGATAGGCTTTCAATCGATTACAGAAAGCCTGGCGTTGAGTTTGAGCATCTGCCTTTTGATCATCTTCATCTAAAATATGCTTGGTTTCATTCACGATTTTAGTCTGTGCTGAAATAAACTGGTCGTAGGCACTTTGTGAAAGTGGCTCTGCAAAGAGCATACTATTTAGCCCTAATAGTAATCCAGCACAAATGAAAGATGATTTTTTTAGCATTTAGATTTCTTCTTTCCAGACATCTTCATAATCATCGGCATCGATCATGAAACGAAAACCTGTTTCCAGAGCAAGGTACGGCAATACTTCTGGTGCAATATCCTGTAATTCACGTACGGTCATGGTTTCAAAAGCATCTTCACTTGAAGGTTCTCCGCCGTAAATATACCAGCTGATATTTTCAGCCGGCTCAGGCTTTTTACGAATACCGACAATTGGATCCTGTTTCAATGTATGTACGGCCACGGCAACCACATCATCACCACTCACTTCCACATAAGCAGAACCTACTTCTTCACAGAGCAGTTTTTGTTCCGCGATCAGTTCTTGTAAAGGTGACAGGTTTTGCGTGTTTTTCGACATTCGGTTGTACTCATTAATTTTTTACATTAGCGCGCTATTTTAACTTAATTTTAATGAGGCTTATGAGAATTTCATCGAAATCTAAAAAATATCTACCCTTACACTGGTTAAGGGCAGATATGAATAAAGTTATTTAAAAACTTTAAAACGCTCTTCATCCGCAAGATAATCTTTGGCACGCGGCTCACCTTCTATCGAACCAAATACCAACTGTGCACGAAGTTTCCAGTTTGATGGAATGCCCCATTCCGCATGAACCTGCTCATCTACGATCGGATTGTAATGCTGCAATGATGCGCCCAACCCTTCGGTATGCAATGCTGTCCACGTTGCAAATTGTGCGATTGCAGTCGAATGCTCCGCCCAGATTGGGAAGTTGTCTGCATAAGATGGGAACTGTTCCTGCAAGCCTTTCACTACGTTGTGATCTTCAAAAAATAGGACTGTACCTACGCCTGCTGCAAAACTGGCCATTTTTGCTGTAGTTTTTGCAGCACTCTCTTCGTCTTTGGCATAGCTTTTTAATTTGTCTGCAACAAAGCCCCAGAACTTCTCATGTTCTGAATTGAATAAAATGACGGCGCGTGAAGATTGAGAATTGAAAGAAGATGGGCTTTGTTTTATCGCAGTCTGAATCAGATCAGTTAAATATTCAGGAGATTGTTCAACATTCTTGGCAATAGCATAAATAGTACGGCGTTTAGTAATTAAATCTAAAAACTGGTTCGACATTTTTCAAAATCCTGGGATATATCTTCGGGAAAATTTGAACCTTCAGCTATTTTTGTGAAGGATAACTAATTAATGAGGCTTTAATCTTATAATAAGCTAAAGCACCTATACCTTAAAAAATAATTGACTTAATTACTAGCCTATTTATTTGATATTTTTATATATTTTTTAGCTAAAAATGATAATTTTCATCTATTTTTTGAACAATCGTTAAAACATATGCACTGTTAAAGTGCCAGATGATAAACCATGAACTAGCTTGCGCTATTACTGAGCAAAATTAAGATATTTATTTATAAAATCTCTATAGCTTAGGCTATTTTGCTAGACAAGGAATTATGAAAAAATTCTCATATTTCAGATAAAATTAATCCCTCAAAATTGAGGGATTAATTTTATAAATAAAAGCTAAACACCTAGTTTAAAACTTTGCATTCAAAACCTGAGCAGATACTTTGTTTTTCCAAAGATCGCGTAAAACCGGTAAATAGAATTTTTCACCGAGCTCAACCAGCTCTGCATCAATTAAAGCATGCATCTCATGCATAAAAAGATAATCCAATTCAACTGTGCTGAGCTGGGTTTGCTGCTTTTGATAATCTTTGCGTTTCTGTTGGGCTTGTTTAACTAGACGATCCGCAAATGCTTTATCTTTAAACTGCATAATCGCTTTCAAACGTAATTCGATGATGCCCCAACCGGTTAAAAACATCTGGAAGGTTTCAAAATCATCGCTGGTCGATTCCCAAGACATTTCTTCCAGATTTTCATTATCTGGCAGTACAGGTAAAAGAAGCTCCATAACACTTGGAAAAATCTTTTTGAAATTCAGAATAAATTTAACAGGATGCTCACCTGGATAATCCTTGAATTGCACCTTTTTTTGAACATCCGTTAAATAAATATCAAACATAAAACAATCATCAGTGGGTAATCTTATCTAGCCCCTATTGTACGCAAGTCTGCCCGAGATAAAAACCATTGCTGACTATTCCATGATAAAACAGCTAAAAGATTAAAAACATTTACCTTTATTTGGCATTCGGTGAAACCATCTGTTCAGGTCTGACGACTTCATCAAACTGTTCAGCTGTAACGAGATCAAGTTCCACAGCCACCTGTTTCAAGGTTTTACCTTCCTTATAAGCGGTCTTGGCAACTTTGGCTGCATTCTCATAACCAATGACCGGATTCAAGGCTGTAACCAGCATTAAAGAATCATGCAAGAAATGTTCAATTTTTTCATGATTTGGCTCAATACCAACGGCGCAATGATCATTAAAACTATTACAAGCATCACCTAATAACTGGATAGATTGCAGCAGATTATAGGCAATGACCGGCATAAATACATTGAGTTCAAAATTACCTGATGCACCCGCTACACTAATGGTGGTGTCATTGCCGAGAACTTGCGCGACTACCATGGTCATCGCTTCACTTTGCGTCGGGTTCACCTTACCCGGCATGATGCTAGAACCCGGTTCATTTTCAGGAATACGGAGTTCCCCAAAACCACAACGTGGACCACTGGCTAACCATCGAATATCATTAGCGATCTTATTTAAGCTAACCGCTAAAGTCTTTAAGGCACCTGAAGCGAATACTGCAGCATCACGGCCAGCCAAAGCCTCAAACTTGTTTGGTGCTGTTACAAATGGCAAACCAGTTAAATATCCAAGAGTTTTAGCTACTTCAACAGCATAATCAGGATGAGCGTTCAACCCTGTACCGACGGCTGTCCCGCCCAATGGCAGTTCGTACAGTCCCACCAAGGCCTGTTCTAGACGAAGAAGTGCATGATCGAGTTGAGAAACATAACCGCTAAATTCCTGTCCCAACGTTAACGGCGTAGCATCTTGCAGATGTGTCCGGCCAATTTTTACAATATCAGCAAATTCCTGAGATTTGACATATAAGGTATCGCGTAAACGTGTGACTGCCGGAATTAAAAGTTCATTGATCTGCAAGCTCGCAGCCACATGAATCGCCGTCGGAAATGAGTCATTGGTAGATTGAGCACGGTTAACATGATCATTTGGATGAACCGGTTTTTGTGCCCCTAAATGATTACCCAGTTTCTGGTTGGCAATATTGGCAATTACCTCATTACAGTTCATATTACTTTGCGTACCTGAACCAGTTTGCCAGACCACCAGTGGAAATTGACTGTCCCATTGACCACTGATGACTTCATCAGCAGCATCCACAATATATTGTGACAGTTCTTGTGAAATCTGGTTCAGCTCGGCATTAGTCAAGGCAGCCGCTTTTTTGACGAGTCCCATGGCACGAATCATTGGCCGTGGCAAACGTTCATTTCCAATTCTGAAATTTTGCAAGCTGCGCTGAGTCTGAGCGCCCCATAATGCCTCACCCGGTACAGCCACTTCTCCCATCGTGTCATGTTCAATACGTGTTTGCATGTTCAACCTCAATTCTTTTTGCTTATTAATAATCTTAGGAATTTGTATATCAATAATTTACTCTAATAATTTAAAGTAATCGATTACATTAAATATGTAAATGATAATTATTATCAAATATTAAATTAAAAATCTAATTTACTGTCCTTTGAGAATATTTTGATAAAACAACCATTCATCCTCAAGCATCTTTCTGATCGAGCGCTGCCGTTGCCAATGCAAAACCTGTTGTGCCTTTTCAGTATTCGCACCTAACTGGTCCAGCTCAGCGTGAGGATAAGGTAAGGCATCCACAGTTTTAATTGCAGACTGGGTGACTTCAGCAAGCTGATCCAGTAAAGCCTGTATGGAAATCAGTTCACCAGCGATATTAAAGGCTTCACACTTTAATTCCTGCTGTTGTGACAACCACTGTAAGGATTTGATCACAGCATCACAACAGTCTGCGACATGCAGAAAACTGCGCTCTACTGTGCCATCTGCGGTATGGGCCTGACGGCGTAATTCAAGATATTCACGTTGCTGCGCAGCGACCTGCATTGCCAGAGGTACAATATTTTTCGGTAAAGGTGGTACTGCTTCCCCTAAGATACCATGCTCAAAGGCACCGGCAATATTAGAAAGACGCAAGATCGCAATCCGCCATTCATTGTCAGTTTTAGCGGTATCCCGAATAATTTCCTCCACCATCTGTTGCGACTTGATATAAGGATTAGGATAAGTAAAGTTAAAAGGCAGATCTTCGCTTAAGTCTGTGCCAGATTGTCCATATACCGCCAAACTGGATAAATGTACCAGATGACGTACCCCGGTACGCTGCATGGCACGCATGAGACTCATAATACAGCTGACATTATCATTATAATATTCAAGTGGTTTTAATACTGATTCTTCCAGTGACTTAAAACTTGCGGTATGCACCACAGCCTGAATCGAATTCTGCTCAAAGACTTTATTCAATGCTGGTGTGTTGCGAATATCAATCTTGATAAAAGGTACATACATACCAGAAATAAATTCGAGGCGCTCCAGAGTCTGTAAGTTAGCATTGGCCAAATTATCGACCACAATGACCTCTAGTCCTTGTGCTAACAGACTTAAAGCAATATGTGAGCCTAAAAAGCCTAATCCACCCGTCACTAAAATCATTTATACTACCTACTTTCTAATGAAGCCAAGATCAATCTGTTGCTATTGATCAAGCCTGTAGTGAATTTCGATGAGTACCTTAATTCTTGTTACCTCCGCACCGACTTCCATTTATGCCTGGCATGCCCTAGGTTTAGCTCAGGCTTTGCAGGATAAGCAGGAAGCATTCCGTGTATTTTTCTATCAGGACGGCGTATCGGTTGCAAATGCACTGCAATGGGTACCCGACGATCAACGTCATCTTACACATGCATGGCAAGCACTGCAGATTCGCCTCCCGGTCTGTGTAAGTGCAGCACTGGCGCGTGGAATTACAGATCCGGATAATGCTCAACGTCACAATATTCAGCAGCATAATCTGGCAGATGCGTTTGAATTGGTCGGTTTAGGTGAACTTGCCGATGCTGTTCAATCCTCACAACGTCTGATTCAATTCTAGATGTTCCATTTTTTAGAATGTGTTGCTTTTCCAAGGAATCTTGTGTGAAATCTGTACTTGTTATATTAACCCAAGCCAATCTGACCAGTCTGCAGGTGCATGAAAGTCTGTCTGCGACAATGGTATTGGCGACATTTGGCTCGGAAGTTAAAGTCCTGCTACAAGGTGCGGCCCTTAGTCTTCTGCGTTCAGAGCTGCAATTTGACCAGTTACAACATGCCTTTAAACTGGCATCAAATATGGTCAACAGTTTCGAGTTTTATGATCTCACTCCGATTCTGATTGAACAGAAAAACCAGAATTCCCCATTTGTAATCCAGAGCGAACACGACCTCGAGTTCATTGAACTAACTTCTGAGTTTGTTCAAAGTTTTAATCACGTGCTGTATTGGTAAGAAACGAGGATATACAAATGTCAAATCATACACTTTACCTGATTCAGTCTAGCTATGCGGCAACTGCACAGATCCTCGATCAATTGGCTCAGATTTATACAACGAGCGATCAGGTCGTGCTGATGGGTGAAGCCGTATTACAGCTAGAACACCCATTCCTGCAAAGCCTGCAGCAAGTCCACATACTGAAAAATGATGCTGAACTCTTGATACAGCCCTTACCTGATCAAGTAAAATTGTTGAATTATGCAGATTTTGCTGCTCTTTGCCTCCAGTTTAATCGCTGCATTTCAATGAAATAATGAATGGGTTAAATATGAATTTAGAATTGGATCAAGATGGTCATCTGGTTGACTACACCATCTGGAATGAAGATGTCGCTCAACTCCTAGCCAATAGCCTGGACCTTGACTTGACCCCATGGCATTTTGAAATTCTGCAAGCGGTACGTCAGTTCTATCAGCAGTTTGGCCATTCACCAGCAACGCGCCCTCTAATCAAATTTTTAATGAAAACTGTCAGTGCCGATATCAATAATGCCATGCTTCAGGAAAAGTTTAATACTGGTCTGGTGGCACGTCACTTAAGCCGTTTGGCCGGCGTACCCAAGCCTGCGAACTGTTTATAAAGCTGTCAAGTCTTCGATATTTTGTCTGTAAAAGCCTGACTTTTTATTCGGGCTTTTTTATGCGATCAATTTTCACTTCTAGAATAATTAAAGATACAAGTAGCCTGCAGACAGCAAATACAGGTTTAATCTAAAGCTCGTAAGGCCCGATGCAGTTCATGTTCCATTTCAGGCAAGACTTTGATCAGAAACTCAATCTGTGCTTTCGCCTCGGCCTTGCTGACCTGTTGAGCCTCTACCAGCTTCTGCTGCTGAGTGATTAGTAAGCTGACCTGTTGAAGATCGGGTCGTTGTCCTTCACTTAATGCATTAATCATCGTGGAAAAGTCCAGATATAATTGTTGCTGCTGCCTTAACAATTCACTTTGCTTTGCAGATGCATTATTTTGTCCGGTTTTATTGGTTTGACTATTAGCAGTAGAGCTGACAGAGGCATCATTTGCAGATTTTTCAGCTGGCTGGACGGGAGCAGAATGGGGTTGATTAGTAAGATGGGTTTGATAGATTTCTTTTCGTATTTGATAGCCAATACCCAGTAAGGCTCCAAACAAGAGCAATGTAATCAATACATATAACTGAATTGTTTTATTATTCATCTTTGTGTCCTCAGCTTAAAAAGACAGCCCCTATTCAAAAGCTGTCTTTTCTACTCATCAACTACGGTGTTGACCAGTCTGCAGGCGCATAACCAATCCGGACACGTTGTGGGTGATTTCCTACTGGTACACTAAGCACTTTATTGCCAGTAGCAAAATCAATCACGGTAACCACATCAGTTTCACTTTCGGAAATCACACAGCTACGACCGTCCGGGCTACGCGTTGCCCAATACGGTTTACCCGCAGAAATCAGTTTCCCGGCAGTCAGCGTCTTGCGATCAACAATAGTGGCATAATTGTCCATAGTTCCCGCAACACAAAGCTTTTCACCATCAGCACTGATCGATAGGCCATGATGGCGCGAATCATTCACCCATTTTGTCCGATCTTTCGGAATACTGTCGCTCCCTGGCAACTGTCCAATCCGGCTAATCTTGTTCTGGTTCAGATCGTATTCAATCAAACCATTAAAGAATGAAACCTGGGCATACAGTTTGGTTTCATCCTTACTAAATACCATTGGTCGTACTGAGTTGGACAAATCTTTTCGGCCAAATGCATCCAGTGCGGGTCTGAAGTCAATTTTTCTCAACACCTGATGGGTATTGGCATCTGCGATGGTGATAAAACGCTTTCCTTTGGTAAAATCTTGCCATTGGGCATCCATCGAGGTTTCCACGTTGCCGATAGCAGAGTTCAGAATCTTGTTGCCGCCATCAAAATAAATATTTTCATGCGGTTTATCGCCCGTGCTGAAACGACCTACTTCCTTACCGGTATTGATATCCAGTACATGCACTACATTTCCTGAAGATGCAGATACGGCGACCCGTTGTCCATCTGGTGATACCGCCATATGGTCGGCACGAAAGCCTTCAACAGGTGTGCGCCAGTTAATCTTGCCAGTTTTGATATTGATTGATACGACATCGGCGAAACTTGGGCGTGATGCGACCACTGATTGCCCGTCTGGCGTAGAGTACATATCATCCACCAGTTGATCATTCCCTTCCCCTGCTGTGGCCTGAATGTAAGTATAGGCAATCAGCTTGATTGGATTCAGGTGAATTTCCTTAAGGCGCTCTTTCCGGTCAGGAATCATGTTAATGACACCGATTTTGCCAAAATCACCTGATGGACGAATCACAGTGACCGTGCCATCCCAGTTATTTCCGACAAAGAAAACCTGCTGAGAATTAGCAGGTGCAACTGAAGGTGTAGAAGCGGCCTGTACACTTGGCAACGCAGATAGTATCGCCATCGCAGACAAGGTCAGACAGAACTTTGGCCATTTTTTATTTTGAATTTTCATCCCTTATGCTCCGCATAATAATTTGTATTTTTGTTTTTATTCCTTGTTATAGACACAGTCAGGCTGTGTTTTCACGCCTCTAATATACAAATGTATAAGATGATTTACTGTTATTTCCGACCAAAAAAAATACAGCTCATTTAAATTTATCGTTCTATATTCTCTGAATTTAAAAGAACATCTTGCTGTGATTTTATGTATCCAGCACATCGACAAACTGGGCATTGAGCACTTTGGCAAGATCGGCCGGTTTTAGTCCTATATCCAGTCCTCTTTTACCTCCACTCACATAAATCTTGTTCAACTGTTCGGCACTTGCATCAATTACTGTTTTTAACCGTTTCTTCTGGCCAATAGGGCTAATTCCCCCAACCAGATAACCAGTCAAGCGTTCTGCCTGTTTAGGATCTGCCATCTGGAGTTTTTTACATCCCACGGCCTGGGCTACTTTTTTCAAGTTAAGTTGATGATGTACTGGCAATACCGCAACGAAATACTGCTTATCATCCGTAAACACTATTATATAAAGCAAAGCAAATCTAAACAAATTTTAAATTATTGTATTTATTATAAATTAGATACTTATGAAACTAAAACAAATCTAAGCACCATATGCAAAATCTTATTTTGTGAGTACTATTGTGAGTAGTTTTTAAGTTACTCATATTTTATTTAGGTTACTCACATGCTCACCGATACCAAAATTAAGAGCCTTAAACCACGGGATAAAGCATATCGCATTGCTGACCATAATGGGCTTTGTATTGAAGTTAGACCCACAGGTACAAAGCTGTGGCGCTATCGATACCGGTTTGAAAACAAGGCCTCAATGTTAAGTTTAGGGGAATATCCACGGGTAAGTCTAGCAGAAGCAAGAAAGAATCGTGATGAAGCGAAGGCTCTACTCAGTGAAGGTAAAAACCCCGCTATAGCTCGCAGAGAAGAAAAAGTCGTACAAAGTGTAAAAAACGCAAACACGTTTAAAGCCGTTGCTGAGGAATATATTAACGAGATTTTAAAAAACAGATCGGAAACATATGTTGGAAAAGTAAAATGGTCGCTTGATACGGATATCTATCCAGTAATTGGAGCAAAGAGTGTTGCTGACGTGACTGCTGCAGAAGTACTGTATATCGCAAAATCAACGATCACTCGCGTTCGGACAACAGGCGCTAGAGGGACTGGTGAAGTTACAGCATCAAATAATATTAAAATTATCGGTGCTGTTATGCGATATGCGATCGCCACTCTAAGAGCCGAGAATGATCCAACTTATGCAGTACGTGGTGCTATCAATCGTCCAGATGTTGAACACGCCCATCCACTTTCAAAAGAGCAGCAGGTGCAATTTAGAAAGGGTGTTGAGAGTTACCATGGTACAGCAACAGTTAAAAATGCCTTACTCACTTTAGCTTATACAATGCTACGCTCAATCGAGATCAGACGTATGAAATGGGAGTATGTCGATTTTGAAGAAAAAATTATTACCTTTCCTATTTCAACACGAAGTAACTCTCAGGAAAGAACAATGAAAAAGAACAGGATCCATCTGGTTCCCATGTCTGATCAACTGTTCAATGTACTCAAGTCTCAATATACTGAAACAGGCAACAAAGAGTATGTATTCTCAAGTGCATACAGTAGCGCAGCCACAATCGGAAGTGCTACATTGAATAGTGCTCTAAAGAAAATAGGGCTTAAAAACTCGACATCACACGACTTTCGAGCAACCGCAAGTACTATCTTAAATGAGCTTGATTTCGATGATGATTGGATTGAAAAGCAACTTGCTCATGCCGAACAGAACAAAGTAAGAGCATCATACAATCACGCTAAATACATTAGTCAACGCAGGAAAATGCTACAAGACTGGGCTGACATAGTTGATAAATGGGGGCAATAAAATGCAGGTTAAAATTTGATTTAAGTAGTTTATGAAAGGCTTTAACATATAAACGGCCAATTTTTAAAAATTGGCTTTGTTTTAACTATACAAAAATATTATCATAATTATAAATGTTATGTGATATATGAAAAAAGATTGATTGAATGGCAAACTTCTTAAACTAATTGTTAAAAACAATTATATAAATAAAATATAGTCTTGATTAAATCCTAAAAAGTATAGAAAATACAACATAAATATTTGATTTATAATTAATTTAAAATTAAGCATACTAGGGGGAGTAATGTTAGAAAGAATTCAATTAATTAACAATATCGGGAATTATTTTCAAGTGAATGCAGGTAGTATTCAATTTCAGCCTGTGAATATTATCTATGGGGAAAATAGAAATGGTAAAAGTACTCTTTGTGATATCTTTTATTCATTAGCTCTTAATAACCCTCAATTAATTCTTGATAGAAAGTCAATAATAGCTAATCAAGCACCAAGCGAAATTAATCAGATAATCAAAATGAAATTCTCTGGTCAATCTAGAGCCATACAATTTCAAAATAACAATTGGGACTCAATCCCTCCTGATGATTCACGACTGTATATTTTTGATCATGGATTCATACATAGAAATGTAATGACTGGTGTGAATTATACTCGTGAAAATTCTACAAATATGTCGGGATTTATCTTAGGTGAAAATGCTACTCAATTTGAAGCACTTGAATTACGAAATCAAAAATTAAGAAATGATAGAAGAGACTTAACAGGTATTAAGAGTCAAATTAATGCACATAGTGTTGGCAATGTTGATACTTTTGTATCCATGCCTTTAACAGAAAAAACAGCAGAAGAACTAGATTTAGTATTACAGGCATCTAAAGAAAAACAGACTACCTTAAATACTCAAATTTCCAATATTGATCATGTAATTCGAAGACCAATCCTAAACGATATTAGCACTATACAAGCAATTAAAGATAATTTACTGTCAATTAACAAATGCTTATCCTTGAATATTGAGAATGTACATGAAGTATCAAGAGCTATCGTAGACGGACACAAAAATAAGGTTGCTAACACAAATTTATTTAATGGGTGGGCATCGAATGGCTTGAAACATTTACGAGATGATTGCCCTTTTTGTGGACAGGATTTAAAGGAAAGTGCTCAAGTATTAATTGATAGCTATAAAACGGCTTTTGATACTACATTTCAAAGTTTTCTGAGTGAAATAAGCACTCAAATATCTTCCTTGTTAAAAATCAATCTTGTCGATTCAAATTTTGGATCTGTAAAAGAGCAGCATCAAAGAAACTTAAATCTATTAGAAAATACTTATATTGAAAGCGAAGTCCAAAGTCGAATACATGCCGAAAATTTCATTGAGCAATTAGCGCAAAAATTCGAACGTCTTGAATATGTTTTTTCAGAATTAGAACAAACTAATAGCGAATTTGATGTCGTAATAAGAACCTCGCTAGAACAAAAGTCACAAACTCCTTACAACTCCATTAATACAATAGACTTCACTAATTTGGAGGCCAAATTTAATGAGTATTGCTTATTAGTTGGGGAATACAACTGCATCAAAAGTGATGTAAACCACATTTTAAATCAATTTAAAGAATCTCAAGATGTCACATTATTGAAAGGCCATCTCAATGAAGAAGCCAGAAATGAAGAAGCTTTAATAAAATTTAAAAAAAGGCACGACTTAGATAGTCTATGTACAAGCTATATCAATTTAAAAGCTCAAATTGAAAGCGATCAAGCATCTTATGATACTGATAAGACAGCACTTGAAAATGCCCAAAATGAATTCCTAGATACATATTTTGTAGAAATAAATACCTTATTCCGTAGAATAGGCTCATCCGATTTTGAAATATCTAAAAGTATTAATCGTATTGGTACTCGAACAGTATATGACTTGGAAGTAACTTTTAAAGGTTGTCCTATTGATAGAAATAAGCTGCATTGTTTATTTAGTGAATCAGATCGGAGAGCTTTGGCACTTTGTATTTTTCTTGCCAAAATCCATCAATTACCTCCAGTAGATAGGGAAAAAGCGATTCTGGTGCTAGATGATCCTGTTACCAGTTTTGATAATGAAAGAATTTCTAGCATATTACGAATCCTATATACCCTGAACAACTCAATTAAACAATTAATTATCACTACTCATTACAAGGGAATGGCATCCGCGGTAATGAAAAAATTTAGTGATGCTCAAGCACTGAAAATTGTGCAATCTGAGAATGGGTCAATGCTTGCAAAAGCAACCAAAGAGGAAATGACTGCAACAGCACATGATGAAAGATATATGGAAATCATAGATTTTATTGAACGTAGAACCATGGATAATAAATTCACGAAACTTCGACCTTTCATCGAAGATGAAATGAGACAACGTTATAGATTATCCCTTTCAAAAATTGGCTTAAATGATAGAACTAGTTTCAACGACTGCATTGAAGGTTTAAAAAATCATCACTATATTTCTAGTACAGTTGCCGAATCCCTTCATGAGTTTAGGACTACTCTCAATCTCCCAGCTCATGAATTAGAGCTTTGGACAGTAGATGATTCTAGAACATATGCAGAACAAATGATGGATTTTATATATTGCGAGCTTTAGTTTCTAGATACAAGAAATTTATTTACACTATTTAAGCAGTATACAAGCTTTATCTTATTTCATACTACGTAACTATTTTGCATGAAAGACTGAATAAAAAATAATCCTAATAAGCAATTAATAAATATTAATTATTTATTAATTGCTAGATGTTTTACATATTATCTACTAAATACAAGTGGTTCAGGGTCTTCGAACCGCTAGATTTAAAGCACGTTTTCCTTGAGCACATTCGACATACATTCGCCGGTCTTTCACCCATGCTTTAAGCACATACTTACCATCGCCCAATTCAATCTCAGGGAGGTCTGGACAGTCCTGTGTCAGATTCGCTGGCAGGTTCCATGCGACCGGCTTCATTGAGGGCTGACACGCCATCAACATCAAGACACACGTTACGATAAACAGGGCGTTCCGTGATTTTCTCAACTTTGTGGTTAATGACTTCCGTGCGCACACGATCTTGACCTTTAAGTTCTTCATATTGACCACTCACTTTATCAGCACGGGTTCGTTGCAAACGTTCCGCATCTACATAAGGTTTAATTGCTTTTGCAATATCCACTTCCCGCTGTTCAATGCTGTGATCCAACGCATAAGACTTCCATGCACCAAAGCCCAGGGCAATTAAAAGCAGTACCAACAGCACCACAATCACAGCTTTATAAAATTGGGCTAAAAAGAGATCCAGCATCGTCTATGCCTCCGTCACTTTCGTTGCAGATACGTTTTTGATAATTGGTAATTGATAGCGAATATCGGCGGGACGATTGGTTTTGCCATACCAGTAATACTCAAGATCCTTTGGATCAAAAGTCGCATAACAAACCATATTGTTTTGGTTGCCGCCGTAACCGACTATTTTGCCTGCAGGCGTAATACCTACGACAAAGAATACGTGGCCACCGCCTGAGCGAGTTTTTGTCGCGATACAACCGTAGGCCGGCTTAGATAATTTTCGCTTTTCATCACGATAGGCTAAAGCTCGATACCATGCCGATGGATAAGGTACACCTGCACGCTTTAAACAGATTGCAGTAAATACACCACACCATGGGGTTTCATCCTCTGACCACCAAGCTTTAAGCTCTTTAAGCCAGTTAATGATGGTTGGGTTGTGACGAGTTTTGCTTGTGTCTTCTTTCAGGCCATTGTGTTTATAGGCTTCTAACATCCAGGCCAACTCAGGTGTTTGCTTACTCATTTCTTCCCATTCCCCCAAATTGCCAAAAATGCAGATTTAATTTCATGCATCACTTCACTAATTGGCTTCCCCTGCAGTAACGCAACGGACTGATAAACGATGCCGATCCCAAGCAAGCCAAATACTGCGAAGAACAGCATGATTGCACCTTGGTACATCGTAGATACGTGGAGTAAGTTGAAGTATTCAATGAAAGCCGAACCACCATATAAACTGACAGTTACACTGGCCATAAATTTAACGATGACATTCAGTGAGACTTCTATCTTTCCGTCTTTATCAATGTCACCACTCAGGACCAGCGCCAAGATTGCACCAACAACTGCGGGCACGATCTTGATGATCCAGGGGATGGTGTTCTCTTGCATAACGCTCTCAATACAAATTCTGATCTATTGATGCATCATTGACTTTTTACAGATAGTTACGCGAACCCTACACAGGAAGATTTAGCCTAAAAAACACACAGCAAGACGTAAAAGCAGTGATTAGCCTGTAAGTACAGAACTTACTAGAGCGTATTAAATGAAGAAATTTAAAATGACTTGGATTGAACGTGTTGTGGATCACGAAGGTGATACTTTGCACCATGAAGAAAAAAGCCAGATTATCGAAGCTGAAAATGAAGATGCTGCCTGCGACCAGTGGGAAAAAGAAAACGAGCACAATGAATATCAAAATGGTCTAGATGATGTGGTTGAAATCATCGAAACACCGCTTTTTGATAAGAAAATCTTTCTAGATATGCCAGATGGCCTGACCTACGCCGTACCAGTTGAAGTCATTGCGCGTGATCGTGCTGAACACTACAAGAATGAATTCAATGACGATCTGGGTGAAAGCCTGCGTGAAGATACCATCCCGTTATTTTTAGATAATGATTATGAAATTAAGGACTGGGCACGCAACAACATGAACTGGTCTGATGTTGTAGATAAGGCCATCACATTAAAGAAAAAAATTGATTCAGATGAATATCAAGAAGTCTGGGTTAATGGCGAAATGAAGATTAAATAAGGATAAAAAAATGGAAAAGTTCCCGAAAAAATTATTAGGCGATATGTTTGACAGCAATGTTCACTTTGAAACTATCTTGCATATCCCAACTTTACTTTGCTCCCAGTCAGAAACTGAAAAATTTAAAGATTTTCTTGGGGATGCATACAATGAAAAACAAAGTGCTGATCTCTTAGCTCAATGCCCTGGTCTTGAAAGCACGTTAAAAGAAATTCGTGAAAATGATGAGATTGAAAGCTATGCAGGTGAAGTCGCTCGGGACCTATATGATCAGTGTGGTGACTTTGAATTTTTGATTAATCTAGAAATTGCATTCCCTTCCCGGTTTAAGTTTAACGAAGAAGGTAAATATGTTTCCAATAGCGTAGGAGGTCAATACATTCTTCAGTGGATCCTAGCTAAAGACATGGTGAATGCTGCTGAGATCGCAATTGAACGTGCTGAAGCTCTTTGGGAACGAGAGTGTGAAAAGGCTAAACTTGAACAGGGGCTGAATAGTAATGGCTAGACGTTTCGGGCGTAATCAAAAACGTGCTATGCGTAATCAGATTATCAATGCAGAAAAACGTGTACACGAACTTGATGTAAATCAGCAGCAACTTGAAGCATTGATTCAACTCAAAAAGGAGAAAATTAAAGAGCTAAGCTACATCGCTAATTTAACAGCTGAAATCTTAGGTGAATATTTTGCGGGTCTTCCCGTTCAAACGATGGAGGTCAAAGAAATACAATGCCAATATAAGGTGCCTGTTCGTACTTATTGTGACTATGCTGATCCCACTTCGGTTCAACCGCAATTTTTAAATGCTGCTCTCACCTATATCGAAACATATCAGTCTAGTGCACAGTGGGATCAATTAAGAGGTATGATGCATTTACGCTATCGCTCTGAAAATGGTGCAGTGGGATATGGACTCTCTGATATGGCTTGGTGTGGATTGTCTGAAGTTCAAATTGTGGAATTGATCCAAAGAGAAATAGCGCCATCTATGGCTATACTACTGACGAAGAATCGAAAGAAAATCATTCGAGAAAGACTCTAATAGTCGGCAACCAATGGAGTAAGAAATGAACAGCGCACTGGTCGACCTGCCTGTTCCACCATATTGGCAACTAAAATAAAATTCACTCATGAATCTATAAAAAAGCCCCTCGATTAAAAGGGGCTTTTTTTTTACTCATCAAACGCAAAACGCCCTATATCCGCATCGTCACGTTTCTTGTTCGGCAGATAAATACCATGCTCAGCCTGTTTCACGCGTTTCTCACGCTGACGTAAACTTTGCATCGCCTGGACTCTACTGATCCGACGTGAAGGATTCTTCTGATTGAATACCTGAATCTCTGCCCAGACTTCCTTTTGGCCATCCGCATCATCACGCTGAATCGCACGGACATAGTCTGTCATAAGTTCAGTACGGCGCTTATCCAGACGCTTGGTATGTGAATAAATTGCACTGCGCCCTTCAGTAGCCAAACGCACTTCACTTGGACTAAAACCAACTGCTTGCGCTGCAAGGCTGAACATACCCACATCATCTTTAATCATGACACCGGTTTTATCCTGGGCACCTTCAGTTGCATAACGGATCGAGCGCAATGGAGAGCGCAAGAATACCGGTGACATGGTTTCCACCCCTCGCATGCCGTGCCCTTGCCCTATTTCAGCCAGACCTTTAAAGGTATTGGTTAAAATCCCTACCACTGGGCCTAATCCACTCATCACCATAGCATCACTAAAGTCTTTACCTTCTAACCCGTCCTGCACATCTGGTAATAACAAATTATTAATACCGACACGGCCAGACAAGTCGGCAGGGCCAAATCGTGAAGCCCCTTTCATGAGAACCTCTGAAGTCTTGGTACCCAGTGCATCAGCAAGAGCATTACGCAAAGCAGCTTCTGCATCCCATGGTTCATCGTCATCACTTCCGAGCATTGAAGCCATGGCCAGAATCGGCCCCACCAAAGGCAAACCCATTACCCCGGCAAATACAGTGTGCATACCGATAATACCGGCTAATGCACGCTGTGCCTCACGACGTGCTTCAGGAGTTTCACCTTTAAGCGACTGGTGAGCAGTACGTGCCAAGGTATAAATCATGTTCTGGCCAAACTGTTTAAACAGCAAAATCACCTTGGCAATATTACCCTGCATGATCCGTGGACGGTTACCTGCAGAATAATCGAAGTGGCCCTTATAGGTAGAATCCATTGCCTGCTCAAAAGCCTGATCGTGCATTGAGCCACTATCACGTGCTAACCGGTACGCTGCAATAAATGTCACTTCACGGTTAAAGCGTTCGGCATTATGGAATAGAGTACTTGCTACCCGCATAATCGGACGCAGTTTCCACATCACCCCACTGTCTTCACCTTGGGCAATACCCGCCAAGTCGTGTGCCATGGTCACATCAATCACACCACGGCGCACAGCTTCTTCATAAGCCTTGAGTTCATCGCCTTTCAGAATTTTGGCAATATCATTTTCCCAATTCTTTGGATTGATCCCTTTGATCGATACACCTTTGCGGAAATCATCGGATGCTTTGGCCAATGCAGCACCCGCCTTGTCATACCCCCACTTGGCACCCATTTGAGGATAGGCCACCAAGACTGTTTGCAAGGTGTTTACTGCTGCCGATGCCGGTGATAGACCCAAGTAATACAGGAAGCCTAAACTGGTTAAAGCTGTAGACAATGGATGTGAGTTCGCCTCCATCATATTTTTATGACGCTTATTCATCTCATCGATGACCTGTTGCGCCACCGGTTGATCATAGTCATCATCAATTTTGGCCTGTTCTGTGGCATGCTTCTGCATCCCATCCAGCATTTCTTCCAGCTGGTCTTTATAGCGTAACTTGGCCAGGTAACTGCCACCATGGAACATATTCTGGGCAAAGGCACGACGAGCATCCTGACTAAAACCTGCAGTACCTTTACGGTGTACACTGTATTTGGCATAGCTTAGGTCTGGCAATGATTTTAAATACAACTGCCCTAAAATATCCTCTAACTCTGCCTGACGCTGTGCATTCAAACCAAAACTGCCTAATTCATTGAACAGGTTGGTCATAAAACCACGTCCTACACCATCACGTGCAGCATCATATTCCTTATCCAGCATTGGCTTATGTACTTTGGCATTCGGATAGTCACCTTGCAGGATCTCACGCAGTTTATGTGCTTCCGATAAGGTTTCAGCACGGCTGACACTGATCACCTGATCTTTTGCATCACGAACCAGTACTACATATTTACCAAAGCGCTGTAATGGGAAGTACACGCCCTGCGTATAACCAAAGAAATTGGCATCCATCTGCTGCAGTAATTCGGTCTTTTTTTGGTTGCTCATGCTTGAACGCAGAATACGATCCTGAATCGCCTGACGCACATCACGGTGATGTTTTTTATAGGCATCACGTGCTTCTCGGTAAACCTTTTTCGCATCATCAGACAGCGCATCAAACTGTTTTTTTAGCTTGGTATATTCTGCAACATTGTCACCTGGCTGATATGGCTTGGCCGGATCGATCTTGGCCAAGGTCGCATCATGCATCACATTGGCCAACTCTTTTTCATCTTTTAAGTCAGCCCAACGACGTGCCAATTCATCCGACAGTGCTGCCACTTCATTCTGATCAGCATCCATCATCGCCACCATATCGCTATACGGTTTCAACTGTGGTAATAGTTTTTGATACAACTCTGTTAACTGACGACGGCCCAGTGCGCCAAGAACATACTGCAAAGCATGTGTAGCCTTATAACCTGCTTCGGTTTTAAGTTTTTCCCGCCCTTGCTTATTCATATTACCGACCAGATTCTGAATAATCTGCTGAGCATTGGCCTGCCGGCTAAATCGAATATCAGTATCTTGGCTGCTAAAGAGTCCGGTATTTCCAACGGCTGATTTGACCTGTTCGGGGTTGAAGGCGACCAGGTAATCCATATCGTTGAACTGGTGTCGAATACCATTGAAACCGTCTTGCATAGCACCAACAACCTGCTCACGTGTGGTCTTTGAATTGCTATTAAACATCTCTGGAATATTGGCGAACAGGGGCATCACTGTCCCTTCATTATCTTGAGAGCGACTGCCAGCATAGTTTTGTGCTTCTTCATAACGATCGGTGAGATACACACCACGCCCAAGCAAGCCTCCTCCAAGTTTAAAGCGGGTAAATTGGGAAGATGTACCGTGGTAAACCACCTGAGGTTCACCATTCTCATCGACCACTTTAGATGCCGTTTCTGGGCTATTTTCCCAGTCACCAAACCATTGTTTAAATTCTGGTGTCCGTACCTGCAACCACTGCTGTTCGGTCAGATTGGTAGGTTTACCATTCGGTGCTTTCATCCACTGATCTGTACCCTGCAGTTGAGCACGCACATTTTCTACTGAGGTAGGTTCGGCAATCTGCTGCTGGATCATGCGATTGGCCAAGGCCACCATATCGTTTTCATTCAGGTTTAAATTGATACCCAAGCGATCAAAGGCCCATGCTTTCACAACACTCACGACCTTATCAATAAAACGCTTGATTGCACTTTTTTGCAGGGCATTCATTTCCTGCTGAGTAGAAGCCAGGGTTAAAAGATAAGGCAGGTATTCCAGCTGCTGTGTTTTGGTATCAGTTTCACGTTCTGCAAGACGTTTGGCTTCTAGTGCAAGCGGATGTTTACGCTGAACCATATCGTTGAATATACCCATAAGCTCGGCATATTTTTCTTCACTCATAATGTTTTGAAATCCACCATGACCACCCAACTCATGCAGGAAGGTTGGGATAATGCTGGTTTCGTTCAGGTTGTTTGCAACCAAGGTTACACGGCCATTCTGATAAAAGCCTTCCACACCTGGTTCATCCACAGTACTGACAATATCGAGTAGCCCACGACGCTCCAGGCTAGAAATAGTCTTTTCACCAAAACGCTTCACCAGGGCTTCACGGACTTGTTCTGATGTCTGATCAGACTGCACATTATCTTGAGCACTACTATAAAGCCGCTGACCTGTTTCAGTCTTCTCAGTTTGCAGTCCACCGATCAGATCATCAAAGGCTTGGTTGATTGCTACACGTTCTTCACCTGATGGGAAAGGCCGCTTTACGCCATAAGGTGTGAGGATACCCACATTTTCAGGACCATAATTCAGGAAAGGACTACGGGCATTTTTGGCAGCAATCTTGTCTTCTACATACCCTTGGAATGCACGTGCAGACATCTCATGTGGAGTCGTCCAGTAGTCACTACCTCGACCTTGATCCAGTTCTTTGGCATTCATGGCAAATTCAGTCGGTACTGACTTGTACTTGGTTGTGCTTTGCTGTGCATCAGCAAGTAATTTAAGGCGGCCCATATAACGGCTCATGCTGCCACGAAGATAGTCCAGCACTCCCTTAAAGTCTGCATTAAATCCTGATCGACCACGGACGGCTTTAAAAATCTCATTGATCTTGTCCAGTGCATCATTGGTATGACGGTACCCACCAAAGGTACTGCGACTTTTCGGATTCTTACGCGCCTCTGTCTCAAGTAACTGACCTGTGATAATGAGCTCTGCTGCAGTGTCGAACTCTGCCAGCTGGTCTGCAGAGGCAGGTTTATTAAATCGTTTGTAGTACTGCGGATCGAGCTGCTTGGTCAGGTTCTCACGGATAGAATTTAGCTTATCCTGAACTTCATCACGTGAACGTGCCACAAACTCGTCTGCTGCCTGGGTGTCTTCAATATAAGCCTGTGACTTTCTGAACATCGTCACCATAAGTTTTTCAAAGGCATTGCGTACATCTTCACGTACACCAGACTTCACTACCTTAAAACCATGACTTGCAAAACGATCTGCCGGGTTCGCTTTTACATTCAGGCTACGTGAGCCATCTTCATGCTGGATCCATGCAGAACTTGCAGATCCATCCTGACGTGACAAGTAATGATCGAATGCATGCCACCATTCATGCGCCAGAGATCCGGCACCGTTCATCTTGGTTAAATTAATGACGACACGATTAGATTCATAGTGTGCCTTGGCACTACTTAAACCTTGGCCACGTGCACCGAATGCCAGTGCAAGTTCTCCATTTAGACTCAAAGCTTCTGGTGGGATATTCAAAACTTCAGCTAGATCCATCAGACCATCAAATGCATCATTTAATAATTCCTGACGTTCGACCTGATTATTCCAGTTGCCAAATTCCACCCCACGGAATCCAAAGACTCGACTGAAATCAGAATCTTTGGCATCTCCTTCACGGCGGGCCACACCGGTACGTTGAGTATTCTCAGGACGTGGCAGATCCAGTTCACCAAATGTGGTATTGGTCTCTAAAATTTCCTGCGCATGACGTACCAGATATTCATTTGCAGCATCACGGGTATCAAACAACTGCTGAACAACCTGTACATGCTTACGGTCTGACACTGTTCGGACAATGATGTAGCCTTTTTTTCCATCTTTCGTATCGGTAGTGACACGATGCTTCATAGCGACCGCTGCCACAGGTAAAAACTTCTCAGCTTCTTCCTGACTTCCAAACATCTGATTGGTAAGACGACGGTTATTGCCCATCCAGTCCTTATTTTTGGTATCTGAAATCGTCCATTTACCGACTTCAGCTGGGTTAGAGGATGCTGCAATTTCCAAAATCTCAAAACGCTTAGCCCAAGTCGGGCGGTCATCTTTGGGTTTTTCTGCTAGAGGTTTTTTACCAGTTTTTACTGCAGTATCTTTACGTGCACCACCAATTTTTTCACCAAAGTCCTGAATGACTTCTTTTGGTTTTCCGGTGATGGATTTCGAACTTTTAGATTTTACTTCTGCTTCGTTTCTTGCATCCGTTTTTGCATCCGGGCTTTCAGTAGTGGCTCGTTGTCCTGTTCCGCCAGACGTGCCAGTGTTTGCGTCATCAGATTGCGGGCTTGCGAAGATGTCTTGTTGCTTGTCAGTTTCTTGCTGGTCGAGTCGGTCAAGGGTTTCACCTCTTAATTGAGTATTGTTTTTAGGTTTATCACCAAACAGGTTTTCACCTAAAAACTGCTGCATGGCTTGCTGTGCATAATGATTTAAAGCATCTGCCACACGTTCACGGCCACGTGCCCGGGTATATTTATCACCACGATAGAATACGCTTAAGAAATCTAACGTTACCGGATCTACCGCACCACTAAATATATCATCCTGCGCTACGAGATCGGCAAGTTTTGTGCTGGTGACACGTGCTTTTTGGACAAGGTGTACGGCTTCCACTAGATTCTGAGTAATATCCAAGTCTTTAGGAATCTGGCCATTGATAGCCATATCACGCATCTTTGCCCAGAACCCAGCAACATCAGTCAGTGCATTACCAATAGCCTTAATATCAGATTCAGTACTTTCAAATACCTGATCGACAATGAAGGTATCATTGTAGGCTGCTCCCACTAATGCCGCATTGATACGGCGCTGACCATCCTGAGTCAGTCCGGTACCCGCACTCAACATTTTTCCACGTTCACTGGTAGGTACCAGCTCAGTCACAAATCGGTTCACAAAATCACGATTAGCCGCACTATTGATATCACCACCACGGTATTGATCAAGCAGATCCACCACTGCTTTTGCATCTACCATAGCCTGTTCGGTCGGACTCATGGTTAGAGTGCTGCTTTCATTAGATTCACGGGTATAGTCACGCAATTCCTGGTCGGTCATGGCTGACGTACGTTCACGCACCAGCACCGGATTTTTCATGCCAGATACATCGTAACCCTGCTCACCCAACCATTGCTTATAGGCTTCGCCTTTGCCTGTTTCATAGGCTTTACGGATTGCCATGGTGCGTCCATTGCCTGATTCCACAACACCTTCTGCAGATACAATAGGTGCACCGCTAGCAGTACTCGGATTTTCACCGAGCAATTTTGGATTAAGTTTGCTGGCAATCTCATGCACTTGAGCAATTGAAGTCGGTCGGCTGCGGTCACGTGGTTGTAAGTGCTTCGGGAAATTCGGATTGACTGCACCATTTGCATCATTCGAGGTAATTAAGCTATCTGCTTCTACCACCTTGTGACGTACTTCAATTTCACGGTTGGTACCAGGTGTATAAACCTTTTCGGTTTTACCTTGTGGCTGAGTGGTACCTTCATTTGTGAGGGTACCACCTGCAGGTTTCTTGGTATCCCCATCTTTTAACCATGACTTAAACTCATCCTTATTCATGGCACGAACTGGCCCAACTTTCCATCCATCATCAAAGTTAGATGAATAGGCCTGAACTGCTTCTTCTTGTGAATTAAAGCCCATCATTACCTTGTGTTCATCAAAGCCACCAGTTTTCTGATCAATCTGATCCACAATAAAAACCTGATCTGATTCAGGATTACGTCCTACATAGGTATCAATGTGTTCATTGTCTGCGCCAGTTGTTTTTTTAATGTAGCCGTAATGGTCACTCATTTCATGCGCCCATTGCTTTCCACCAGGATCGGTACCACGGCGTTCAGAACCACGCGGATTTTCTACAGCAATATCTAAACCATGAACCTTGATATGGCCTTTCTTATAATTACCCGCTTCAATCTGTGCTTGGGTAGGTTCTGGTAAATCATTCTGAATGCTGGTCGCGGCTGCATGTGCACCCTGATCAATCGGGTTGTCTTGCTGCAATTTAGCAATCTGCTTGCGGATCTGTGCCTTTTTAGGTACTGATTTTTCAGTGACAAGCTGTGCTTCCAGTTCGGTTACTTTGGATTGAGTATCAAGTAGTTTGGATTTTGCTTCGCTAGTTTGGATTTCATTTAGACTTTGGTTAGGTAGGACGATCTGACCTGCATCAGATTTCGCAGGGTGTAATTCCTTCTGCGCTGTTCCTGTTGTTGCTCCCATTGCAGACGCTGTAGTGGTGTCATACTGTTCAGAAACTGATTGGCTTCCATTGTTAAGCGGTGCATTTCCTTGCTGTGCTTTTCCATTCTGAGTACTTTCATCAATGGTGAGTAGTGCATTTTTTTCTCCTTGCTGACGCTGTTTCAGCTGTTCAATCGCCGTAGTAACGTCTGGGCCATAGGTATTTTGTTTGCCATGGATCTGTTCGGGTGTGAGTTCACGTGCTGCATCTGCTGCCTGTTGTAATGGTGCATTACTGTCTTCAGTCTTCCCGGCAACTTTAGACGCTGTTTCAGCTGCCGCCTGTGCCTGCATCTCGATCTGTATCTGCTGAGATATACCACTGTCTACAGCTGTTGCAGCTGCTGCAGAAAGTGGCCCGAGATTTGGATCAAGGCCCATTTGCTCCGATGGTTTTAGTGCATACTGACGTGACAGACCGCCAAATTCAATTTGAGCTTCGGCATCGGTCGGCATCTGGTCATATTCAAAGTTCTGACGCGCTTGGCCTAGATCTACTGTATCTTGCTGACCGGCAGGAATATACTCACCTTGCAGGCTATCAAAACCTAAACCTGTGCCACCATTCCCACCCGTTGGTGCTGGCAGCATTGGAGTACTGCTCGTTGTATCTGTCTCGTCACCTGATTCTGGATTTTCAGCATTTGACTGACCTGCCCACTTCGATGTTTGAGTTGCTCCTACTACGGTACCACCCATAGCCATACCTGCTAGGGTGCCCATAACAATGGCATCATCTACACCTTCAAACAGGTCTTTATCCAGAGCATAGTTTTGAAGTACCTGCTCAGTCACTGACTGTGGCATTTCCTCAAGCAAACCCTCACTGATTGCACCGAGTACGATGTTTTTAGGAATGCTAGAGAATGGGATCTGTGAAATTTCACCAGCTACCTGTTCAGGCTTAATACCCCGAGCCATCAAAGTATCCACATCTTCAAAACCTAGTTTTTTGGCAATCGTACCACCAAGAAAGCCAAGTAAACTACCTGCCACACCAGTACCCGCTGCCGCAGCAACTTGCTTCCCAGTCAGTAGGCCATCATCAGTTTCCTGACGGATCTGTTCAGCCTGAGTACCAGCCATGACCAGACCTTCACCGGCAGCACCTGCAGCAACCGGATTAATCAGACCTTTGGATGCTACATTTAGTCCACGGCCTGCCAGACCACCGAGTGCCATAGACGGCACAGACTCAACGACTGTGTTGGTGATCATGGATGGATTGGATAACGCCACCTTGGTTTTATCAATGATTCCTTCTGCATCAGCAAATTCTTGCGACTGAACCTTGGCATGATCTGTTTTTTGATCCTGCCAGTACTTCCGTCCATCACCTAACTTGAAATTGTCTGAAAGATTATCTATAGCCTTACCTGCACGGCCACCGGAGTACAGATCTGCAATACCAACTGCGACATCCGGCACCGATGCAAGACCGCCCATCAGGGATGCACCTAAATCGCGGACATGCCCACCAAAACCTTTATCTACTGCTTTGGCCGTACTTGGGTCAAACTTGGTATTTTTATTGTTTGAAGCCGGAGTTGTATTTGCCACAGGCTTGGCAGTACTTGGATCAAATTTAGATCCATTGGGCTGACTAACTTTTGTAGTATTCTGTTCGTCTAAGAAGGGATTATTGATGACTTTGGAATCAGGCATGACACGCTCCTATGGTATGCCCAAATCATGCTGCTTCCACTTGGTACTGGTCGAACCCTACAAAACTATTGCATTCATAGTCATTTCAGTACTTAATAATCTACAAAAAACGAGGGATAACATAATGTTAAAAAAAGTGATTTTAACGAGTTTGATATTGGGGTTTTCATTTTCACACGTACAGGCCAAAAACTATTACAAGTGGGTAGACAGTAAGGGGAATGTCACCTATTCAAGTAAGCCACCCCCATCAGGTGCAAAACAGCAAAAAATTGACACCATAAGATCACTTGGCACACCTCCTGCACCACAACGAGCCTATATGCCTAAACCTTCTCCTGGTAACTCAACAAACTATTCTGCACAGCAACCAAGCCAAACATACAATGCGCCAAGACAACCTGAACGCAACGCAGAAGATGAAGCTTTGCGTCAAAAAATTATTAAAGAAGCAAGCACACCTTATAAGGGTTCAAAAGGATTGACTGCTAATCAGCGCAATACTTTAGCTGCCATGTCAGGTGTAGACGTACCAGTTGCTAACTCAAACTCAAGAAACTCCTATTCAGCACCTATGCCTCCTCAGACACAAGCACCAACGCCAACACATATGACTAGTTGTGATGGATCTGGTTGTTGGGATAATCAGGGCAACCGCTATAATGGAAATAATGGCACTTATTATAATAATGGTCGTATGTGCCGAGATATTGGCGGACAGATGCAGTGCAATTAACAAAGAAAAGCCACCTAAACGGTGGCTTTTTATTTAAGGAATCGGTACATATTCCCCATTAACTACATAGGCTCGATTGCCATTGGCATCTTGAACCACCTGGTAGTTTTCAAATTGCTGTGCCGACTGACCTTGGGATTGTGTTTGAGTTAAAGGGTCAATACTCTGCCCTGTCTTATAATTAAACAAAACTTCACCTCCAGGCTGAATTACATTACCCTTGTTATCCAACACTTCATCACGCTTAATCTTAATGTAAGGATTACTTGCTTCTTTTTCTTTCGCACCAGTTAAACGGTTAATACGCTGCTGGATAGATTGGCGCTGCTCATCGGTCTGAGCCTTATCATACATCTCATTCAGTTTTTCAACACGCTCTGCCTGACGAATACCAAAACCTTCCTTTTTCTCACTCAGGTTTTGTTCACGCGCTTTTAAACCAAAATTTGCATTGAACTGCTCACCATCCTGAGCAAGGCTGGCGCCATGACGCATGTTCTGACCATCTTCGCGCATACCTGTTTGCAGGATGCTTGCAGCGTTATTGGTGTTGTTGTTCTGAACACTGGTCATATTATTGGCATCAGTGTTATACATTTGCACCGCTCGATTCTGATCCCCTTGATTCAATTCAACCAGTTGAGCACGCTGATTTGTGGTCATACCACGCGCACCTTTAATTGGGGCACTGATATCACGTACCAATTGACGACGCTCATTTACCTGTGCATCTGTCATTTGCGGCCGATCTGGGTAACGCAAACCAAAACCCTGCGGATTCATCTGCTGTCCCATTGCTGCCTGAATCTGCTGTTCACTTGGTCCCATCTCTCGGGTGTTGGCCATAAACTTCGCCACACCTTCAGGATCTCGAGCCTGACGATTAATTCCACTGGCCTGCAATTCAGGAATACCAGCGGCTCGGGCCTGAGATGCCGCACCAGGATTGGCATAACTAAAGCTATTGCCATTCTGTTGAATTGCATAAGGATTTGCTGCACCAGATGGTGCTTGGTTACTTGCAGGTGCGCCATACATAGCATCATTCATTTGGTCGTTAAATGATGGTGCTGGTGTTGCAGCTGCTTGCTGTTGTGGTGCTGGTGTTGCGCGTGTCGCATCCCGCTCTGCACGTCGTTTGGCAATGTCTGCCATATTTGCATCGGCATCTGCACGGGCTTGGTTAATTTGTTTATCGGCGAATCGGCTACCCAGCAATCCAAAACTTGCCGCATTACCCACATCGGTCAGCACACCTGTCGTACGAATTGCAGCTTCTGCCAGTGGTCCACGATCTGCATTACGATCCAGCCCCATACGAGTTGCATAATCTTCTGTCGATGTATTCAGTCCAGCTGCTGCACCACCTATGCCTGCACCTGCGACGTGGAATTTACCCAGACCCTTGGCCATATTTGCGGCTTTTATCCCAAAGCCTGAACCCGATGCTGCAGGTGATGCTGTGCTCGGTGCACTTGTTTGCGGTTGTGAGGTACGTGTTGCAGGTAATTGTCGTTGCTCTGGTGTGACATCGCGCATTTGTGGGCCAAGACGCGGTTGCTGACTTTGTCCGGCTGTTTGTGTTTGTCGGGCTAACTGCGCTTTACGCACTTCATCTGCAGAAGGATATCGGTTCTGTACCAATCCACCATCCCGAAAGAACAGCTTTGGCTTTTCACCTGGCTGATCCATGATGGTTTGTGGCAAGCCACTGGGTGTATGGGTTTGATCTTTCATTTGATCCAAAGCCTGTGCACCGACTGCATGTACCTGCTCTGGTGTCATTTCAAACTCACCATTACTGACATTTACATCTAGTGGTTTACCCTGACCAAGCTGCTCTAAATTTTGTTCACCAATTTGAGCGGTTGAATCTGCCGGCATGATGTAAGTTCCATCTGGAACAGTTTTTTGCACATCATCAGACGTACCTGTACCTGGTCCCTGAATTTTACCGCCTTCTTGATTGGGCTTTTTCTGCCCTTTTTTTAAACCGAAGCTCATAAAAAAGCCCTAAATCTTATTTGATTGGTAAAAGATAACCATCAGATAGGACTTAAGGCGAACCCTAGAGGGCCTTAATAGCTATAGTTGTGGCTTTCGCTCTTAGATTCAGACTCACTGGCACTGTAGCCAATTGAAGTTGAACCACTACCACTAATACTAGCTGAAACGTGCATAGCAGACATAGCACCTGCTGCAAGCTGTGTATTAAACTGTGCAATACCTTTCATACTTTCAGCTGCAAGTTCAGCTTTCTTGACTGAGTGGCTTAAATCGACCTCATATTTTTTGATCTGCATTTCAGCATAAGCCAGGTTAGTCCGAATATTCATATCAGCATAACGCGCCTGGGTTTCTGCATTGGCAATACCGGTACGCATTTTCATATCGGCAAAACGGGCCTGAGTATCTGCGTATGCCAGATTGGTACGCAAATTTAAGTCAGCATACTTGGCCTGAGTATCTGCATTGGCCAAGGCTACACGTGTACGAGATTCAATATAGCGGTTGTAAATATCACTGTTGGCAATCGTGGTGCGCAGGGATAGATCTGCATAGCGCGAATGCGCTTCTGACACGGCGATTGCAGTACGTGAGCGCATATCAGCAAAGCGTGACAAAGTATCTGAATTGGCAATACCGACCCGGATTTTCATTTCAGCATACTTCGATAAAGCATCTGCCAAAGCAATCCGTGTACGTGAATTAGATTCCACAATATTGCTTTGTGTATTCATCTTTTCAATTGAAAGCTGAATTTGTGACTTCATTGCTTCCAGGTTGGCCGTATATGCTTCGGTTTCAAACTGCAGTACTTTCGACTGTGCATCCATAGATGCGCGATAGGCTTCGGTATTGGCCTGAAACTCTGCAATTCGTACACGTGCCGCTTCCAACTTCATATCTCCTTCTTTCATCTTGATATTGGCTTTAGACGAAAGACCTTCAATAGTGGTGGCATAGGTACGTGCCAAAGATTCATAGGCTTGGACCTTGGTACCTTCGGCCTTGATTTGAGAATCAAACATTTCCACCTTGATCCGCTCTGCCCCAACCTGCTCACTGTATGCTTGCACTTCGGTTTTGTAGGCATCAAAGTGGCTTTTTACCAGATCAGCACGTGCGGTTGCGCCTTGGATGAGTGCTTTATACACATCAACATTAGACATGACTGCATCAATTTTGGCTTTAAAAATATCGACGGTCTGTTGGTTAATCTGACCAATGGCAACTTGCGCATCCACCTGAGCCCGAAACGCCGTGATCTTGGCAATGGTTCCTTCAATCTTGGTTTTATATACATCGATCATCGATTTAAACGCATCAGTACGCGCATTAAAAATCGAGATTTGTGCATTAAATAAACTCAGTTTACTTTCGACCTGGAACTTGGCTGCATCCATGATGTTACCGACATAAGCAATCCATAGGTCTTGCTTTAACCGTTCCAGGGCAATACCTTGCTCGGTCAAGAATCGGATATGTTCAAGCTGCTTTTCAAAGGACTGAATCATAATGTCACGATTCAGATCTGCCGCTTTTAAACGTGCATCATCTCGGATGGCATCGATCTGCTTTTGGGTCGATCCTTGCGGCAGGCTATACCCCCGACTGGCCCACTGATCAATCACCTCTTGTACAGCACGTTCTGTTTCACGGTTATTACGTTCACGAGCACGATTGAACAGTGCTGTTTCAATATCGACCGGTAATCCTGTACCCGATGCTTTACCTTCCATCCAAGCGCGGATTTCAGCAACCAAAGGCTGAATCGCATTGTCCTTGTTGTGGCGATGATAGTCCGTTGTAGCAATGCTCTGTGCTTGTTGCATGATGCTATCAATATCGCTGGGTAGCTCTACGCTAAACTCAGGCGGCAATTCATCAAATACAGGTAGTGCTTCTGGCTCATAGGTCGGCAAGGTAATGGCTTGCAGGGCTTCCATTTCAGGCAATACAATTTCAGGCGCGTCAGGGATCTCAACACTGCCAATATCAATATCTGGCCGCACTGGCAAATCAAAATTACCCAAGCTTGGCAATGTTGGGAAAGTTAAAATCGGGTTTTCAGGTGCTTCCGGCAAATTCAGATCGGATAAATCCAGCCCATTTAAAAGTTCTGATACATCAATATTGACTGTATTACGGCCAATATCCAGACCAGTTAAGCTGAGTTGTGGCAAGGTACCAATTTCAATGTTGGTGTCGATTTCAGGTAAAGAAAAATTAGTGAGTTCTGACGGAATCTCAATATCATTCTGCATGATGGGTGCGTCAGGCAAATTAATTTCAAGTGTAGGAATATTGGGTGATGTGAGTGCGGCAGGCCGTTCAATATCCAGATCCAAAATATGCGGTGCAGGTGCAATCACATTGAGTTCAGGTGCATCTGGGGTATCAATCGGTTGGTACTGCGCATTCTCAGGACTTGGTAATTGCGGAGCACTTTCAACCGGCTCTACAGTAACGCCAGATAGTGTGGTCATGGCGTTGCTCATTTCACCTAGTAGCTGATTACTGCGTCCTTCAAAGTATTTCATCTTGTCCTGAACTTCAGCAACCGCCTGGTCAACGACATTCAGTGTAGGAATCATCATGGTTAAATTCTCCGTTTTGTTTTGGTTATGTTCACAACCATGTCGTTGATATAGGCTGTCGTGCCTTGAATATTGACTGAAAACTCAAAATGCCGACCACGTAAGCCACGGCCAAAGATCACCCGGCCATTGGTTAAATAATCGCTAGGCTCATTTTTGAGTACATAGTTAAATGTTTGTTGGTAGCCGGTTTGAGTGGTTCCTACATCGACCGACAATTGACCATCTAAGCTATATTCCAAAATCATGCTTTCAGGATGCACCAATGCACCGGCACCTATATCCAATTTTGCAGTTTTGATCTGCGCCGTAATGCTTTGTGCACCTTGCTTGAGTTCTTCAATGCCATCGGCCGTAACACCATAAAGTCGGCCAGCAATCACAATCAGTTCTTCATAAGGGTAATCATAGTAGCGGCTCATGTTCCAGCCATCTGCCGTAGTGGTCCATGCCCCGATAATCTCTCTACCGTCCTGGTATTCATCATTCAGGAATAACAACTCAGTCACACTAGAGGATGCACGTTTAACCCCTTCAATGGATTCTGAAAAACTTAAACTAGATTCTGCCAGGCTTCGCACTATTCGTTGCCCTAATACCTGATCTGAAAACACCAGGCTTTCAATCACCAGTTCAATCGTGTCTGAAAGTTTCTGAAACTCATCATTAAACCGGATCGCATCTTCAACCGTGTCACTGACAATTCGTACAGCACGATCATGCAGTTTAAAACTGTCTGATACCTGGCTATGGACAATGTTATGTTGTTCAAGCTCTTGGCCAAGTCCTAGAGTTTCAACAATCAGAGTTTTTAACTTGTCACGTGTGGTATCTGAGAGCACCAGGCTTTCACTGATTAGATCTTGAGAACGTGTCAGGGCATGTAAGCTATCGCCTAGCTTTAGCCGGTCACTGATGTTTTGAAATGCTGTCTTGAAGGTGAAATGAGCATCAGCCACTTTAAACGGATCGATGTGTAGCATCTTATAGCTCACCTGCTCCACTTCGCCCAGGCCAAGATCCTCAGTGATCAGTTCGGATAGTTTTACAAAGCTCTGATCAGCCAGGATAAAACATTCTTCAATCAGCTGAAATTTGCGTACAGAGTGGATTACCTGATCAGCGAAACCAAGCTCACTGTCTAACCGTCCTTTACGGCGTGATAAATCCTCATCCCCTAGCCGGATGATTTCCTCTACATTGTGTCGAACCTTGCTAAGTATGGTTTCAGTGAAAGAAAAGTTTTCAACATCACCCGATGTTATTTTTCCAAAGGCATCGGAACTTAATACAATTGTTTCTTGAGTATCATCACGATAACTACTCATTGATCACCCCGATAAAGTGGTATGCGCGTGAGTGGTCCACCAGGCTTGTATAACCTCTATACTTCCACACACCCTGGTTGGTTTCACTGATATTGACATACTCAGACTGGCCTAGAAAAACCCTACTGCTTGTACGGCTCATACCGAAACCGTATTGATCAGGAGAAGCTAAAAAATATCGTTCATCAGGAATAGTCGTCTGCAGTGTGATGTTAAAGTCATTCACCATCCACTTTAGACTCCCCTTCGGATCTGCGTTCTTGGTAACTGAATTACCGTACTCATTAACTTTTGGCGCACCACCACCGCCGCTATGAAGCCACTCATTTTTATTAGGGTGAATTAACCAAGTCATGTCGTATGGCATACTCGGTATCCATGGGCCTTGATCGGCAAAATCTGAACATGGCCCTGGGTTATAATCCTCTAACTCTACCCACACTGGACTACCATCTTTAGGTGAAGGCTTACCGGTTTGCTTGGATAACGGTGTATTCCAGGCAAATACAAAATCATAGGTCCAATAGCGATATGAGTATGGATCACGGACAGAAAGTAATTTCTTGCTTTCAGAATCTGTAACTTGACCACCAGTAATCTTCGTTGCATGTAGTACCGTGCTTGTGTTAAACATCGGAATAAGTACGGCAAGGTTAATATTTGTTCCTGTAGTCCTCTTGCTCTTTGTTAAGTGCGTAAAATAACGATTACGCCATAGGCTGCCTTGCATAGCAAAAAAGTGTATGAAGCTGAATGATGGCTTACTGTCATAACCTGCATCCTCACCCTTAACTGTTGTTTCTATAAGCGACGGCGAAACTTCATCACGATCATCAATATCCGTGGTGTAGAAGTGCCCTGCAATGGTAGTAGTACCAGTTGTTTCATTCTTAAACCACGATCCAACCGTCATACATTCTTCATAGTCTGTTTCGACTTTTTTATAAAAAGATTTCGCTGTGTAGAAATACTTAACGACCTTTAAGCTGTCATTGTCATAATAAGCGTACATGACCGTATCACAGGATGCTGACACGCCTTTTTCAAGTGAACTAAAATCAAACGATACACACAAACCAACAGGATAATTAGGGAATTTAATTTGTGGCTGAAACTCAGGCTTTGCCGGATGAAATAGATTGCCTTTGTAGATTTGATTTATATTTCCATTATGTGCGGCCATCGGCTCACAAACATAATTATCCCAATAGTTAATTTCACCCTCAATATTTGGCTGATCACTGGCCCTTTCAAGCAAAATAGATTGCGGTATGTTACGCAGTTTATATTTTAAGGTGCGCGATAAACTATCATTTCCAGATAATCCAGAAAACAGCTTGGCCAGATACATGCCTAACCGTTGTTTAGATTCATTATCAAGATCATCACCTGGCGTAACCTTATCTGTGCCGTAATGATTAGTTGCTGACGTTAATTGAAGGTTTAGCTTGAAAGTACTGCATTCAATAATGCCAAGCTCGTTATAGCGGTAAGCTGTATTAAAAGCAGCATAACCTCGACTATGGAAGGACCAACCACGCGCAGTAAATATAGGTATGAGTTGCTTGAATTCAGAGTTATCGCAGATCTCAATAATCACACCGGCACGATGCCACTGATTAAACTCGGTTGTATCTTCTGGAAATCCTTCACCCGACGGCATAGCACCAAATGTGTTTAAAATCTCTAACAGTTCCTCATCACCAAGTTCTTCTGCATATTCATAAAAAATAGGATCGGCAGTTAAGGGGATAATGGGAAGTGGCATCGCCCACACTTTATGATCAACACGAATTAACCAGGGTTTATTCTGATCGTCAAATGCAACGCCATCTGTCTTTGAAGCAGCATAGTGATACTGAAACTGACCATCTTTGGGTGGCAATCCTGAATACCCAGGCAATCGAATTGCCTTGTATTTATCCATATACAAAGCTAACAACCTATCGGTAAGTTTGAACTGACAGCGTTCAATCGGTTTTTCAGGGAGTATTTCAATATCCTGTATTCCATATCCACCAACAAACTGAATCAGCTTGGCCATAGATCCGCTATACCAACCAGGATTATGCGCAGCGTATTGCGTTCTTTTGAAAACAGATGGGTTTTGTGGCATAAACTCATGGAATTTACTATTTTGATCTACGACAAATCGTTGCAGTTCTAGCTGTTTAGGGATGCTTTGATCTATTTGACGTTGTAGCCTTCGACGACATTGTTCTGTCACCTTCATTACCACACCATCGTCGGAACCTTCACGAACAATAGCCTTCTCAATCACACCACTAAAAAACATCGGAATGTAGTGCTTAACCAGTCCATCATTGATGAATTTGAATTTTTCAGGCTCTTGCTTGTCTGCAATGACACGAAATAAACCGCCGACATGCTGAACGATGAAGTAACCGCCATCAGGCAGATCATAAACCTGCTTTAAGTTTTCGAGTTGAGCTGCGTCTTTATAAGTAAGAAAGCGGTGAATCTCTGAATAGATACGACCTGTATCTTGATCAGTGAGTTCACCGCTGATTACATGCAGCCCATAAGGAATAGGGCCTGTCATGTTTTACACCGTTGCGCTTAGGCGATAACCAATTTCATAAACATCACCACTTTGGAAAGTACGCGCTACCGCATACTTGCTTGCAGAAATAAGCGTACCTGTGGTACCGCCTTTGGTTGAGTTGGTGAGTAATGCCGCACCGGTGACAGTTAAGGTTCCTGATGTTGCAATGGTCAGTTGTGCTGCTGCTGCCATGTTGTCAATCGAATTACCATTGGTGTCTACTGGCACCCATTCAGGACGTGTGGCATTGGTATAGCCTTCGGTACCGCTGACAATTTCACTTGCCACTGCTGCAAAGTTTGCTGCTGTCCAGGTTGGAGCCGGTGCAGTAGCACCACCAAATAGTGCCAGGAAGTATTTTGCGGTTTTTGCTTTTGCACCCAAGGCTACATTCAGGATATGGGCAATCCCTTCGTTTACCACCAGGTTTTCATTGCGCTGCCATTCACCACCATTGACACGATCAAAGTATTCACCCTTAAAACTGATGCCACCGAGCTTATTAAAGGTGATTTGATTGCCATCTTCGCTATATTCACCACGCGCTAATGCACCTAACAGTGCGTCTTTATTTAAATTTTCCATTGTCATGACCGGATAGTTAAACCAGTCTTTACTGTAGAACAGTGACAATCCGATCATCAACCCTTACAGACTGTCCACCTTTTGCGGTGATGCCTTTCAAAGTGTTGGCATGTACTTCAACCAGATTTCCAGATGGTGTACCAATGCAGTAACCATTTTCAGCCAACCACAATACCGATTCTAAACCTGCAGATAATTCCCCAAGCAAATCACTATTGACACGTAAAGCCGTACCAGGCACCGGAGCCTTTGCACCAGTCTGCACCAGGCGCAAATCTCTAACATCGGAACCACTTAAAAAAACCACACTATTAGATTGACCAACCCAAATACCGGATTCAACCGGCTCCACAAAGGTCACACGTTGCGGCAAAGCAATATAGTCGTAACGCTCATCACATAGATGGAAGTTTAACGCCTGGGAAAAGTACAGCATGTTTTTATCTGCAGTCAGCAATCGACCACGCCATAACTTTAAAAATTTACCGGTACGCATCGGGGAAAGGTGCTGAAACTGTGCTGCACGTGTCAGGTCTTTATCATGGTTTATGGTCGTGCTTGCGCTACTTGCCGGCAATGTTTCGACTTTTAATAGTTCGGATCCGTTGCGCTCTGTCATATAAACCGTGACGTGATCTGCATCACCACTGTAGTTGTAGGGCAAAATCAGTTCAATGCCACCCACACAATCCACCGTAATCGTATCGGATAGACCGGATTCACGACCATTCTTAGACCAGGAGATCGCTAGGTTATAGGTACCTTCGAGCAATGATCCTCTTGAAACCTGGGCCATCGGTGCCGGTGGTGTACCAATCGTCAGCTTTTCCATACTGGTACCGTCGAATTTATATAGATCCGTTGCATCTGAAATCACAATAAAATTGTTCACGACCTGATAGCAGACTATCCCCTGTAACTGAATACCAAGGCTTTCGTGTGACCAATCCACCGGATTGATTTTGACCAATTCACCATTTAAGGTACCAAAGGTATCGCCGTGTAATGGACTGTTCCATAAATTTTTATAGGGTATCTCTGTAGCAATGACACCGGTTTCGCGCAGCTGCACACGACCGCTTGAACTAATGTTGACGTTTACAGCATCACGTAGCTTAACAAACGGTTCACGACCGAAACTTGACATGCTCTCATCATCAGAAACATTATCAACACCACGTAAGGGAGTTAATCTTTTCATTTTGGTCCACCTTTTCTATATTGATCTGAATTGCCGTCAGGTCGAATGTAATGTGTTTTTAAACGAATGTTTGGAACACCGTATGCTGTAATGCCAAAAGCTTCTGCCTTAATTTCTTTAGGTTCGATCACCACTGGTTTTTTCACCAGTGTTACTTTCATGCGGCCTTTGAAGTTTGAAATATCCATTTCACTGATAAAACTGTCAAAGCCTTCAACAGTCACATCACGGACACGTAAACTAATCGTGGTATCACCAAACACCTCAGCATTAAAGCCATCAGGGATAGTAGGCATCGGACGACCGACCCATAAGCCTTGTGGTTTGTATGCGGTATCCCCTGATTTTCGTGCACCCATTAAGGTTGCGAGATAACCCTGTGGCCGTATTGATCGGTGAAAGAACTCTACTCGCTGTGTTCCAAACGTGTTGGAATTAAAACCGCGACCAGTTAAATACTGTGGCCCATAATAGATAGACGTAACCACTGGCCTACCATATAACGCCTGATTTTCACTGTCATATTGCTCAACAAACTGAGGGGAGCCATCTAAAAGAACGTGCCACCCCATACGGAATGACAAAAAACCATTTGGAAGAATGTAGTGCTTACGCAGTATTACACTAGGACGACCAATCGAAAGTTCATTCCCTGCGGTCACAGTCAGCTTTCGATGTTGTAAGGTGATTCTCACCCGACCAAAAATCTCACCGGGCGGTGCTAAAATACCGTTATCGTTGATATAGTTAATTGCACGATTAACAGGATGGTTTTTAATGGCCTGTGGTGGGGCGTTATTTACTGCATAAATCGTATGCGGTGATAATCTTGGCATTACTTTTTCAAATTGCAGTAAGTCGCCCATGGTTGGCACTTCAATCACGCGGTTTTTTAGCCCAATAGTATGATCACCAATACTAAATTCCTGAATCCCAGGATGAACTAGGATACCGTTAGACTGGATATGATGACTACCGAACAAGGTGGCCACATAGCCTTCAGCAAAAATCACATTGCTTTTCACATTTGGACGAGTAACCTGATACTCAGGAATCTTAATACCATCCCCTTCAAAAGCATCTGGACGCTGCCCTTCACCTGCCCAATCTAAAGTAATGGTCTGCAAGCTATAAGGCGGAGCACCGGTACGCACTGCTTTGTGCAAGCCAAATTTAAAGGCATTAAATCCTGAAATACTGATACTTCGATTACGATAGGCAATATTTACTCGCCCCAATAGTTCAGCCCCATAGCCCTCTACTGGCAAATGTCGCCACTGTGTACGCACACTGGCCAATCCTATCACTTCGCTATTATTGCCGCGATGCCTAAGCTCAGGCGTGACATTGCGCACAATAGGATCACCAAATAGCTCTCGATGTGTCCACCGTGGTGTAAAGGTATTCCACTTGATATGTAGTGAAGGACCACCAAATGCAGATAAGTCTGGACCAGGTGGATCAATGTATCGAGTATATAAATCGACCTTAGGCAATGGCATATAGATCGGTGCAATGGAATAGCGACTTTCTATAGATAGCTTGCGAATACGAAAGGCGATCATTGGTACACCAAATAGCATGGATTCAAATGCACCGACCCACCGGTATTCGCGCCGTGTATTTACAACTGATGGCCTACCCAAGTATTCATGCTTGTCACCAGATACCAATATCTGTGCTGCGGCGTTATACACACGGCCCCAACCTGATAGATAGGGCACTTCCATACCTTCTGGGTTAAGGTGGCGCACACGATCAGCAATCATGGCATTACCGATAGCGGTATGGTTAATCCCTTTGGTGCTTAAAGGACGTGCTTTATTATCAGTCTGTGTATAACCCTGACGTGACGCATCATAGCCAATTGCTTTAATTTCACGATTTCGATTGGCAATTGTAGTCCACTGACCAAAATCACCAGGATTAAGTCCATCACCTGAGTCGTAATTATGTCGAATGTACTGGCGTTTATTCCAGATAGATGCGGTACCGTAACGATCTGAGGTCTGAATGCCAAAGGTTAAGAACCCTGTAGCACGTACCCATCTTGTATGCAGTTCAATCTTATGCTTTTCAGTAAATCCTTGCGCATTAAACCCTGTACCGTAAAGTCCCTGATTTTCAGGAACGATACGTGTACCAAACAATGAAGCGATGTATCCGGCCGGATTTATAAACTGTGTGCCGCCAACAATATGATTAGTTTCAAACTCACGATATATGCTTGTTGCTAGGACTGACCGAACCTTAAACCAAACAGTAGGCGTGGCTACACGTGAAAGGTCAGAACCTTTTTGTAATAAGGTACGCAATCCATGCTCAATTTTTGGCTTACTTGGCTCAATTTCTTTAATACCAACCGGATTAAGATGCCGGTACCGGAACCAAACAGTAATGTCGCTCTTAAAAACTAATGAATCCAATGCACCGGCAAAAATAAAACGACGACGATTACTAATTGTCGTTTGTCCAAATACCTGACTTAGGAATGTACGTGGGAATAGTTCTGGCGGCTTGGTTAGAACGTGCCGACCAAAGCGATCAATTTCAGTAATGCCGAAACCACGTGCATTGATCCGCCGTATACGTTCACTGACCAAAGCTAGGCCAAAGTCTGCACTGTTCCATGATTTCGGAATAAGCGATGGAGTTTTATTAAAAATGACATTGTTGCCAAATAAGGCATGATCAAATGATTGAGCGTGAACAACAATTAAATTAGAAAATATACTCGACCAATTACCATAATCTGATTGATCAGATCCAGTTACTTGAATAAAACGGCGTTTATTGCGTATCGCAATATCACCAAAAATGCCACCTGCGATAACTGTATTTACACCACTGACTCCAACCTTTTGAGTTGGATCAAACACCTTGGCATAACCGGATTCAAATGCTTTAACAAAATCAGGTTTTAGATAACGTGGACTATGTGATACCCATGCTGTACCGTAGCTATCGGTGACAAACCCCTTTGGAGATGGATTCCGCTGAACCCAAGGCGTACCAAAGGACCAGGCCAATACGCCTTTAGGATATAAAATTTGTGGCGATACGTTTGGTTCTGGTGGTGCAATCGGTGCAATACCACGTGAAGGAGAATGTAAATTTACAGTCTGATTTGCACGAGTATTAACAACTTTAGGGCCTGGTATAGTGGGTGCGGAAAATCCACTCACCGTGACGGTTTTTACACCACCACCCATAAATGCTTTACCAAATAGCTGCGCGTCATACGGCCTGGACAGTAGATACTGGCGTAAATTATAAATGACAGGTTTGCCGAAAATCTCACTGACAAAACTAGCCGGTTTAAGAATATTAATTAAACCTTCAATTTTTGGTAAGGGTACGGCTCCCGGATTAATACCGCCAGGCCGGATCAGCCGCGCATTATTGTTAAGACTGGCTTGACCAAAAATATCCGCATTAAAACCCAATGGAGCAAGATATTCATATCCGTTCGATAGCCGTGCCGAACCAAATGTAGCTTCATTCACACCGATGACAGCAATATAACTATTGACGCTTGGTTTTCGCCATACGCCGTCTAGCATACCCTCGTATGAGCTATAAGCGGTCTTTCCTACCCATGACGCATCGAGCACCCATTCAGGATAAGCGTATTCCCAGTAATGCAGTGCATAACCATCACCTGGCAATAGTGCGTCAAAGCCATCGGCGGTGATAAATTGTTGTCCTAGTCTTAACTCATGCTCACCAACTAGGTCTTCATGGATGCCGGCAGGATAAAGATAAGTAACATCAGACCAACCACCGGAAACAACCGTAAAAGAACCTGCGTAGGAAACAGCACCTTGCCAGGTTGCATCAAGAAAACAGCTTGCTTGCACATACTGATTAGGCTTGGAGATTGTCGGAACGCGACTAAATTCCAAACCATTAAAACCGCTAGGGTAAACCATTCCATTTCTAAGCGTAGAAACAGAACCCATCCCAGATGCTTGTATTGGCTGAACGTCAATATGCTGTGCTGATGCTCCCCATCGGGCATTAACACCACTATAAGGAAAAGTGTAACGATGAGCACCTACCCACGTCGCGTTCAGAATACCGGCCATAGATTAAACCTGTTCAGGAATAGACTTTGCAAAGAACAGATCGTTAAGCTGCTCCCCATCCTCAGTTAAGAACTGCACATCATAAAATTCAGTGTCAGGAAGTAATAGTTTGTACTGACCTGTGACAGCATCAGAGAAGGTTTGTGCCATCAAAGCAGCGTCACTGCGCCGATAGGCTCGGACCATACGCCGTGCCGGAAGATTGTTAATGTCACGCACAACACCAGTAATTTGACCTGTATCGTACTTACATAGATTACTGAAAAATTTATACATCTGAGAGTAATACTTATAAAGAGTATCTACTTCTGGTGTTGGTACAGGCTCATAGCTATTTGCATCAAATCGAGAAAAATAATTAGAGTAAGCAGAGTTGTGAGTAACTGTAATCGTATTGTCCAGATCACTATAGTAAATCGATAATATTCTGGTCATTGATTGATTGATGGAAGGTAGAGCATCAATCGGATCAAGCACCAAGGTATCTGTATTAAAAACATAGCTTCTTGGTCCTGCGCCAGAACTTGATGTACCTAATGAAAAAACCAGATTATTTTTTGTAGGATGCTGATATAGAAATCCTCTTGTTGAGTTAGTATCTGTCATATGAAATGCGATATGTTGTGAAAATATACGTTCACCCGTCTGCGTAGAGAACACCCTAAACGATGGGTTTGTTCCAGATCTAGCAATCAATTTAGTCCCATCATGTGAAAACTCAACAACATGGGTGACGCTTGCGTTTTCAGCAGCAGTGGGTTCGATGTAGCTCCAATCACTTGTTTTATAAATACGAATGAACGGTGATGTTCCGTGAGAAACAGCGAGTAGACTTCCGTCAGGGCTAAATCGAATGCTGTTTACAACTCCTAAGCCGGCTGTACTTGCACCTTGCAAACTTAAACTCGCCCAATCAAAAACATATAAAAATGGATTTGCCCCACCAACTGCAAAGTGTGTGTTTGAAGCATCTGCGGCCTGGATAACTCCTGCAAAGACAGCAAGCGGCTTCTCCATCAGGGTGCTATTTCGTATATCTCTGCATACACTGTAATTATTTTGAGTATTAGATGATTGATTTTGACTAATACATTTCTGCATGTCCGGGGTATACACCATCACTTGCTGATTAGACTCTGCAAAAGAAGCACCATTATACAGTTCGCTATTATTCCGGTGCTCTAATGGTGGTAAGCCTTGTCTTAAAGTAAGATCCACCGCTCTTTTAGATATTGATAAATCTACAAGGGTTACTTTTCTCATAATAGATTCCCGAAATAATCTTCCTGTTTCCAATATCCTTTTTGGTCATGCCAGTCGCAGTACGACTTAAAGAAAGCTTGTTCACCTTCCATCAGCTTGTCTTTCACAAAGCCACCGATCCACAACTCCACTTCGCCATGGTGACGGCGGCTGAGTTCGACACAGTACATCTGGAACTTTGGTTGTGCCATCAGTAGTGGCCAATCAATCTTTTTTTCATCCGCAGCATAAACGTCTGCCTGAAATCCACTCACACCAACGCCTTGTGTTGGTGGTTTTTCCGCAGCCGGTTGTTTTACTTCTTCACTTTTTGCCATGAGCATCACCTTTATGTGGGTTCAGCCCCATAAAGCATGAGGCTATCAACTGATAAGAAATTCAGGTAATTACACCTTGAAGATTTTATTTGTTCCGTTATCCCAGGTCACAATAATGTCACCGCCATTCGGTGTGATCGGTAGACCGGTTGCGGTGTCAATATATGCAATCAGTGGACTGGTGGCTTCTACACCTGTATCCGCATAAATAATGATGGCTTCAATAGATGCGCCAGTAACCGATGTAAAGGTACAGTCAGCGGCATCAGCTGCGCCACCAGTGGTTGCCTTTGATGTAAGCGTGACCGGGCCTGCAATACGTGCCGATGTAGGAATATCAGATAAGTATTGGTGAACCGCTGTTTGCGGTGTGTACGCACCGGTATCGACCAGAACAACTTTAATCGTATCGGTCATCCAGTTAATCTGTGCTTCCAGAAAGCGTTGACGTGCGAAGTCATAGAGGGTATTCGCCATGATTATTTCCAAATAATAAAAACATGGCTTTATGATGTGAAAGTAGGGTTAGACTCGACCAACCCTACACAGGCCTTAGGGGGTTATGGCCAGAAGGGTGTGACATGATGTTCAAAATCCTCTCGAACCTCACGACGTAAGTTGCTATCAGGCCGATCACCAAAGTAGTCAATAAATTTATACTCTGCGATCTGTGCACGGTTCGGATCCATGAACTCGGTGTCTGGGATACTGAATGCTTTGTGCAGTGCCCATTGCACTAAGTGTGCATGATGTGCCTGATTAATTTCAGGCTGATCCGTATCCTCTACCATATCAACAAGTGGTAAACGATAGCCTTCAATGATCAAGGTGCCGTCTTGTTCAGGACGTGGTACCAGACGCAAACCTGTGTCAGATTGAATGGCATGCTCTGGATCACCGATTCTCGTACGCCAGTTGCTATGGTAGCGATGACTTAGAATCTCCTCAGAAGCCAACTTCACTTCACTTTCACATTGGCTATGTCCAAGATCAAAGCGTAAATGTGTCAATTCATAGATACGCGGATCAAGCGGGTACTGTGCCTGCCCTGCTGTAATTTGAATACGGCAGATTGTGGCATCTTCTGCTTCATGCAAAAGACGACCACGAATACAGGCCTCATGAACTGCGTCATTTAGCCATGCATCCACATCTTCATCACTGGTGAAGTATGGTTGTACCGAATCACCAGCTTCGACACGAAATCGACGACGCAGTTCTTTTAAGTCCATATTTAGATCGCTCCAAACTGACGTACTTTCTCAATCGCTTTGTCTTTCAGCTCATCCAGCTTGAATGAGTTAGGATTTACCTTTTCACCGTAGTTCGCTTCGATGTAATCCGTCACAGCCTTCTTGGTACCGAACTGCTTGATCGATTCAACCTCATTGAAAATTCGATCCTGTTCCTGCTTCAGCTTGTCCTGTTCAGCCTTTTGTTGTGCCAGGATTGCATCGGTATCATCCAAACCTTCTGCTGCATGTGCATCACCTGCTTCCACTTCTTTGAATTCAGGATGACTCAGGAACTGCTTGGCAAAGTTGCTTGGTACCGTGCGTGGCTGGCCACAGTTAAATACCAGTTTGGTGCCGTACAAGTTATCTGTGAACTGGTCTTTCGGGCCGTCATAGACAATGGTCACGCCTGCTGTTTTAACTTGCGCTGCTGCCGCTGCACCAATTGGCTGAGTCTTTTGAGCTGCAACCTGTAACTGTAATTTGACCAGTTCAGCATTCAATTCAGATACATCATCAGGATCAGGCATGTCTTTAAGCAAAGTCACAACCGCTTTAAACAGATAGTCTTTGGTTTTCTGTTCTGCAGGTAACTGGTCATATGGCAGGATGCAAGGGTGGGTTTTCTTTTCCAGATCCTTTTCTTCACCATAGACCCAGCCATCGGTTTCTTTCTGTGCCAGCCATGATGCATGTGACTGTTCTGGCGTAGTATCAGGGTTTTCCAAATGCAGTTTTACACCATACTCAATACTTTTTTTCAGCTCATCTGAGGTTTCTTCCCAGGGTAAATGAGACTGATCACCCAGTGATGCGGAATATGCCAGATTCATTCCATGTGCAATTGCTGCCAATAAAGCGATTTTCATAATGATTCCTCATGTGAAATATAAAAAAGGGATGGTGACTCGCTGAAAATCATCCATCCCATAAACTTCATGTTTTTATACTTTTACTTAACGTGGGCCAGTCAATTCACCAGACACCACAATCTTGATGTCCGATGCTTTGGCATTGGCCGCCCCACCTGTGGTGAGCGTTAAAATCGCTGGCTTTGGTAAAGTCACCAACTTGGTACCGGTTGCACGTAAACGTGCTGCGGTCGACAAGGCTCCACCACTAATAAAGTAAGCAGCATCTTGTGGTACTTCTGTTGAGTTCACACCATCGGCATATTTAAAGCCCAGTGAACCAGTCACAGCTTCGGTCATCGCTGTATTGATAAGCACCTGCGCATCATCCAGTCGGAAGCCTACTGGCAATAAACCTAACTCGATTACATCACCTGAAGCCACTGCCACATCGGAATTGGAATCCAGTACTGCACCTGCCGCATTGGTAGCCAATGAGAAAACAAAGGCTGTCACGTTGCCGTATGGCACTGCACCACCGAAGCGATTCGCAAATCCGCTTTTACGTTTAATTGTCGCCATGAGTTAAATACTCCTAAAATTTGACGGAGGGCCGATCACTCAGCCCTGTTTCAGCCTTAGCCTTGGATTTTCACTACGGTATCGACTGCAATCACACCATGATCGGTGTACTGCATGTTGCTACCATCGCCATCCACATCGACATCAAAGCGGATTTTCTTCACGCCACGAATTGTTCCGATCAAAAGCTCGGCCTTATCGCCATGATCCAGATCACCCTTTTCAGACCAGAAGTACGGCACACCTGATGTTTTATGCGCAGCAAATGCTTCTGCAAGCGCCTGACCACCCAAGATGATGGAACGGTCCACCGCATGCGTTTTACCAAAGCTTGCAGGTACAAGCGCTGACGCTTCTGCTTCAGAGGTGTAGCTCGTTGCATACTTGATTGCATTACCCGCAAAGAATCGGATGGCATGTGACATTTTGCGGATCAGGAAGCCGTTCCAGATACCTACATCACCACGGAACAACGGATGCAACTTGGCATTCGATGCACGTGCTACCGCATCAGCTACGAACTGACGGAAGTTTGGCTGTTTTGCGAACCAGTTGTACTGTGCTGGAGATACCAACCATACACGTAATGGCGAATCTTCCGACCCATCATCACCTTCAACCTTGATGCAAGGTGGCGGTAGGATCATGTCATCCAGCACCTGCTTCATTGAATCCACAGTGTCCAGTGTGAACAGATCTGTAGTTGCCAGAGATGCTTCACCAGCATTGGTGGTAAATGATTTAACGCCTTGGCCATCAACCATGAAGTGGCGGTTTTTGGTTGGTGCCAGAACCTTGTTCACCATAATTTTGGCAAACTTCGGATCTTCCTCAGTTGGAATTGGCCATTCCACATTTTTAACGAAACCACGTGCACCACACAGATGAACTAAAAGAGACATATCGCTATAGCGATCCATCAAGTCCTGTGCAATTGGACGACCCATACGGCGGAAATCTACTGGTGAACGGATCTGAGTCATCACATTACCCAGATCTACAGGGAAACGTGCCTGGTCTACACGCAGACGATCTTCAACGATCGACATACCAACACCGCGACCTTCAGCATATTCGCTACCCATGATTGGATAAGCATTTACTGGCTGGATCAGGTTATAGGTAACTTCATCACCCAGGCCTTTACCCAAGTCCTGAACACGTACAATCGGCATGTGTTTGGAAGTTTGTTTTTTAATAGTCGCTTCTGCACTGCCTTCACCTTTTGGCATTGGGCCAACTAGGTTGTTCAGCGTGCTTTTACGACGTAAGCTTTTTGCAAAAAGTCCAACGGACTGTTGCATCATATTGGTTTTATCGCCGTATGCGGCATGGGTTTTATCAGTCATGGTATTCTCCACTAACAAATTTATGCACGACGGCTCATGTACGCTTCGACTTGATCAGGGGACCAGTTCTCCATTTCTGCGAGAAGTTCAGGACCACTAAGAGCCGACAAACGTTCATCAGCGGATAATGCTGCAGGTGAACCTGCAGGTAGATCCGTCACGCTGTGCGGTACTTTGGATGGAGCGTTCTGTACAGCTTGCTTGGCTTTCTCCACCATGGCCTGTGTTGGCGCTGGTGTATCAACCTTTGGACTGACATTGTTTTGGGACTTGTACAAACTTAAGAGTTCAACCACCTGCTCTGCACTGCCTTTATTCAATACATCTTCATAGGCACTGCGTATAAAGCTGGGTTGCGCATCTTTCCATGCCTGAAACTCTTGCGATTCTGGAATCGATTCATAATCAGGATGTGCAGATCCGATATAAGCAAAGTGTTGCTGTTCCGCACTCAGCTGTTGCTGCTGCTTAAACGGTGCAAGGGCTGCATCCATCATGCTCTGCACTTGTGCAGATACACGCTGACTCACCAGTGCTTCAACTCCTTTGGCAATCGCTTCTTCCGAGAAGTCACCAAACATGGCCATCACATCAGCATTGTTTCCGCTTGCCTCAATGACCGCCTCTGCTACAGCTGCATTCTGCTGTGCGACCTGAGTGTTACCAGGTGTCTGCTGTGCTGCTAGCTGTGCAGTGAGTTGTTCCACTTGCTGCTTATACTGCTGTACTTGTTCACGGGTTTCTTGCAGTCGTTCATAAGGAATGGTGTGTTTACCATCCTTTGCCAAGACCACAGAATTTTCCGCATTTTCTTCAACTGGTGGCGTTGGTTCAGTGGCCGGCGGTGTTACCACAGGTTCTGACGGTACCGGATCAGGTGAAGTTGTCCCTGCATCTGCTTTTACGTCTTCTGGTGTAGTGGCTGGCACACTACCTGTTTCTGCAGCTGGTTCTGCAGTCTCGCCAAATAGCGCAGCTTCTAATAAGCTCGCGCCCAGATTTTGTTGATCAGCATCCGCGTTAATGTCTGTCGTTAAATGCTCTGTATTACTCATGCCTTTCCTGCCACTTATCGCTGTAGCCGCATATAGGTGAAGTGCTGACTTTTAAGAGTCGCTTGCTGTCGATTGCTCAACGTAGGCTTGAGTATTTGGGATATGGTAAGTAGTGGTCGAACCCTACACGGGGTTAATAGATGGGCAATAAAAAACCACCCGCAGGTGGTATTTTATGTGCTTCTTTTTATATTTATGAACTTAGGAATTATCAAACGGAGTCGTTTCAACCCAACCGAATACCTTTGAAAAGTCACCTTCATCAATATGGAGAGTAGCTAAACGAACAAACTCTGCAATTTGCTCTTTAGTAATTTTTGGTTTAGAGCAAATTTGACTTAATTCTGCCAATAAGCCTTTAGAGTCTTGAATGTGCTTAAGATCAATGTCATAACCATCTTCATACATATGCTTAAAAACGATACAGCCCGTTTCCTCATCATATTCAACACCGTGGTTATCATGCGGTTTGCCCATATTTTCTACCAATTTGTCAGATCCAGTAATTTTTGACATTTAATATTTCCTGTAAAAATAAATTAATATTGAAAATCATATATTAAGTCTAATTGATAATTTTCAAGTACAAATAAAAAAAAGCCCACCCTTGGGGAAAGGTGGGCAAAAAAGGGTTAAGAACCCACAGCGTTATCTGGCCCTGAGCGTAGGATTCGAACCTACTGTGCATTGCAACTTGAGGGAAGAAGCAAAAGCACACACACCGCCTGTGGCCAAGGGTAAGTGCCACTTTTAGCGTGTGTGGCTCACGCGGTCTTTCCCGATGTCACTATCTCATTGGAGATTAAACAAACCTTGGCTTGTTTACCGAATGATGCTCAGCACCACCCGATATATTTATAGTAAGTCGCCGGTTTACGTCGACGTGTATAAAAAAAATACAAACAGGTCAAAGTGGTAAATATTTTAATTGCTCAACAAAAAACTCAAAGGTTTCTTGCTGGATCGTCTCTGATTCATTGTCGAATAGCAGGTTATATCGATCATCGATACGGCGAAACGAGAATGGAATACTATTTGCCGTCATACAGTACAGATCCAGTGCATCAGATGATTCATGCTCAATGGTGAACTCAGTATCATCAGTCCAGCTATTAAGGAAGTTATCGAAGCGTTCGCAAAGTGGCCCTTCTTCTGCATCCAACCAGTGCGACTCATCTTCCTGCTTTGGCTGAGTTGCAAAGGCCACAGCTATAGCCATGGTCAATGCAGAAAGTTTGAATGGTGTGCCAATGACACCAACGTTGTTATAACTCAACCCAGCATCCATTCATTTTTATAAACCATTTCTTTAAGTGTGCGGATTGCCGATGCAAATGCCACTTCTTCAGTAATACCGCTCTGTGTAATTGATGGCGTAGGTACTGGTGCATGATTCACAGATATTGTGCAAGTCCAATAATCCTGCTGCTCGTTGGTAACTGCCCAGACATATGCAAATGCCACATGGCCTACATACTTAAGAACCTGCTGTGTTGGGATGCTTTCCCATGGGTGTTCAGGTAGTAGATCGCCTAAACCACGATTCGACGCTTCTGCTAAAGCATTTGAAGATGCTGTATCACAATTGTTTGCACATTGCTGAGCGCCTGAATTGACTTTGAGATCATCAACGGATCCACCAAGTTCTTTCGCTAATCGCGCTACAACCAGTTCATGCAAGCCATAGGACTTAATATGGCGATTACCGAGACATTCCCGCAATTGTGCAATAAGATTTGGATCGGTGAAGGTTGAGCTATAACCAACCGCTGATTCTGAGCAAAGCTTTGAACCCTCCTCTAACTCTGACGGCTCTTTAGGGTCTTCTGGCCGAACTTCACCTGGTTCAGCTTTAGGGCTATTACTAAAACTTACGCTCACAATGCCTTCACCTATACCAAGCGCAAGAACTTGATTCACCAATTCACTTATTGGCTCACGTAAAGCACCAGCCTTAGTAACTGCATCTGTCAGTTCTGGCGATGCACCGCACTTTTCAATAGCCAAACACAGATCATAGATTTGATCCAAAATTGGGATGCGCGTATCAAGAAACTTATCAACTTTTACACTAAGTTCTTTTTGTTCATCTGTATGTGACATGAATGTCTCCTGGTGGATTATTTATGGCGATCTTTAGAATTAATGTCTTTGATATATGCATGCTCCATCAGGTACGACGCAGCCATGATGATCAGTGCACAGACCGTTAATGAGATAACGACCGCAGCAAGACCAAGGCGTTCCACTCGATAGAGGATTAATGAAAAGATCAGCAAGCTGAGAAGGAGCAGAAGAATTATTTTTTTCATATGCATCATCATCTCAAAGACTATGAGGATGATGATGCTGTGTGGATTTACGTTATGCTGTATAAAAATCAGGCGAATAGATATGTGTTATTTTTCAAACACTTTATTTTCTTTCCATAAAAAAAGACAGTCATTTGACCGCCTTAATTATTTAGAATTATCACAGCTTACAGAGTGATATCATCTTTATATTTTAAAGCTTCCGAAAAAATATGCCCTATACCATCAATACTAAATATATCTTTCAGTGGAATAAATAGTATTTTATTTTCTGGATTTAAATATCCTTTTTTTGTCTTTCTTTAAAGGGTTGTGCTAAAAGATAAATTTCAAATAAGAATCCCTCAAAGATAATACAATAAGAAACTTTGTTCTGAGACTTTTTAACAAAAGGTTGTATTATTATATCCTTTATTGATTCTTCATTAAATACACCTAATCTATCATAAATTTTACTTATTCTAATTGAATATGCTTTTTTTAATAATCTTTCCTCCCCCTTAAAACATTTTTTTAAATATGAACTCATTGGATAATTTATAATAAAATTATCATATGCTTTATCTATAGAATATGCTCCCCTCCAAAACATTGATAACACATATAATGTAATTCTATATTGATCTATATTATTAAAAGAAATACCACTAATCAGTTGAGTGACTTTGACTTCCGTATTTTTTCCCCTTAGTACATTAATGGCATAATCTTCAAACTCAGTATTGAACATGTTTTCACATTCTAAACATAACATTTCTATTGCCCAACTATGATTATCCCTCTTAACCTTCTTAGGACTAGATAGAGATATTCTAATCGCATTTCCATTCTCGCTTTTTTTAAGAAGTTTACTGAAAACTGTATTACCCACTACATGCGATCTTTTCAGTTCTTTATGCTCTTCACAAAAAGCACAATCTCCATATTTTTCGATTTTTTTAATTTTAGGATTTTTGGTAACTGTATTTGAGGAAATATATTCGTAAGCTAATTTTCTAATTTCATGACCATCTAATATTCTTCTAAATTCATTTGGTATCATTATTTCTTGCAAATTCTGATTTTCATCTAGGTATTTAATTTTGTATTCGGAAACATGGAATTTTTTCTTGATTTCCTTATGATTTATATTTTTTAAAATCATTATAATAGTAGAGTAAGCCCGTAATACTGCGAGCTTACACACTTAAAATTTCATATTCAAGTATTTAGATTCATTATAAATTATCACTCGTACGCGCTGTTTCGATTCCTTGCAGCCCACTAGAAGGCTGCTGTGGTACTGGAGGATTCATCGGACTGGTATTCTGCTGTACCTGCATCTCTGCTATACCTTCACTGCCGATCTGAGCACCTTCCCCTTCCAAGTATGGAGAGCGGATATCACGTGCTGCAACATCACTTGGCACTGGCAAGTTCGGATCATCGCCCATTGGGTTAGGCCGCTGATACCCAGCACCCTGCATGATATGGTCGGCAATTGGTGCTGCCTGTGGTACCTGAGCCACCTGAACGGCACCTTGCATTGCACTGTATTGTGACTGAACACCTGTCTGTACAGCCTTGGCATCAAGCAACTTGATATCACTTTCAACCTTACGCTCTTTGAGGTGCAGTTCTTGTAGTTTGATCTCATTACCAGATTCTTTCAGTGCCTGAGCCACTGCATCCTTAATACGCTGTTCCACTTCCTCAGGTGTCGGTGCATCCACTGCATCACGAATGCTTTGGATAATGTCACGCTTAAACGGCGTATCTGTAAGCGCAATAAGGTACGGCAGAATCGTCTGCTGGATATTTGGTGGCAATGACTTGGTAACTTCAGACAATGCGGCAAGCTGCTGTGCACGGAATCCGCTGGTACTTGGCACATCCTCAAGAATGACTTTGATCCGGGTACGCTGTACATCATTAGACAGATAGGTATAACCCATTGGATCTGTCTCAGGCTTATTGATATGCACACGACGTTCTGCAGTAATCGCGTCACCTTCAATCACGACAACTTCTTCCTTGCTGCCCAAGTCTTCTACAATCATAGAAAGTAATAACTCACCGACCAGGGTTCGAGATTCCTTAAAGTGATCCATGATTTTACGCAATGCCTGATTCGACTGGTCAATCTGCAGCTGCTCTTGTCGTCCACTGGTTGCTGTACCCTGACGACCTTGAAAGCCTGAAGTAATACTACTGGTACGCTCAATCGAGATCCGGCTATCCTCAAGCAACTTAAATTGATGCTGATTCAACTCAAAGTCACGCTCAACTTCAAACTTTGCCCCAGTCTTGGCCATGTGCTGCTGATTCAGTTCAATGTAGGCATCTGGTCGTGCAATCTGCTGCATGATCTGGCCACGAGTCATCTGAGATGCACCACGTGTTGTGGTCACACGTACTGAACTTAAACCCCAACGCAATTTAGCCTGGGTTGAATTGATCAGATCTTGGCTGTACTTCATATCTCGTACAAAGCCATATGGAATGCCGGTATTGTCCTCACGGAATCCTATGAACGGTACATATGGGAAACTTTCATGCGGATATGGTGTAGGTCCATCGTATAGGCAATGTGGCCCCATCCAATAACTACGACGCATTTTAGCCACTGGTGCACGCTCAGGAATCGCATAACCATTTGCTGCAGCATAAATATGTGCTGGATTGCTTTCGTCAAACTCAACGATCCGGCCATCATCAAAGCGCAACATGGTCAGTTCTACCCAACGGCGATACCATACTTCTGAGACATTAATCTCTTTAGACGTCTGATCGAACCAGAAACGCTCAGTCTTAGACCAAGCTTGAGCATCTCCCCAGGCATTACGCAGACCGGTAGAATTACCACCATCGATCATGCTGTCATGCTGCCACCACAAAGCACCATGTCGGCCAATCGTTTCTATCAGCTCTTTATGTTGAGGGAATGCAATCTTAAGGCGCTGCGGATGTACCCAGCGATTACGGCGCAACCATCGTGCATCACTTAGATCATCTTCCTGGGCTTTCATATCCCAATGGATTTCATTACGGTTCACTGCAACACAGCGATATGGATACTTGAGCGGATCTGCTTCACGTTTGACTTCGACCCAACCGATACCGCAGCCAATCATAGGCCGGAATGCATCACTACATGCCTTGTCTGCTTTAGATAATCGCTCAGCCTGATTCAATTTATAGTTCAGTGCATCAGACACATCTTGTCCACCAGGTTCGCCATTGGGTGTCACACGCCAGTCTGTCCGTGTTTCCAGCTCATGACCTTCAATGGCACGCAATGCAGGACCAATCATATTCTCAATTGCAGGAGGAATACCGATCAGCTTCATCCGGGTCAGTAATTCACTATCCAGCTGGTTGCCGTCGGCATAGTCCATTTCTTTATCTGCAGTCGTACGCCAGTGTGGTTGCTGCTCTATCTCATCATGGATCTCATTGAGCTCTTGAAGGTTCAATGCCATTTCATCTACAACATCTGGCGTATCAGTCACTGAGTTTTCATCATTCTGCATGCTGCTACCTGTTCTACATTAGTCGCCAGTCGACTGGCTCATCGTTGTAGTTATCTTGGCGTTTTGGTTCATCTTCTGCGAACCCTACACGGCTCGTCATGTCTGCTATGTCTTCGATCATTCCTGCATCCTTGGCCTGTGCCCATTGACGTAAAGCATCGGCACCTTCCGAACAGCCATTGGCCTTGTTAGGCTGATCAATGAAGCATTTATCTGCCTTGGAGAATTTCTTCTGATAACCTTCGATACGCTCAATACCCAATTTGCAGCCGTCTTTATCGAACCAGGCATTTTTTAAATGCTTACGTGTGGACTGAATCCCATGAATCAACTGGGTAATACGCGGCACAATGACAAAGTTATGTCCTGGTAATAGTTCTTCAAGCTGCTCCATAACAGACTTGTTAAAGTCACCTAGGCGCTGGTGTGCTGCATCATGTGGCAGGAAGTGGGTGTGGTAGATGTAATCGTGTGATTTGATCTCTGCTACATAGTGTCTTAGATCTTGGCCATGCTTCTCGTAGTAGCGAATAAAACGGTCTTGGCCATTCATGATCTGCTGGTACCAGATTGCACAGCCGTCATGATTCCCGATATCCCAGTAGGTATAAGTCGGTACATCCAATACTTCGATCTGACCAATACCGCCACGCTTACGCAGTGCCAGCATATCCTTGGCATAGTAGTTACCATCTTTGGCCACCTGGAATGCTTCATCAGGGAATGATGGATATTCCTGCCACATCTTGGCACTATCACCACGAAGGTCATTGTCCCGTGTCAGCACATACCAGGCACGCTGATCAGGATCGAGGCGCATCTTGATCCCCATTTTCTGGCGTACGATCAGCTCAACTTCATCCAGTTCTTCATGATCTCTGGCTGAAATAGTGACTTGTGTAGAATCAATCCGGTACTTCGGCTCTTGCCACCAGGCATAGAAATGGAATCGATAGTCTTTGGATGTGAGAACTTTGCGCAGCAAGTAGTTGGTCTGTGCTGCCTGAACCATTGCATAGAATGAACCGTTACGTCCTTCCGCTGTAGATTCAATCACCAGCACACCATTGGTCGGTACCGTTGGGATCGACCCGGTAATAACCTCATCATCTTTAGCCGGATCACTCGCACCGATCTTACCGAACTCTGAAATCAGCATGCGGTGGATGGTACCGGAACGGAATGAGGTCGCTACACGGATGCTCGATCCATTGTGGCCAAACTCAATTTCTGACTTGTTATAGGCTTTTAAAGGAAAGCGTGCTCTGATTTCATCTGGGAGGTTGTCATAGGCAAACTTGATCTTGTCCTTGAAGATACTGAAAACCGTCGGCAAGTCTTGAGCGATAATGGCGCAGTTCTGGTTGGCATTGAACAGTGCATGATCTAGCCATAGGATACAGATCAGTGTAGTAAAACCGAGCTGACGTGCTTTTAAGATAATATTCCGGTGCCACAACCGGTTTAAAAATTTGATCTGTGCAGCGTTCGGTTTAAATGGCAGCTCAAAGGTATCGGCTTCAATGACATTTCCCAAGTCATCCTTGAAGTCATCACCCTTAATTTTGATCTTGTACAGACAGCCGGAAAAAATACGCCATTGTGGGTCAGCAAGGCATCTTTCCAGTTCTTCTTTATTTGTGGGTAGTTCCGCTAAGTTGGTGTTATACATCATATAATCACCACTTTTGCACAACTATAGTGCGCTTTTATTGCAGGTACGTGTATGAAATGATTTTGATGTGGGTCGTTGGTCGTCTTATTCACGTAGCGTCCCCATTTTCATTATCAAACTCAGGGTCATGTGCTACAGGCTGGAATGTAGATGAGTTGCTTTGTGCAATTCGATTGATCAATGCGGTCAGGTCATCGGCTTTTTCTTCTTGTTTTTTATCCAGGCCATAGGCTTGTACTTCCAGACCAACCAAAGTCTTGAGCGTGTCGCCCAGATCCTTCATTGACTTCACCCGGTTCGGCAGCTGGATGATCTTCATGTACAGATCGTTTAATTTGTCCTGGCCTTTGTCATCTTCCTTGCGCATGACATCGCCGAAGTCATCGAGCAGTGCAATGTTGTCCAGTCCGATCATGTGTTCAAGTTCATCGAACAGGCCCATACATAAGTTTCGGGCACGCTGGATGTCTTTACGCTGATTGATCTGGATGCTGGCGATCAGATTGGCATTGGCATCAATGGTCTCTTTTTCAGTGGCCTTATATTCAGGTGAGTTGCGTACCTCAGTGCGTACCACTTCAGTGCGTACTATTGCTTCGGCTTTTGCTTTGATCTTGCCGTTTAAATCGCGGGTCCATTCTTGTGTCTTGGCACGTTTTCGGATCGCACCATCAGATACGCCAAAGGCTTGTGCTATTTGCCTTATAGACTGCACACCTGCACGATATTCGATTTCAATACGTTCCCAATCGGGAGCTGCTTTCTTCTCTGACATCACACCACCTTTGCTTACAAGGTGATGATGGGAGTGCGCAGTGCGTACTGTCGAACCCTACAGTTTTACGCAGTGCGTACTGTTCTATGCGGTATATTTTTCGAACGAATAGGCACAAAAAAAGCCCATATAGAATGGGCTTTTTTTAAATACTTAAATTTGTATTCATTGCTGATTGTAATATCGCAACAATGCATCAAATTTTTTCCTACCATCAATTGGTGTAGTTGTATGTTGAATACCATTATATATAGAAAGCGATTTATTATGTAATGCAAAGAATAATCTTATATTCTCACTTTGAGTTGGAGCTAAATTTTTATCAAACTCTTTAATAAAATCATCCCATTCATTCAAAGGAATATTAGAGCACAGACAAAACGTATAAAATTCTTTAACTAGACCAATAGATATATCAGCTATTTGTAAAATAAAGTTTTGATCTGATTTTCCAAAAGAGTAGTTGATACCTGAAAGCCCTCTTAGCATTTTATTTGTCACTTCCTCTTTTAGATCAGAGTTTTTTAACAACTTGAGATCTTCTTCAACATCATATTCATTATCAAGATATATAGTTGATTTATGAAAATCTAAAAGACGTGTGAAATACAATGATGTAAAGCTGTTCATTAAACGATATGGTTTATCGGGGTTTCCAAGTATAAAAAAAAAGTCAGTTTTTTCTATAATATTTTTTATGGGTTTTAAATAGCGCTCATCTTCATTAGAAATACTATTATGACTTAGGTAATCACTGATATGCGAGGCAACTATTTCTCTTAATGTCTCAATATTAACCTTTTCAACATCTGGAAAATCTATTGTATGTAGTTTCTTAAAAAATTCTAATTGTTTAAATTGCAAAATTTTATCGAAAAATGTTTTTAGCCCAAAATGAAAATCCATTATCAAATTTTCTTTCATTATTGTATTAGGTAATAAGTTTGCATATCGATTAATTTCCCTCCCCAATTCTTTAGACTCGATTAAATCTAAAAAGATAAAGTACCTTAGATCTGTTACCGAATAATGGAAATAACCTCTATTTTTTTTCAACCATTTAAGAAATAAATTTAACTTTTTGCTACCTAATAATTTCTTAAAATCTTGTTGATTTTCCCCTCCTCCTCCCTGTGCAAACTCTTTAAACTTATACTCTTCAGTTCCATCCAGCTTAATTTTATTATCTGAAAAAAACTTCTGAAATCCTGTTTTCATTCTTAAAGGATTTGCTGCATAAGTAAAAAATATTCCACCAACAACAAACAGAGTATTCGTTTCGTTTAAACCATTCTCCTTTTTAATATTCAGAGAAATTTTTCTTAAGTTATTAGTTTCATCGAAATAAATATGAAGATTTTCATCACAACGACTCTCTAAAGATGTTGGAATCATTAGCACTCCCCTTGGTTCTACAATGTAAAAAAAAGCACATTATAAAAAGATATTTATATTAATTATATAAAATTAAATTTTTAATTTTAGAATTTCCATTAAACAGCAAACTCTATTGAATTTAACCAAACCCACTACTTATCCTATAAAGTTATTTATTCTCCCAAACATTCATATCCAAGATTATCTCATTTAGATAAATATGGATAACTACCTGACGATAGTTTTTCAATCATGGGTTGGATATCGCCCAATATCAGATGTGACATTCCGTTATGTACCACTTTCATCAAATAGGCCTCCTTGAATTTTATCCTCATGGATCCGTTCAATACTGCGAGCCAATTTACTTACTTGGGTTGCAATATTGTTGGTGAGGTAACTCATGCTCCGGCCCATCTCAATATTGCTGTGCTGCATGGCATCACTCATCATTAAACAACCAAAATCCCGTGCTTCTTTAGGTGTTAAGGTCAGTACAATATCATCACCAATTTCAATCTTTACCGTACCGTCATTCAGCACGGTCTTAGTGATCATGCGTGCAGGACGATGCTGCTGCACCGGCATATAAACGCCACGTTCAACGCGATTCACCTGATTGGTATCCACCAGATAACTTAAGCGATCGTCGATCTGTCCCCGGGTAAGATGTGGCAATGCAATCTGCAGAGTTTCACGTGTAATAATCTGCCCTTGGTTATGCAGATCAACACATGCTTCAAAAATCATGATAGTCGATGACTTTTTTTCATCGTTCTGCTCTGCGTCTGTATGTCTTTTGCGCTCAGCCATGTCCACCTCTTAAACCTCAATAATCTCTATGCCATGCACCGACATCATCAAGTGCTTCTTAATACGATAAGTATCTTTTTTACGTGTTGCTTCACTCTTAACGTCTTCCACAATCTGCCGGCCATTACACATATAAACAAAGTCTGCAACGTAACGTAGCTCTGGTTTAGCCCGTGATTCATTGCTGAATCTCACCTTAGGTGCAAGTACAAACGGAACCTGCATTTTTAAGTCATGGATAATTCCGTTACGTTCCATGGCTTTTAAAGTGGTGTACCGACGCTCCTCTTTTTTTGAATCAAACTTAAGCCCGTCTTTTTCGGTCCTAATGTTGTTGTATTTTGGGGTTTTCTTTTTCGGATCGGGTACAGGCTTGGCGCATAAGTGCCCCAAGCCTGCTTTCCGAAGTTCCTGATCAGTTAATACTGCTGGCATAGGCTATTTATTCAGCAGCCAGATCCCAGGCGCAAACCAGCCCGGTATTTTCAGCCATAAGCTCATCCAAGGTTTTAACCTCTGTTAAGCCAGTGACTGCTTTATCAGTATTCGAATTCAACGCTGCCATAATGCGACGTTCAAAATTGAAGTACATCCCCGCACTGGCCAATGCAAGGTGTAAAGTATTTGGTTTATGACGCATGTTGTTTCCCTTGATCTGGATTTTCATATTTTTTCGTAGTCTGCTCATGTAACGCTATAGGGAACAACAACGTCTTGCTGGGTGTAAAATAATCAAATAGTGTTTCTTCTTCTTTTTTTGTGTTCATACCACCGCGCCAAACCAAAATTTCAGATTCTCTACGACGGTTAAAATAAGCAAATACGTCATCGCGGTTAAATGTGCATTCTGCAATCTGCAGATCCTTTGCCTTGGCATATTGCTCAACAAACTCTTTATCCAGACTCCAGCAAATTGACTGCTCAATTTCGATTGGATCCGCATAGGCCCGGTAGGCCTTCAATTTTTTAGGCAAACGTGCAAACTCACGACGTTCACTGCTTTTCATAATCTTCTGACGGTTTCTGCGTTTACTGCGAAACATCACCATCCAGTCGTTTTGATCTTTAAAACAACCCCCAGCTTTCCAGGCTGTACCTAGCATGTTCCAGTAGGCACTATCATCGATAATTTTGTTGTGATTGCCCTGCATGAAAGCCAGCATCATGTGATGTGGAACCAGGCACATAGCTCGGGCAATATTAGAATCGTTGTTCATGCGGCACCTTTGTATTTTTCTTCATGTTTAAAATTCGCCTCAACCAAAGCTTTAGAAAGGTCAGGCGGCACTGAGTTCCCAACCATACGAGTTTGTTCAGTTTTGGTTAGTACGATTCGTTGACCTCGTTCATCAATACCGTGTGTAAAAATGTAGGATTCAGGAAAACCTTGTGCCTTAAAAAGCTCAACCGGTTGAAGCATGCGGAAACCTATATCTGCAATTTCATAGTCCTGCTGATCAATGGTTACTAAGCCAAAACGGTCACGAGTTGGAATTGTGCGTAATGGTTCATCAACTGAGTTACCGTCTTTTTCATTTCCATAAAATGCTGTCAAAAAAGCACGTACTTCTGCAAATTGATTTACGGTCGTAAGTGTATGCATAGGATCACTAATATCCTGTCCAATACAGCCGTTTTTCATTTTGGATAAATGACTAATCACAAGCGAATTGTGGTCTTTAGCTGTGATCGTATGAACTGGCTCTCTCAAACTGCTACCAATAACACCTGTGTAGTTCTTGGCTAAAAATGCAGAAATAAGCGCATGATGGCCACCTTTTGTTTGAGCACAGATAGTTCTTAAAGGCTCATTAATTGGCATTGAGCGCTTATTTGATGCGTTGGCGCATTCTGTTAACACTGGTGCGATACCATTCACAACAAAAGGCTTTTGATTATTGAAAACAAATTTCTTTAATCCACCTGCAATACGTTTAAGTGTGGCTATGGCCAAAGGACGTTTTCGAGTAAAAATACTCGGACATTCTATAGACCAGTCAATACATTCTGCTGCAGTACGCCATGGCTTTAATTTTCCTTTCTGAACATCGATACTATCTGGATGCCCATGTGTTGGTTCTGGCCATTTAATTGGTAAACCATCACGACGAGCAATCAAGAAGAAACGTTTGCGAATGGTAGGCGAACCATAATCACAAGCCCGTAATTCACTCCACTCAACTTCATACCCTTGACGTTTAAGCGCATTTACAAAGCTTTTGAAGGTACGACCTTTACCTTTAGGACAAGGTTTACCATCCCTCCCCAATGTTCCCCATGTTTTAAACTCTTCAACATTCTCCAGCATGATGACACGTGGACGGGTTTTTGCAGCCCAGCGCAAAGCAACCCACGCAAGACCACGGATCTTTTTCTCTACGGGTTTACCGCCTTTTGCTTTACTGAAGTGCTTACAATCTGGAGAAAGCCATACAAGGCCAACTGGTTGATTTCCTGTCGCTTCGATCGGATCTACATCCCACACACTTTCACAAAAATGCTTAGTATCGGGATGATTAATTCGATGCATAGCAAGGGCTTTAGGATCATGATTAATTGCAACATCTACCGTACGGCCGAAAGCTTGCTCAAGACCAGTACTGGTTCCACCACCACCGGCAAAATTATCGATTATCAATTCATGCGGAAGTAAATTAAAACTCACACCCCACCCCCTAATCTCACCAAAGCAGCCCCAATCAACATAAAGATAAACAGCAGTGTCTTGTTTAGGTCTTTCACGACACGTCCCCAAAATCAAAAGCTGACTGGTGAACAGCAGGCTGACGATCCAGGAAAGGTCTGGTCATATCAGCTAACAAACGCTGCTCTTCTGCTTCAACCAGTGGCATGGCATTCATAATATTGCGGTACTCACGGTTACTCAGGCTCTGCTCATTGGCTGGCAGGGTGATATACAGCACCTGGTCTTCAGTCATATCCACAAACTTTAAAATCATCTTGCGACGTGACAGGTTTTTAGTGCCGGCATTGAACCAGTTCTTGATTCGGCTTAATTTAATCAGACCGCAAAACTCATTTGGATCTTCACAGTGATGATGAACAGGACGTGGTTTAAAGTTTGGCCCAGGTAATTCAGTGATCTTCCCCTTGTACCCCTTTAGCATTTCATCCAGTGCACGACGTTGCGCCTGCTTCTCTGAATAATTCCCCACGTAACGTGCCGCTTTTTGTGCTTCTATGTGCTGTAAAGTCATCTCAATTCCCCTCGAAGATGCTTAATTAATTTTTGATAGAGATCCTGAACCTGCCTGTGTTATGCAGCGATATCAGGTAAATCCCCATTAAATCCAACCTGTTTTAAATACTTTTCCCACTTCTTCGCCTGGGCCGGATCTTTCAGTTTCACGGCGATACGAGCAGCAAGTTTTTCGTAAGATTCACCTGGTTCACTGAACTTGCTTGTGAACTCGGGATGCTGAGAAAGTTTTTGAGCGAAAGTAAAAATCTGTTTTTCAGAAAGCTGATCGGTTTTTTGAGATATACCTGCAGGTTTTTCAGAATTCGGTTTACTCGAGTATTTGGTTTTGAATGAGTTGATCACCCAGTCAGCGAAGTGATAAATCATCAGCTCATCGCTCATTGGTTTTTCAGCGTTGTAACTTTCAAAGGCACGTTTTTCACGTTCAATCCATTTCGAATTCACGATGATTTCAAAATCGATACTGTCATCGGTCAAAAACATTTCTTCACGAAGTTTGTTAAAACAAAACCATGATTTTTTATTTTTAGATTCTATTGATAGATTCTTTGAAAGATTCCGTGTCCCAACGTTGGGACTCTTTCCACGGAACGTTGGGACTCTTTCCGCGGAACATTGGAACTGTTCCGTTGTTGGGACTGTTCCAAGATTGGGACCCTTTAAATCCTCGTTTTCAGCGTTAAAGGATTCCATTGTTGGGACTGTTTCACGGCCATTTACACCCATCAAACGATAGACTTTGACCTGCTTGGTTCTGCCCTTTCTTTCACCAGTATCTTCGATCAATCCATCCTGAATCAGCTCATCAATAATTTTGAGCACAGTCTTGCGATCCATCTCTGTATCTTCCACCAGACGTGCAATACTCGGATAAGCACAGTGATCTTCACCTGCTCGGTCAGCCAGTGACAGAAGGACCAATCGCTTAAGAGGTTTAGTACTCCCGCCAGGCTTTTGTTTCTGGCGCACTTTCCATGCCCAGGTGGTTGCGTCTAAACTCATGCAGCTACCTTTCTATTTTTGTTGACCAACCCAGTAATGCGGGTCAGACCAAATGCAGTAACGCGCATATGTAAGAAAACGCGTTCTTTCCCATCAATGCGATTCACGATCACTGGTGATGTACGATTGGTGAATACCTTATTCAAAACGTATTGAGCATGCGGCTGCAGCTTGCGATCCGCATCCCGATAGATCCATTTTTTGTCTATCAGAAGTTTGATTAGATCGGATTCACGGATGCCGATGGTTTTCGCACAGTCCCGCAGACAGTAGGTATTGGTGGTGTCCGCTATGGTGTCGAGTGCTTCAGCCTTAGGTGCTAACTCGGCAATTTGCTGTTGTGCCAATTGCTTGGCTTCAAATTGTTCTGCCCAGGCACGTGCTGCAGCAGCGGGATCAGTGAAGTCTGGAAGTAGTGCAACGGATTGTTTGAGTGCTTCTTCCATGGCAGTCATACGGTCAAAAACCAGAGCTTGTAACTCATAGCTGTATGACATGGCCAAGAGACAGGATTCACGTTTTGGAAAGCGGTAGCATGGATATGTACGACCACGCCCGTCCTGGTAACTTCCAATAAATTTTGGAGATTGATTTTCACCCAAAACCTTAGGTACCTTTACCATAAAACTATCGTGACGAAGTTCGACATATGGCTTTTCTGCAGTTGCAACTTCTTTGCGGTGATTGTTAATAAATTCAACAAGTTCCACTGATGACATGGTCACTGGCTGTGTGGTATTATTAGGCTGAATTTGCGGAATTGAATTCATCGTTTTAATCTCCAGAGATTGAAACACTTAAAAAGCCTGATCTCGTAAATCAGGCTTTTTCTTTGTCTGAATAGTCGATCCGTTCGGATTGTTCCTTTTGTTCGAATAAGTCAAAGCGTTCTCTCGGTATTCCTGTTACCTGTGACATAAGATTCTTATCATCTTCACAGCGCTTCATATCCAACATGGCTAACCACCTTAAATACTGGCTATTTGACCAACCACGTTCATATGCCTCTTTCGCAATATGCTCCGCTACCTGTTCGGGCAAATGTGTTGGCATACACACAGTTTTTTTCCCGAGAGTCAGTAGAGACTCTGATTTTTTTCTAGTCATGATTATTCCTAGGCTGAAAGTGCTTTTCGGTCGGCCTTTAATGCGCCACGTGTCAAAATTTCAAATGATGCTTGGGTGCGTGGTGGAATACCGTTTTTTTCCCACAGCGTTATAGTTGAACGAGCAGCAGAAATTTTTTGGGCTAGTTGTGACTTATTTTTTACTTCATAAAAAGAGATTAGCTGATCAACAGTCATATTCAAAAACCTGAACTAATTAGTTTTATTAATTGAACTATACGTTCAGGTAATTGTCAATTTATTTGTTCATAATTTTGAACACAAATAAGCGAGATTTTTCCCATGTACCAATCTGTATCAGACCGAATTCAACAACGCATGGCTGAGCTTAATCTTTCACAAGCAGACTTAATGCGGTCCACTGGTGCGGCCCGAGGAACGGTTTCCGGTTGGGTGAATGGCAGTAATAACCCTAGCGCAAAACATATTGAGGCCTTGTCCAAAGCATTAAAAACTACTTCTCATTGGCTTTTAACCGGGGAATTTTCTGGTTCTTTTCATGCAGACCAAGTGTTGGAAACAGTAGCTGTTAATGATGACATTCGTGATCATTTTGTTTGGATCGAGGTAGTTGAAGCGAATTTTTCATGTGGTGAGGGTGAATCTATTGAATTTCACTTCGATGCTATAAATGGAAAAATTCCCTTTCCACCTTCTTTTTTAAAAGATAAAAATGTCACAGAACAGACCATGAAAATAATAAAAGCCAAAGGTGACAGCATGGCTGATTTTATTAAAGATGGTGATTTGGTGGGTATCAACCTTTCCCAAACAAATATTATTGATGGTGAGATCTATGCCGTCTATCTTGCTGGCGAGGGAATGATTAAGCAGATATTCAAAGAAGCTGACGGCTCCTTAATTCTTCATAGTCTTAATGAAAAGTATCGAGATAAGTTGGTGACAGAAGAGAATGGCAAAAACTTTAAAGTAATGGGCCGTCAAATATGGCGTGCCGGATAATTAAATTATTAAGGAAATTAAATGGACAACTCTCAACTATCTATCAATCAAATTATTGAAGCTGCTACCAATAATGAAAAAATTTCTCTATCTGCCCCAGATGTAAAAATCTTAGCAACAGAAATTGGAAGTACAAGATTTGTTTCTGTTTATAGCAATGAACAAATTATTAAGTTAGTTGAAGAAGGAAAGCATAATGATCGCAACACTTAATAAATCCAAAACCGCACTAACGATTAGTCGTCAAGAATTTAAATTGGCATTAGATAAAATTGGCACAGGAATTGATAAACAAATAGCCTCGCTTAAAAAAGCCAAACAAAGCTATGACGCTGCGGAAATGGCGCACGAGGTCATTAGTGAAGCAAATATCTTCGAAGCTATTATTGAAGGCTTTAACGAAGCAGAAGAGACTAATCTAAAGCTGACTGACATAACCAATCTTGGAGTAGCACAAGGATGGATAGATGAATTTTTAGAAAAGTATTCAGGGGAATAAACCCTCAAATCATTTTTTGTTGGCTGGATAAATAAAACTGCGAACCCGACGCAGCACTTTGATCGGGGGTTAGATATTTAGGGGATTCAAAATGGCTATCGCAAAATTACGTGCATTTGAAATAATTAATTCAGACGTTAATAAAAAACAATCGGATCTGGGTGAAAAATTAAGAGTCAAGCTACAAACATCTATAGCGGTTAATGAAAGGCGTATGCTTCTCAATGCAGAAGATCCGCAAAAAGAAGAAGATTTAATATCTGATTTTGCAAAAAATAGCTCTACTGGAGATCCTATTTTCTGCACTATGCTAAGAGTAGCTTTGGGAAATAATGTTCAGCATATTGATGGCACCTTGTTTTCTAAGAAACATTTCACAATTGCTGATCTAAATAGCAGTGTCGTGAATGCTGAGGCAATCTATAAAAACCATTATTATTTTTCAGTAAATAATAATTTCCTCATAACAAATATGCCGGGTAATTTAACAATTACTCGCTTACAAACTTATCTGAATTGGTTGTTAAATGATTTGTATGAGGTAAACCCTTTGGTGGCTGAGGATGCGATGCCTGAACTATCAAACATTAAGGATATTACTGTTAGGGATCCAGTTACCGGGGGGAATATTACCCCTAATGCAGCCAAACCCACATTTGGCAAAACATTCAATATTGGGAAAGTTGCATTAGATTTAGTTAAAGGAGCCCTAAACGACACTAAGGATATATCTGACCATCAGCTTGAACAGATGATCTCAGCAAAACTGGTCATTGAGTTTAAAAAGCCTAAAAAAGATGATGATGAACAGATTAGAAGAGCATTTGGTGCACTATTGAAACCTGTAGCTGACTTGGATAACTTTGAATTTCTAACTAGAAATAATAAAAAAATTATCAAAGGTAAAAAAATATTAAGAACAAAAGAGGTTACTATAGAAACTACAGATACAAACCTATTCAACGAGGCTCAGCTATCACAAGAGATGAATAGATTTATTAGAGAATTGGAAAATGAACGTAAAAAAGCTACTGCTTAATGTTTCACTTTTTTTGGTGATTTCAGTTGCCGTAGGCTCTCTTGCGTCAAAATCCCCTGATTCCTCTCTTTTAAATACTATTTATACGGTTGCTGGGATCATGTTTTCAATCGGCATGGGTATCTTATGCACACTCAATCCAGATAGGGTAAAAAATGATGCTTATTACAAAGCAATTAAGTCTAATTTATTAGATGTTAGAAACTCATATCTGGTGTACTTTTTTATAATATCTGGCATGTACTTAACATACCAAATTTTTCCAACTGCGAGCTTTGTTTTAGAATTAAGTAATTTAGAAATAGTTTTTAATCTAGCTTTTGCTGCTATGTTTTTAAATATTCTTGGAATTTTATATTTTATTGCCAACTTTATGGCAATACAAAAACTAGGATTGAACATTTCTGATCGGACAAGAGGTCTGGATTAACACTTCCCGATCCAACTCCAAACAACCCACCCCAGCGGTGGGTTTTCTTTTGTCTATTAAAACACACAGTTCAATTAATTGAATATCTTTTACATTATTTATTGAACATATTATTGACATTTTAGTTCAATTAATTGAACATATATCTCATGGCAAACAAAAAGCCCCAGCGTAGCGCGAACTACCTGGAGCGTGACCCACAATCTAACTGTGAGTGAAATAAGTATGAAACAAAACCCTATTCAAAGCAACTTGCCCGACTTTGGCACTTCTCGCCAAACGTCCGAGCGTTTGTACCAGCACCCTGAATCAAAGTCAGTAGGGAAAGAAGTCGCATCAAATGTGGCTGCCTGGATGCTTGTACTTTCGGTACTTCTTGGTCTGGCAGTAATGGTTCTTCATGCATCAGACAAAGAAGCTGCGTATCAAGCCGAAGCAATCGCCAAAGCTGTAGGAGAAGCGAAATGAAATTTGCAGAACACATCGACAGCTTCCAGCAGGAAGATCCGAATTTTCTAACCTACCACTGTGAACGCTACCGTGTGGGTACAGATCGCCCAGTGACTTATGTGCTTAAGCGCAAAAGCAGTGTAAATGCCCATAAAGCTGGAAACATCGCAGGCTTCGAAGTTCATAAACAAGCGATTGACGGCAGCATGACGCTAATCAATCTGGCTGATCAAAAAGAATGGCTAGTCAAGGCACTGAACCAAGCCCGCCAACCAATTGTAAATGCGCAATTGCGCAAAAAAAGTGAGATACGCACCCAGGCACATGAAACACGTGTGAACTCAGGTTTTTATGGTTCGAATGAGTACCGCGACTGGGCACGTCGCTACCGTTCAGCACATTAATTTTTGATTTTTTGAGGGAAAAGTCATGACAAACGTATTTTTTAAACCGGCTCAACGTAAAAATGCAAAGTTACGCTTAGCTGTCTCTGGTCCTACTGGTGCGGGTAAAACCTATGGCGCTTTAATGCTGGCCAAAGGTATTGGCGGTCGTATTGCCGTGGCAGACACTGAAAACAGTAGTGCTGAACTGTATGAAGATATTGTTGCATTTGAACATGCAAATTTACAGCCTCCTTACACACCTGAAAAATTCATTGATGCAATCAAAGCAGCTGAAGCAGCAGGTTTTGACACTTTAATCTTGGACAGCATTACCCATGAGTGGTCGGGTGTGGGTGGTTGTTTAGAAATCGTAGATAAGTTGGGTAGCACAACGTTCCGTGGCAACACTTGGGGAGCGTGGAGCGAAGTCACACCACGTCACCGTAAATTTATCGATGCGATGTTGCAGTCCAGCATCAATATCATTGTGACCTTGCGCTCAAAAATGGAAACCGTGCAAACCAACAATGGCGGCAAGAAGAAAGTTGAAAAAGTGGGTATGAAAGCAGAACAGCGTGAAGGTATTGAATACGAGTTCACCACGGTTCTGGATCTTACTCATGAAAACCTAGCCATTGCCACTAAAGACCGTACACGTTTATTCATTGAACCAAGACCGCTGACTGAAGCCGATGGTATAGCACTTAAGCGGTGGCTGAATTCTGGTTCTGCTGATGCATGTATCGACGGTAATCAATTTTTGGAACTTCAATATCTCATGCAACAGGCAGGCATTGATATTGAGAAGTACTGCGCAAAACGTGGATTGAATAGTCTGCATGACGTTCAACAACAAAAATTTGAAGAAACCTGTGAAGGGATCCGGGGAATCATTGCCCAGAAGTCTAGTCAAGCCGCTGCACAACAGCAAAGCACACAAGGCACACCTATAGACGACTTGAAAAGTCGTTTCAACGAGGCACTGAAAACATTACCTCAGGTTGAAGACATTCATGTCTTAAGTGGTGCTCTAGAAACTTTCCGAAACTCTGAGTTTTATCCAACGATCTTAAAGACATGTAAAGCACGTGCTGATCAGTTGGGCTACGAATTCACTGGCTGAGAATAAACAATGCAAGACGCAAAAATTGAACAAAAAGGTATGACCTACTTCAATCATTTACCAGATCCCACCAAGCCGGTGGGGTCGATTGACCTGACCATGAGAAAGGCATTCTTTGCGTTTTTACTCAATGATCAGTACCGCATTTTAAGCGTCTGTAAAAAGAAAAAGATTGTGACCTTTGTACACCCTACCCGTGGCCAAGTCACGATCACTTCTTCAGAGCACCTCAATGCGGAAGGAAAAAAGCGTTACCAGGTATTTTTTAAAGTTTATTTCAAACAAGGCTCGGCCTTTATTAAAAAGTTGAATTCACAAATTCGCGTCATTCAAACGTCTTAAGGGGAAATACAGCATGGTTGAGAAAAATTTGTTGACGATTAACAAGGAAGAACTTGAACACATCGTTGAAATCAGTAGAGGGGATGCATTCCGCGCTGTGGTTGAGCAAGTTGAAGCACATTTATTGTCGATGACTCTGGTTCAGACACGTGGCAACCAGACACTTACTGCAGAACTATTGGGTTTGAACCGGGGTACGCTGCGTAAAAAATTAAAAAATCACGGCATGTTGCACTAATTTTCTATTCTGGACTCCGCTCATGACAAATATTAAAGACCTTAACAGCTTAAAAATGGACAAAAACCTTGGCAAAGTGTTCGATACATTGGCCAATGATCCTTTTGGTTTATCTGCTGCACAAATTGCCAATAATTCAAAAATGTCATTAAAGACAGTTAAAAACTGCCTTGCTGTCTTGTTGCAAGACGAAAAAATTCACCTGGATGAGTTAGGTGTCTATCACACCACCCCAAAAGCCGATCAAGTACATGCTGAGCCAGTAGTTCAAAAAGAAACTCAGTTGGCAGTTAGTGCAAATACAGGCAAGGTCATGGAAGTAGCTAAGGACCAAGCCAAAGTTGATGTTCCTACTCCTCCAGCAACTCAGGTCGTTGGCGTAGAAGGTTTTGATGCCAAAATCACGCCAACCAACCTACTCGACATCATTCCAGGAACCCCTTTCAAGATAGAACAACCGTTATCCGAAACCACTCCAGATGAAAGCAAACCTATTCGTGCACGAATTATTGAGTGTATTAAATCAGAAAGTCACGGTGCCAAGCCTGCAACAGTCGCTACTGCCTTAGGTCTTACTGCCCGTCAGGTGCGTAATTCTTGTTATTCACTTGAAAACCTTGGTTGCTTACGCTCAGAAAATTCAGGTGATGAACGTACATTTTTCTATGTAAAAGATATCCCTCGTGTACGTGCTGAACCCCGCATGAGTAAAGTCTCTACTTCTAAAAAGGAAAAAAATGCCAAGTCTCCATTCGATAACTGGGTCGAGCATCGTGTGGTTGAAACTAAAACCGTAAAGCTTACCGAAAACCAGCTGGAACAAGTGCTGAAGCATGTATTCAAAATGGACAATGTCACCTTTCTGACTCCACTGCCAGATCCATATGTGGTGGAACTCAAAATGGAGGTGGTTCGTTGAAGCACGGGACGATCTCTACATATACAAACCATGGGTGTCGCTGCGATGAATGTCGTGCAGCGAACACTAACTGGAAGAAGTTGTATGAATGCGGACTGGTTGAAAAAAGACAACGTAAACACGGCACAATTAGCATGTATAACACTGGCTGTCGTTGCCCTCAATGTATCTCAGCATGCCGTGCTTATGCCCGTGCTCGGTATCAAAAATTAAAACAGGTGGCTTGATGGAAATTCAGAAAGAGCGGTGTGTAAATACAGGCAACTGGATTGAAATGTGTGAATTTCTTAGTGAAGTCACTCGCAATCATTATGGTGATATTCAGGGTCAGATCATGAGTATGCGGGAAGTTAATTCATCTCGACTTGAAATAGTGGCGGGTCGATTCAAAAAGAATCGTGTTGCTTTAAATTACTGCCCTTTTTGCGGTGTGGACATCATTACTCAGTACAAGGAATTAAGTAATGACTGAAGTTCAAAAATCTATGCACTGGCTACTTAATGCGAATACAGGCATGTCGAGTAAGTGTCTGATGGCAACACTGCTGAATGATGGTCCAGTGGCGGGCAAAGCATGGGAAACCAATTTTCACCCACATGATCCGGCTGACTTTGAACGCTGCGTAGGATTACTTAATGCGGTACCGGAGTTTCGTGAACGTCTTGGCCAGATGAAAGCAGTCTCTAAACATTGGGCTGTTCTGGTTGATCACTGGGATGAAATTGAGACTCTGTTAAATGAAGAAGTTAAACAGCGTTTTGCCCCTAAAACCTACGATCTTATGAAGTCGTTATTTAAAAGTATCGAGGTGTCTGAGTGAGTATTCAGATTGTTCAACCTACACCATACGATGATGATCAATTTCTGTGGTGTACCACCTGGTGTGAAAAAAAAGGTTTAAACCCATACGATGAAAAGAATTGGGCAGCTGCTAAAGCGGAATATCTAAAGACTCAAGGAGGACAACAGTGACTGAATACTGTTTCATCTGTAAAAAGTTCACGGTTCATTGTGATGTGTTTTGTTCAATTTGTGGATTTAAGTGAGGTGTTATGAAAGCTAATACTGAGTATGAGTTGCTCCAGGCAATACATAGCGAGATGCAGGAGCTTAGAAAAGCACTTAAGGCAAGCAGTGAGCGTCGCATCGGCCGGATCGAGTTTGCTAAATTACTCAATATCGAACCTGAGACACTGGATTCCAGAATTCGAGACGGTCGCTACATGAAACCGCATAAGGATGGAAGGAAGAGTTTCTGGCTAAGTTCCTATGTTCAATCTGTCATTCTTGATATAGAGTTAAAAGATAAAGTCGCCTAGAGCGACTTTATCTTTTTTAGGTGTTTCATTTTGTGAGTATCATTGTGAGTAACCCTTAAAACCAAGAGCCAAATCTCAAGTTTTAAAACCTAATTATTCATCTACAATATCGGCGAATTTTGCACCCAAAATTAGTGCTAAATCTTGCGGACTTAATCCAATATCTAACCCCCTTTTCCCACCACTTACATACATTTTTTCAAGCTGACTAGCACTACTACAAATCACTGTTTTTAAACGTTTCTTCTGTCCGACCGGGCTAATCCCACCCACTAGATAACCAGTCAAGCGTTCTGCCTGTTTAGGATCTGCCATTTGCAGTTTCTTGCAACCTAAAGCTGTCGCTACTTTTTTCAGATTTAACTGATGATGCACAGGTAAAATTGCCACAAAATATTGTTTTTCATCCGTCACCAGTAAGGTTTTAAAGACTTCTTCTACAGAAAGCCCCAATTTTTCAGCAGCCTCCAGTCCAAAACTTTTGGCATTGGCATCATGTTCATATTCGTGAATGCTGTATTCAATTTTATTTGCTTTTAACAATTTACATGCAGGGGTCATGGAAAGTCTTATGGGTGATGAGGAATCATATGATTATATAAATATTGGTTTGAGAAGTTAAATCAGATGAACTAACTAATTTGCTTTACGGCTTTCATTTTTTAGTCAGTCAGTGTGTCTATCAGCTCTTTTTAAGTTTTTATTGCAAAGATGGAGATGAGCAAAATTACAGCAAATGTATGCGTTTTTGCCACTATCTAAGCATTAGAGGGGTCATTTTTTCACTGCAAGAAAATATCAAGATGAACACATTCGTCACTTCATCTATCTTAAAAATAGGAAGTACATATTCCAAGTATCTTCTATTAAACCTGCCGAGATATCAGCTTTATATCTCGGCAATTAAGTACATCTTGAAATCATATTTATGATGCTCAACTGAACTTACAGAAATATGACAAATTTTTGAATCTTGGAAAAAGATGCAGAATTCGCATTAAGTAAAATCCATTAAAACATTGTCTTATTTTAAGTTTTTTAAATTTCATCACATGACTAGAAGGGAATCATCACTTTTATTTAAAAGAAATGAGCAGAAAAAAATTTTACATTAAGCTGAGGTTTTTTTACCGGATTCAACTCACATATAGCATTCAAATTTGTCAGGAAAAAGCTGTTTAAAATTAAAAATATCGCTAAAAGTAAGAATTTAGCGTTAACATGAAGATACAGTTACACAAAGGATATTAACTGTTTTTGCCAATTGGGTTTACAATGAAAATAATATGAACACCTCGCGAATTGTAATTTTTTAACATTGCCAAATCTCTGCAAAGTTTTCATTATAGCGCCACTGTTTGCTATATGCTTTCTACGTCAATTCAAAGAAATTATAAATAGTAATGTAGAAAATCATGCAATAATAAGCAGAGTTTGCAGCCATCTTGCAAACAAAACCCGATACTTTTTAATTGGAGCATGCTGGATGAGTTCGACCATTTTGGTTATTCATGGACCGAATTTAAACTTGCTTGGGAAGCGCGAACCGGAAGTTTATGGTCACCTTAGTCTTGATGATATTAACCAGCAACTGACTGTCCAGGCTCAACAGGCCACATTACAACTTGAAACTTTCCAGAGCAACTGGGAAGGTGCCATTGTTGACCGAATTCATCAGGCCCAGCAAGACGGCGTTCAATACATCATTATTAATCCGGCAGCATTGACCCATACCTCTGTTGCGGTTCGCGATGCCCTCCTTGGCGTCGCCATTCCTTTCATTGAAGTCCATCTGTCAAATGTGCATGCACGTGAGGCATTCCGACATCATTCGTACTTGTCCGATAAAGCCATCGGTGTGATCTGTGGTCTGGGTGCAAAAGGCTATGCTGCTGCCCTGGATTATGTCATTGAAAAAATACAATCTTCTACACAATCTTAATTAGGAATACTGTCTCATGGATATCCGTAAAATCAAGAAACTCATCGATTTGATGATTGAATCTGACTTACAGGCGATCGAAGTTAAAGAAGGCGATCAATCGATTGCATTAACTCGTCGTAATCCAGTGGTTGCAGCAGCTGTTCCTGCTATGCCTGCACCCCCAGCCGAAGCGCCAGCAGCAAAATCTCCTCGTGGTGCAGTTGAAACTTCGCCAATGGTCGGTGTGTTCTATGCTGCACCAAGCCCAGGTGAACCGACATTTGTTAAAGTTGGACAGACCGTTTCTGCAGGCGATACGCTCGGTATTATCGAAGCAATGAAAATCATGAACCCGATTGAAGCCACTCAAAGCGGTGTGATTGAAGAAATTCTGGTGAAAAATGGTGAAGTGATTCAATTCGGTCAACCACTTTTCCGCTACCGCGCTTAATCACCCCGGGGATTTATAATGTTGCAAAAAGTTTTAATTGCAAACCGTGGTGAAATTGCGTTACGCATCACCCGGGCTTGCAGAACTTTAGGGATCAAAACTGTAGGTGTCTATTCTGATGCAGACAAGGACCTAATGCATTTGCGTTTCTGTGATGAAGCAGTATGCATTGGCCCAGGTGCGAGCAGTGACAGCTACCTGAATATTCCAGCGATTATTACTGCTGCCGAAATTACCGGTGCAGACGCTATCCATCCTGGCTATGGCTTCCTCGCTGAAAATGCAGAATTTGCCGAAATCGTAGAAAATTCTGGTTTTATCTTTATTGGTCCACGTCCTGAACATATTCGTTTAATGGGGAACAAAGTTTCTGCGATTATGGCCATGCGTAAAGCCGGCGTCCCGACTGTACCGGGTTCAGCCCATGCAGTGACCCCTAACAATGCCTTGGCTGAAGCGAAAGAAATCGGTTTCCCGCTGATCGTCAAAGCTGCTTCTGGCGGTGGTGGTCGTGGTATGCGTATCGTGGAAAATGTCGATACCCTACTCGAATCAGTTCAGGCTGCACAGCGTGATGCGGAAATGTGGTTTGGAGATGATACGGTCTATATGGAACGTTTCCTGCAAAAGCCACGTCATGTCGAAGTACAAGTACTCGCCGATGGTAATGGCCATGCGATTCATCTGTATGATCGTGACTGCTCGCTGCAGCGCCGCCACCAAAAAGTACTGGAAGAAGCTCCAGCACCAAACTTGCCAGAGCAAGCACGTGCTGACATTCTGGAAGCTTGTGTGAATGCATGTAAGCTGATGCAATATCGTGGTGCGGGTACCTTCGAATTCTTGTTTGAAGATGATGAATTCTTCTTTATTGAAATGAATACGCGTGTTCAGGTTGAACATCCAGTGACTGAAATGGTTACGGGTATCGATATTATTGAACAACAATTGCGTATTGCGGGTGGTTTAGGTCTCGATATCCAGCAAGAAGATGTCAAGGTTTTGGGGCATGCGATTGAATGCCGTATTAACGCAGAAGATCCCTCTACCTTCTTACCTTCCCCAGGCAAGATCGAAAACTTTTATGCACCAGGTGGTGCGGGCATTCGCCTGGATTCGCATGTTTATCCAGGTTATAGCATTCCACCCTATTATGATTCGATGATTGCGAAACTGATTGCACATGGTAAGGATCGTGAAACGTCTATTTCGCGCATGAGAAATGCTCTGGACGAAATGATTCTGACTGGTGTGAAAACCAATATTCCTTTACATAAAGATTTAATCCTTCAAGACAAGAACTTCTGCAAACAGGCAATGGATATTCATTATCTGGAAAAACATTTGTTAAAGCAGCTTGAAAATCCTGAAGACAATGCCTAAAACCAAGCTTATAAATAACCGCTGAATGACAGCGGTTTTTTATTGTTTACAATTTAAGGCAATACGCGTCTGAGGACGGCAAAACATTGCTCGGCTTTTTCATTGGCGCAGAAATTAATCGTATAAGGGTTTTGCCATTTCACAAAATACTGTGAAATTTCACCAGATTGGTCAACTTGGTTACCCGAGCAGTCTTTTTCATTATTATCATATTTCACTTGCAGAATTAGTGCGGGAATCTGCTGCGAAGGGTCTTGTGCGGGTTGATAATCATATAATCCTGATGTCCATTCGTCGCCACTTTTGATCACAACATTATTATTTCCCTTAAAATTATAATATTCGATGCACTTTTTATTATTCGGAATTTCCATCCCCCACAAACCGACAATTTCCGGACGGGTTTTAACAGTAAAGGTATTTGGAATTTCAGCAGTTTTAACTGGAGTATTCTCTGGTTTTTTATTTTCTGTCGCCATTAGCCAAGGTGAGCTCATGATTAAGATAAGGCTAAGACATGTTTTTTTCATATTTACTGGCATCTTTTTAACAATTAATTCTAAATTATCATATTTATTGGGATCATGTCCCGCTCTAACGCAATTTCAATACAGAGTCAGAAACTATTTATCACATTGTTTAAAAACATAGATTTCTTTTCTGATTTTTTTTGTATATATTTCGTATATAAGAATCTTAATAGTTCGTATTAATAACAGATTAATCAAACAATAAAATCATATTTTGGGTCAAACTTAGTTGCTAAACAAAGTGATCATTCACACTTAAAAATTTGAATATAGGACTTTAAATTTGCAATTAGCTCGAATAACAGAAAAACAATTAAATCATGAAACTCATGCTTATTTCGTTATTGTTTTTGCTGTTTTAGTATGTTGTCTTATTGGGATCGCAACCAGACCGCTAGAGTATCTGGCCTTATTATGGCCGGCGAATGCGGCCTTGCTGGCCCTATTTTTACGCTTTCCACATTTAAATAATCTGGGAGGCTGGTTAGGCGCGTTCAGTGCTTTTATGTTTGCAGATCTGGTCACCGGGAATGGTTTACTGCAAAGCCTGTTTCTTACCCTTTCCAATTTGATCAGTACCATTGTTTCGATATTTTTTATTCGATATTTCAAGATTAATTACAAATACTATAATACCGGTTATACCTTCGTTCATTTATTTGGCATCTTCGCTTTTGCAGGCTGTCTGGCCAGTGCTGCCTTTGCAGTTCTCACCTTGCCTAATCTACCAAATTCATTCATGACTAAAGAAAATTTATGGATTGATTTTGGTCTGTGGTGGACTGGTGAAATGGTGAATTATATCGTGTTTCTCCCTTTAATCTTGGCATTCCCAAGAATAAAAGACCTGCAGCATCTATTTAAAAACCGTCGTCAAAAACGTAATTATTTCAGCTATTTTTTACCGGCATCTTCAGTCGTGGCCTGTGTCATCATTACCAATATTTTTGCAGGCCCGGGTGCAATGCTCTACCCTTTGGCTGCACTGATCTGGGCTGCATTGACATATCGTCTGTTTACCATGACGATGATCAATGCTTTTGTCATCATTTTGACCTATTACAGCCTGACACAGTTTTATGCAACCAATCACACCATACTGGCCGATTCCACGATTTATATTTCACTGCGGATCGGGCTGTTTATGCTGGCCTTATCTCCGCTCATCCTGTGTATTATCAGCCAAAACCGCAATGAACTGTTTAAAAGGGTTCTATATCTGGCTAATCACGATAGTCTGACGCGAACCATGAATCGTCATTTCTTCTTTAAGAAAGGTGAATATTTACTGCAATATGCCAAGACGATGGAATTTTCAGTGATCATGCTGGATATTGATTATTTCAAACGCCTGAACGATCATTTTGGCCATCATGTCGGTGATAAAGTCCTGCAACACTTTGCACAAATTGTACGTAACAACTTACGTGCCCAGGATCTATTTGCACGCATTGGCGGAGAAGAATTTGTACTCTTACTCTGGAATACTGAACCTTCAGAAGCCCGCATCATTGCAGAACGGATTCGAGACCTTGTGGAGAAAACCCCGATGCATCAATCAGATGGCTCATCTTTGTATATTACAGTGAGCATAGGCATCACCCACCAAAATGAACCCAACTCCCAAGATCTGCAAAACCTGATTAATATTGCAGACCAAGCCCTATATCAGGCCAAACATCGTGGGCGCAATCAGGTGGTACTTGCATCTTAAGTATAAAACCTCTACAACCTTAAAACAGTATCAACGCTAGGGAATGGCAATGAAATTAGAAGAATATCTGCAATATGACGGTCTAGGGCTCGCTGAACTGGTCCGCAATAAACAGGTACATTCAAGTGAACTTTTATCTGCTGCTTTGGAACGTAGCTCAATTGCCAATCCCGAGCTGAATGCAATTATCATCCCGATGCATGAACACGCGTTAAAACGTAGCCAGCAAAATCTGTCTGGCCCTTTTGCCGGTGTACCTTTTCTGGTCAAAGACCTGTTTCAGGAATATGCAGGCTATCCGACTTCTTATGGCTGTCAGGGTTTAAAACGGATTGGTTATATTGCTGAGACCAATGCCGAGATTGTCAATCGCTGGGAAAAAGCCGGAATTGTGACCTTTGGACGCACCAATACGCCTGAATTTGGCATTAAAGGTATTACTGAACCAGATGCCTGGGGTAGCTGTAAGAATCCGTGGAATTTACAGCATAATAGTGGCGGCTCTTCAGGTGGTTCGGCTTCTGCTGTGGCAGCCGGAATTGTGCCAATTGCGGGTGCTGGTGATGGTGGGGGCTCGATCCGTATCCCTGCCTCCTATTGTGGTCTTTTCGGCCTAAAACCGAGTCGTGGCCGTACACCTTGGGGACCACAAATGAGTGAAGCCATGCATGGTGCCGCAATTCAGCATGTATTAACCAAAACGGTGCGTGACAGTGCTGCAATGCTGGATGCTACTCATGGTGAAGATCATAGTTCACTGTTTAAAATTCAACGTCCTCAACATCATTATCTGGATGTGATTCAGCAGCCACCCAAGAAGCTGAAGATCGCGTTTAGCACTTATTCTACGATTGGCACACCTGTCTCTCAGGATGCAATTCAAGCTATCAAACATACAGCAAAACTACTAGAGTCTCTGGGTCATGAAGTGATTGAAGACCGTCCAGCGATTGATGGGATGCAGTTGGCCAAGGATTTTATTACCACATGGTTTAGCCAGTTTTCTTTCATGCTGGATGAAATCCAGAAAAGCTATCCGTCTAGATCGAATGATTTTGAACTGGACTCTTTGGCACTGGCCGCTTTCGGAGCCAAGACCAGCGCGCTGGATTACATCCAGAACCTTAATAACTGGGGTCAGTATGTAACCCAGATGAATCATTTCTTTGATGATTATGATCTGTATTTGACGCCTGCAACGGCGACAGTGGCTCCGAAAAATGGTGAGGTCAAAACACCTACTTGGCAAAAACCAATTTTAAAAGCTTTATTGAATGTGGGTAAAGCCCATTTGCTGGCACAAGGTAAACTGGTCGATAAAATTGTTAAAGAAAATCTGAAATGGGTGCCCTTTACCCAGCTCGCCAATATTACCGGCCTTCCGGCGATGTCAGTACCGCTGTACTGGAATGACCAGAACCTGCCGCTCGGTTCACAATTTATTGCGCCGTTTGCACGTGAAGATCTACTGCTCCAACTGGCAGCCCAACTGGAGCAGGTACAGCCGTGGTTTGGGCAATACTCAAAAATCCGTATTTAATGTCAAGATAATATGTTCAAGCCTGTTTTTGCAGTTCGACTTTGTTAGGCAACCCGAAAACCAGCAATAAACCTGACAAGGTCGATGCCGCAGCAGCGATAAAGATAGATGTTCCGCCTATTTGATCCCAATAATGACCAGCCAGAATACTACCACTTGCTACCCCGATACCCCACATAGTGCTATAAAGTGCCTGTCCACGTCCTTGCTGACCTGCAGAGAAATTCTGGAAAATTACCCGCATTGCGATCATATGAAACAAGCCAAAACTGAAAGCATGAATCGTTTGAGCAAAAAACTGTGCCAGGAATGAGGCAGGAAGCATCCCGACCATCCACCATCTCAATCCGGTCATTAATAAACATACTGTGACCAGATGACGCCATGACCAGCGTGTCAGAAAGAATGTTGCATAGGCAAACATGATAATTTCCGCAATAACTCCGACTGACCACAGCAAACCAATCTGGCTGGTACTAAATCCAGCCTGACTTAGATAATTGCTATAAAAACTATAAAACGGTGCATGCGAAAATAACAGAATTAATTCGATCAGAAAAAAACTATACACGACAGGACGTTTGAATATCGGCCATAAAGGTTCCAGCTGTTTCTGTGCAGTGGGTGCCGTCCTTGGTTCTTTAATAGTAAATGACCAGAGAAAGGCCAGAAATGAAATACAGAGCAACAAGACTGGCAACATGCTGATGCTGATAATTTCAAAGACGGTACCTAAGCCGAATACACCGATTATAAAACCGACAGATCCCCATTTTCGTACTTTGCCATAGAGTTCTGCTCTTTTTTCTCCGAGCCAGAACAAGGTTACGCCTTCAAACTGAGCCAGAATGGCATTCTGAAAAAAACTGAAAATCAGCATCAGTAAGGCTACAGATTGAAAGCTATTCGGAATAATGAAAATCATAAGCCAGATACAAGCTTCCATCCAGGTGGCTATACGCACCAGCAGCATTCGCTTACCCGACTTGTCTGCAATCCAGCCCCAAATCAACGGCGCAAAGAACCGGGTAATAATAGCAATAGAGGATAAAATCCCGATTTCCTGATAATTGAAGCCCTGATCTTCAAGATACAGACTCCAAAAAGGCAGGAACGCCCCGACAATTGCATAGTAAAAAAAGTAGAATCCACTGAGTCTATGCTGAATTGCTAGAGCTGGCATAGATATCTATATCCTTGTATTTTCAAAACTTGCAACTTACTAAAAGTGGTTCTTAACTGCACTGAATTGACCTTATTTTGCATTTCTACAATCTACAAATTTTATTTTTGTAGATTCCTTTCTAAATTGCTAATTCTTATAATTTTATCACTCTTGGAATTTTATATAATTCTTTTTAAAAATAATTTGGGATTCATAGATCTCGTCATTTTAATCAGTGATCTACGATATTTAAATATGGAAATTTATTTTGAATATGCACTTGATCTTATTTGGCATGAATTCAAATTGCCGCTTTTTCACATCTGAATAAGTTAGGTTAGCAATGGTTGTGATTGATGGCGAGATTTCTTCTTGGATAGAGGCTTATGGGTTAGGGTTTTAGATTAATGAGCGTCCATAAATTGCCACCATAAAAAAACCATCCGAAGATGGCTTTTTGTTAATCAGTCTTGAGTTATTAGCCACAAGATGCTTGAACGATAATTTTAGTTTGTGGATCAGTAACTACTGTAATTCTATTTGAACGGTAATCTAAAGTTACCGGCTGGCCAGGCGCCACCATACGTACAATTTCAGCTTTAGTCTTTGCCTTAATTGTCGCTTCAGATAAACCAGTTTGCCCAACAAGTTTTGCTGCTTCATCAGATATACAGCTGCTCATAGTATTTCCTTGGTGAGGAGGCATCTGTTCAGGATTATTTGCACATGCTGTCAATGCGACAGCAACTAACATTAAAGATAAATTCTGGATAATTTTCATAAAATTTTGTCTTTTCAGGATAAAAAAGTAATCATACAGAATATGATAGCCTCGACTACAGGCTTAACAACAATCTCTATACATTCTATTTAAACAGAAAGCTTAATAAAAAAAGTATCTTGCTTTCAGCTTGATGATTTGGCGAATTTCGTATTTTTTTAACAGTTATAATGGACATAACCTCCCGAAGAAGATTCTGTAGACTATTGCTTTTTAGTTTTTAATCACAAAATGCCTTAACAATTTTTTGAGTTTGTGGATCAACAATTACATTGATTCGTCCTGGATGATAATCCTTAGTGATAGGTTGACCCGGTGCAACCAGTCTAACAATCTCAGCATTTGTTTTTGATTTGATATCAGCTTCACTTGCTAATGTCTTACGTGCTAATTTAGCTGCACTGTCAGGTACGCATTTTTTTATTATTTCAGGCTTGTGAATGGCTTCTGTATCTGGAGTTCCGGCACAAGCATTCAAGGACACTGCTGCGAGAATAAATGATAAATAAATTTTATAAGCTTCTATCTTTAACAAATAAAAGTAGGATCATATCTAAGACAGACGGTTTATATGAGCCTTGCTTTATCACCAATCTTAATACACATTATGAAATAGAGATTTAAAAACAGAAATTAAAACCTTGATTTTTTAACAGGAAAAAAATACCTCCTAATAAAAGAGGTTTAAAATAGAGAGACCCTACTGCTATATGACCTATCTATGAGTTTTATAAAATTCTGTCTTTTAAAGATGTTAAATATTCAATTGCTAGTAATTTATAATGATTATTACAGCCTTTTAAATTCGCCAATTAAATCAAAAAGATATTCAATATATAGCTTTTTATTAGATATTTCAGGCATATCGAATACCCAATAGGTTCTAGACCTAGATCTGTATTTGAATCGTACGGTCAAAGTCTTAATTTCAATAAGAGCTGCTTCATTCCTTAATTTTGTATACAATGATAAGTATTCTGCAAGAAATTTCAACTTACCGTTTATGTCATGCGTAGCTGAACCATGCACCTTCAGAGCTTCATCATATACTAAAACCAGTGTTTCCTGTGTCATGTGAATGCCTATATCTTCTGGTCGAATTAATAAGCATTAAAAGATAAAACAGTTTTAGATTTTAAAATAGTTAGAAAACGTATTTAAACCTTTACTTTACGAAACTTAAATTCACATTTTGTTCGTATTAAAAAAGCCCAATTAATTCCCCTAAATTAAGTAGACTGGATTTTCACTATAATTTTATTTTTATTTTCCATACAAACTCATTATGGAAGTAATTTATTTTTAAGCATACATCACCTTAATTGTATTTTCATCTCAATAATCTATCAATGTGTACACAAAAAATTTAATAAAAACAAGCTATTCAGTATATAGTTCTAGGTGAATATTACATAATATTGGATGATGATAAACAGTGAAAATATAAAACCAAGAATCAGGAGATACATAATGAACGAAGCATACATCTACTGCGATAGAAAAATTATCAAGTGTTCTATTTGTGAAGCACAGGATGACTATAGCTTTAATGATACTCAGCAATTTTCTATTATTGCTGCTGCAGAAGGCAAGCAAACTCATGGGCGCTACTCTATTGAAAGTATCAAGTGCAAGAACTGCAATAAAGTGGCAAAAAACAGTCAGGATCCCTATTTTTATTATTAAGTTGAATTAAAAGTAAAAACCTACTTTGAAATAGAGCACCTCATAAAGAATGATAATCAAACAAATATGATCATTATTATAGGTCTAAAGGGCCTTCAAAGAATTTCAGATCATAAGTTAAAACTAACTTTAGCGGTATATCAAGGAGATACTCAATGCCTGACTTTATAAGAGCTGTAGGCTTGGGCCTACTTTACCTCCCGCTGATGACCATCAGTATCTTTAACACTATATATGCTGATACCTCGCCTATAACCCCTGAATCTCCCAAAGGTATCGCTTATCCCAATATAGATCGTGGTTTAAATGAAAGCCTTTATCCTGATGAAGAAATCACAGCTAAAAAGATCGCAGACATTATTGAGAAATCTATTCAGAAAGAGTATTCCACCGGTATCGCGCTACGTGATGCACACCCTAAGGCACACGGTTGTGTACGCGCAGAGTTCAAGATAGATGAAGCACTTCCCAAAGAGTTGGCACAAGGTGTTTTTCTTCCCGGAAAAACCTATCAAGCCTGGATTCGTTTTTCTAATGGATCTAGTAATGCTAAACAAGCAGATATTAAAAAAGATGCCCGTGGCATGGCAATAAAGCTTTTGGCAGTACCGGGAGAAAAACTTTTAAATCATGATGAAATGTCTACTCAAGATTTCATCATGATTAATCATCCGGTTTTTTTTGTGAATGATCCAGCTCGTTATATGGCATTTATGCAGGATATAAATAGTGAAAGCTTTCTCAAAAAATTGCATACCCCTTTTGCATTAGGGGCTAAAGGAACCTGGATTGCCTTAAATACAAGAAATAAAATTTCTAATCCTTTGCAAACCCGATATTGGTCCATGGTGCCCTATCAATTAGGAACAGGCAGTGGTCGTCAAGCTGTAAAGTATTCAGCCCAAGCATGTTCAAAAGGAACAGATCCTATACCCTATAATCCCCACAATAATTTTCTAAGAGAAAATCTGCGGAACCATTTGCAAAAAAGTGAGGCATGTATGGAGTTTTTGGTACAACCCCGAACATCAAACAGCATGTCGGTCGAAGATTCCATAACCGAATGGCCAGAAAGCCAGGCACCTTTTTACAAGCTAGCGACTATTCATATTCCTCAACAGGTTTTTGATACGCCTGAACAAAACAAATTTTGTGAAAACCTCTCCTTTACGCCATGGCATACAGTACCGGAACACAAACCTCTGGGAGGAATAAACCGGATGCGAAAGGTGATTTATGAGCGTATCAGTCAGCTTAGACATGAGATGAATGCTACTAAAAGATTAGAACCACACTGAAAACTAAATATATATGAATTATTAATTAAATTATAACTTAAACTAAAATTAGAGCGATTATTGCCCAATTTATTAAATTTAGCTTAATAATTTTAGTTTACAAAGTTTGTTAATAGTTAATTTAGAAACATGGCTAGGACTGCTATATTAAAAATGAAATTATAAAAATTGAAATGGTATCTGTGATGAAAACAAAAAGTCCTCTCCTGAAAATTATAGTAGGCTGTGCAGGCTTAGGCTCTGCTTATTTGCTCGCCTCTCCTGCTATTTCCCGGAAATGCAAGAATCAGGATTCCCAGAAATGCAATCATCATAATTGTGATATTGCCGCGAAGACCCCCGGAACTCTACTCGCTATCGAGGAACAAAGTACTGATTTATTTCCCCATGCCGCCCAACGATTTTTAATCACCTATCGCAGCCGTGGTATACATTCAGAACCCATTGTTGTCTCCGGATTTGTCTTATTGCCACAAGGCAAACCACCTAGAGGTGGCTGGCCCGTTTTAGCCTGGGCACATGGCACCACCGGAGTGGCAGATACCTGTGCCCCCTCTGGTGATTATGTCGGTGGACCCGTACATGCCTATCAAGAGCTTGCTTCCAAACCACTTGATGCCTGGCTTGCCCAGGGCTATGCAGTAGTTGCCACCGATTATCAGGGCTTAGGTACACCCGGCAAACACCCCTACATGAATGCACAGAGCCAACTGCATACTGTGGTTGACTCTGTAAGAGCACTTCATTTTTTAAAGCCTTATCATTTTAGCAGGAAATGGTATGTCATGGGTCACAGTCAGGGAGGCGCTGCTGCCCTAATGGTAGCTGCACATGGGCAAAAAGATGCACCTGAGTTAAAGTTACGTGGAGCACTGGTCGTCGCCCCAGGAGGATATCAATATGAGGGAATTGCTCAATACGCAGCCTCGCATCCTCAAATCGAAAAAAGTGTGGTTGCATTTCTTCCTATCGTTCTTTTAGGTGCTGAAGCCGCGGATCCTAGCCTCAATATTATGAATTTATTGAGTCCTGAAATGGCCCAGATTGTTAATTATGCGCGTAATCATGGCTTATCGGAATTACAAGCCGATGTGAAAGAAGCACCTCAAACAGTTTTCAAACCCGATGCAGATCTTAATCCCTTAATAGAATACTCGAAAAAACAATCCATCGAAAATATGATACCTACCGTCCCTGTAATGATAATTCAGGGTAATAAAGACCAGATTGTAGATTATCAAGGTACTCATGCCTATTATCAGCTGATGTGTACCAAGCAAAAGCCGATTGCATTTAAAACTGTTGAAGGTGCAGATCATCATGGCTCTTTAAGACAAAGTCAATTTATGGTCGAAGACTTTATCAACTCAGTTGAACAAGGAAAATTTATGAGTACTTGTGAGACAAATTAATGTTCATATTTTTGTCGATTAGATATTTGTGATCACGGTAACTATATGAAATCTATAAAATATGCAGTCTGTTACTAGACTGCATAGCATTAAAAGTTTAGCTATTATGGCCTGAGTACGCCATTAACACGCTTATCGCAGTTAAGCTGTAACGAATATCGAAACGTAATATTTCATTTATTTGAGATTAATTCGGGCCTGCTACAGGCCAATTAACTTTAATTGATCCAAATTTTATTCCTTCGCAAACGTGTAGCTAAAGCAAGTATTAGAGCTTTTGCTGAAACTCATAATTTTGATTTTTGAGTTCCCCATTTTGATTCCTTAATTCTTTAGCAAACAACAATGAGAATGAAAGAGGTTCTCTATGTGCTCGAACTATGAATTCCCTTCAAAAAAACGTCTTTCCTTACTAGATATTCATGAAGAACAACTGGAACTCGGAATAAAAACGCATGTTTATCCATTAGCACCCGCCCCAATCATTATGCGTGGTGCGGACGAGTTTGATCTGGATATTGCACGTTTCGGACTGGTTCCATCTTGGGCAAAAGAGTTGAAATATGGCAGACATACCTACAATGCCCGGAGTGAAACAGTGGCATCCAAACCAAGTTTTCGACATGCCTGGAAAAATAACCAGTTTACTTTAGTCCCAGTCGATACATTCTTTGAGCCTAAATATATAGACGATAAACCACACTGGTTTGGTATTTCACGTGAAGATGGTCATCCTTTCACAGTTGCAGCAATTTATGAGGATGCCTTGATTGAAGGTGAGAAAATCAGATCCTTTTCGATGCTTACCATAAATTCGGATCAGCACCCATTTATGAAACAGTTTCACAAGCTGAATGATGAAAAACGTTCGATTATTGTGATTCCTGAAGAATTACGACACGACTGGCTCAACTGCGACCATGAACAAGCGCATAATTTTTTCTTTGAAATGAAAGATGAATTTATAGCAAGGCCTAAAGAGCAAGGTTTGTGGACCAACTGAAAAGCCCTAAACCAAGTTAGGGCTTTATTCATATAAAATACTTATTTCTGCTCTCTCAATGGATTTTCTGGCTCGGCATTGGGTTTTTTCTCCGGCTTGACATGCTTATAAGATTCCTGATTCCCTTTATCGTCATTTGATTCTTTTTGTGGATTTGATTCCTGCTTTTGCTCTGGCTTATTTGTCATATATATCTCCTCGATCTGTTTACTCAAAATAAATATGACATCTGACAATAAACATCAATGTTATTTATGTTTCTACATTATAGAAATTTAATCTCTTCAGCAGGTACTCACTTCTCACAGCACCTGTCACACATAAGTTAATAAGTCTCGATAGCTGATTGGAGGATAATACCGTATGAGAATATAAACTTACTTATTGGTTAATAGAGAGTCTTGGCGGTGTAATTAAAGGATTCAGACGACCCCTGTTTTTTGAATATTTTGCTAACGTGTGTTATTCAATATGTCTGAAATGCGATTACGTCACCACCTCAGATAAGTCTGCTTGACTGACTTTGTTGTTTCCACCAGAAAGACAGAAAATGTGGTGCAATAATGGCCAGCAATCAAAAGACTGTTTTAAGCATCACATTTACAATACTTCTTTCCCATGGCCTTTATCATATTCATGGAAGAAAAAACATGACGAATATAAATTTATCTTGCCGGATACATAAGTATCGTAATCAACCAAATCTTGTTTTCACCGAGACCAAATACGAAAATCTTCCAACCTTATCTCTATTATAAGGAAAATTTCATCAGTAAAGCCCTCGCCACCTGGTGATTGAACTGGGAAGGCTTTACGTTTATTGTTGGAATATTATTCAATATTTTTCAAGCAATCACGACACTCTTTTATTTCATCATCATCACAGGTGTAATCGATTTCAGTTGCACCATGAAGACCAAATAAACAAAATATAAATTGCATCATGTTTTTCTCCTTTTATATAAATCTCGATTCTGAATCGAGCTTTATTGCTTCAAATATAAAATGATCCAATACATCATGATTTGGATCAGCTGAATAAGCTGGAACGACTTCGCTACTCTGCTCCGTATTTAGGTAAATTAAAGCCTTCAGAGCTAAGTCCGTATAGGTTCTTCAGCTTTAGTCATCTGGTCCTTTTTACAATGATCACTTTTACAATGCTCGTTGCTCATCATCTGACACATTTTTTCTTTGCAAGATTTAAAACAACAGCCGACCATCACGCCCATGCCAAATGCGCATATACATCTCATCATAGCTTTGTCCTGTCTTTTCGTGAAAAGAGATATATAAATAACATCTATTCATGTATTTCTCTTGAGAGAATTTTCATGCTTTATGTTGTGAATGAAAACTTATGTGAACAACAGGGGCGAAAACTACAATCAGTATCAAAAAAGAAGATTGTTGCGAAAAAGAAAAAGCCTGTTCAACTCTCCTCAATTGAACAGGCTTTGTAATATGCTGATTTTTAATTATTTAAATTAAGTTTTTTAGAATGACGCCAAGATATCACTAGCCAACCACCCAATCTGTGTAGGATATATAGATTCAATGTTTCCAAATGTGAAATATTCACTATTTCTGTTAAATAAATGTCTGTATTTTAGGCAAAAATATTTTCACCCCTCAAATTTGACCAATAAACATCCAAATATTAAAGATGATCAATTCAAATAAATATTAAAAAGCTTGGTTCAAATTTTGGGAGAAGATTCTCATTTTTAAAATACTTGCTACTAACTATATATAGTTTCTCAACAACTTATAAAATTTGCAGATGGCTGCTTTCTTTTTCGCTATTTATCTCTATAATTTTTCATATAAGGCATATCAACATTTAGCACTATGAAAAAACGCATACTGATTACTGTCTTGATGAGCGTGGCAATATGTGGTTGCCAAAAACAACAAGCAGAGAGCTCAGCCAAACCTGATTCAAATATCAGAGCACAGTTTGAACAGTCAGATAACCAGCTCAGTGTTTATCTGGATAAACTAGATTCTTCAACAATTAGTATAGAAGAAAGAATCCGCATCCTCTGTAACCAGTATCCTGAAGAATATAAAAATAATTACATGCCAGCACTACTACAACTTGCCCCTCAGGAATATACAGAAAAGGATCTACTCCAAGATCTAGACAATGCGCTGAATTTCTACAAGCAGAAAGCTAATATTCAGTGTTCCTAGTTGATATATTCAATTTTATAAGAAAAAGTAAATGCATAAAAAACCGCCTTATTCAGGCGGTTTTTTATAAATAGCGTATATTCTGGAAAGAATTAACGCTTTATTTTTCACTCATCTTGTTGATTTCGTGAATTTTGTTGTTGCTGGTTACTTTTTTGCTGTGGCTGTTGTTGCTGTTGGCCTTGCTGGTTTTGTTGCTGATTGCGCTGCGGTTGCTGCTGTTGTTGCTGATTACTTTGACTCTGCGGCTGTTGTTGCTGCTGGTTGTGTTGTTGCTGATTTGGATTTTGCTGGTTATTTTGCTGACGCTGTTGATCTTGATTGCGTTGTTGATTTTGCTGTTGCTGTTGTTGGTTCTGTTGGTCTTGCTGTTGGTTATTAGCCATGGTGGTATTCCTTACTATTTGCTTTAAATTAAAAGCCGATAGAGTTTCGACTTAATAACCACTCTACTCATTTTTTAGATTTATCCAACCTTTGACCTGTTACAGTTTAATTCAATGTAAAAAATAGTAAGCTAAGTAATTGAAGTGGAGATTAATGAGCAACATAAATTACCTAATATAATGCAAAAGAAACATAAGGAAAGATATAAAAATCAAAACTATTATCCAATAAAAGAAATAACTTAAGCTCTGTTTTATATATAGAAAAATTGAAAAATATTATTAAATACAACTTACCATAACTTATGCTTTTGATATTTATAAATATATAAAAAAATTTATCTTTTGCAATATTTTTTGAAAATCGAATTAAATATTCATAATCCATTTTTTAAAATATTTTAAACACATCTTAATACGATAATTAAAATAATTTCCTCAATAATAATTTTTGTTTATAGATTTTATCTTGATTTTGACTTAAATAATTTTTTCTTTTTTTTACTATTAATTTAGGTAAACTCATTGTTTTAAATTATCTTTATTAGATCACTTCTATATAATAAGTCTCCTTTAAGGAGACTTATTAGACTCATTTTTTATTAGATATTGACCACTTTAACAATAATAGTCTGAGTATCTTCCTGCTCTTCAGCTAGATGTAAACGTTTAAGCTCCTTGCTTATCACCTTAAACTGTAAGTTCTGATAAGAAAGCGTGCTTGGAATCTGATCAAAATATTGACCATCAGCATCGATTTCTTCCTGAAATAACGGTGTTCCCAATTGATAGTCAAGACTTTTCAAGACAACATATTTTACTGTGGTTTGCATTCCAACGCCCTACTTTTACTAAGCACTTTATTTTTATTTTTACCACTGTTCCGCTTGAGAAGAAACCTCTATTTATGAAAATAGCCCAAGCTTTAACCACTCAGACTATAAAGTCCAAACAACATGAAATTACACTTATCTCTGAAAATAGTTTTAATTTTCATAAAAATATAAATATACTTGAAGTTAATGGATGGAAAAATCTGTCTAGATTGATCGACAATCACTACTCCCACAAAGAAATAGAGAGACTATGATAAAAACCTGTTGCAGCTTACTCGAAGAGAAAAATATAAAAATTGCCTTTATCGAAAGCGCAAGTTCTGGATATCTCAGCAGCCAGTTCTCCATCTGTAAAGGTGAAGGTGCCGAAATTCTGCTTGGTGGTTTGATCTGCTACGATGTAAGTGTCAAGACTTCAGTATTGGGTATCTCTAAAACCTTGATTAATAGTCATACTGCCGAATCTATGCCGGTAACTGTTGCGCTGGCGGAAGCAGGTAAAAAAATGTTTCGTAATGCTGACTGGATTATCGCCTGTACCGGATTGCTTAAACCAGGTGGTAGCGCGACACCAGAGAAACCGGAAGGAACATTTTTTGTGGCCATTAATGATGGCACGCAAATCCATCAGTTTCAGTATTATCTCAAAGGCTCACCACTTGAACGCCTCAACAAACTGTCGGCAGCGGTTGCACATGACATGATCAATCTGCTGAATAACCGCTAAGCTTTCAAAGTTACTGTGTAGCCTAAATAAGCTTCATTATTTCTACCGTATTTTAGGATAGATTGGCATGATTAGTTGCCAATCTATTTTTTTTTGAGAGTGGAATGACCATGAATATTAAAACCGCACTGCTTCTGCTCCCTCTTAGCTTGCCCGGTCTGGCTTTCGCTACAGTAGGCGGCCCACAAAATATTGAAGTTTTAGGCTATGAAGTCAAAGAACAAAAACTTTATATCCTTCGTCATTACCTTGATGGTCGTGGACGCTTGCCTCAACTGTATTATTATAATTTTAAATCTAAAACACCGAATCAGCTGATTCAGGTCAATTCCTTATATATCAATCCTAAAACCAAGCGCATCGATTATGATCAGGATAGCCGCAAGTTTGATCAGGACATCGCTAAAATCAAAAAACGTTTAGTCCCCTTGAGTCCGATTCAAAAATCAAAACCACAGCTTACGGTGTTAAAGACAACAAAAGGTAGCGCGCCTGCCTGGCATGATCCGAATGAAAAAGTGCCAAAATGGACCTATCAATATCAAGTGAAATCTGGCGCACAAAAAAGCCCGGTTCAGCAAGCAGTCAGTTATCAGCAAGGCTTGAAAATTAGCCAAGCCTATAAAGTTCCGCGACAGAATAAAACTCTGGTAACAGTAAAATACTTAGGCATTCCTTTTGAAACAGGTTATAGCATTGAAGATCCGGCACTGTTAAGCCGATAACGAAACCGATAAAAAAAATAAGGTCTCAATTGAGACCTTATTTTTTATTTTTACCACAGAAACAGATTAAGCTGCGGTAGAACGTTCAGCGATTGGCACTACTTTACGCAACTCTGGCCCGGTATAGTCTGCGCTTGGACGGATAATACGGTTGTCTGCACGTTGTTCCATCACATGCGCTGACCAGCCTGTCACACGTGACATAACAAAGATTGGGGTAAACAGCTTGGTTGGAATACCCATGAAGTGATAAGCAGATGCATGGAAGAAATCCGCATTACAGAATAATTTCTTCTCACGCCACATCACTTCTTCGCAGCGCACTGAGACTGGATACAGTACCGTGTCACCGACATCTTTGGCTAAACGTTCAGACCAGACTTTGATGATGCCATTACGCGGATCATTGTCCTTATAGATCGCATGCCCGAAGCCCATGATTTTTTCTTTACGTTCCAGCATACCCAGCATTTCACGTTCAGCTTCTTCAGGCGACGTCCAGTTTTCGATCATGTCCATTGCAGCTTCATTGGCACCGCCATGTAAAGGGCCACGCAAGGAACCAATTGCGCCGGTAATACAGGAATGCATATCGGACAGCGTTGATGCACACACACGAGCGGTAAAAGTCGAAGCATTGAATTCATGCTCTGCATACAGAATCAAGGAAACATTCATTACCTGTTCATGTAGCTCATTTGGTTTTTCACCATGCAGAAGATGCAGGAACTGTGCACCAATTGAAGCATCGTCAGTATTTTCTTCAATACGCACGCCGTCATGGCTATAACGATACCAGTAACAAATGATTGCCGGCAAAGTTGCCAAAATACGGTCTGCGATATCCTGTTGCTGCTCAAAAGACTGCTCAGTTTCAAGATTTCCCAGCATGGAAACACCAGTACGCATCACATCCATTGGGTGTGAATCGGCAGGAATACGCTCAAGCACTTCTTTTAACGCCTGGGGTAAAGTGCGTAATGATTTCAGTTTAGCTTTATAGGCGGCCAATTGCTCTGCTGTCGGCAATTCGCCAAAGAAAATCAGATAAGCGACTTCTTCAAACTGGCAATGTTCCGCCAGATCCTGCACGTCATAGCCGCGATAGGTCAGGCCTGCGCCACTTTTGCCTACTGTTGAAAGTGAGGTTTTACCTGCCACTTGTCCGCGCAATCCTGCGCCGGTGAGTACTTTTCCTTCAGCCATTTTTTTAATTCTCCTGTTTAAACAGTTTATCTAATGTGTCTTCGAAGCTGTGATAATCTAAAAATTCGTAGAGTTCTTTTCGTTGTTGCATGAGATCCAGAACATTTACCTGAGTGCCGTGTTCACGTACCGACCGCATCACCTCAAGTGCGGCTTTTTGCATTGCACGCGTCGCTGACAATGGATACAGCACCATGCCAATACCCTGCTCCGCCAGTTCATCAACTGTGTAATACGGTGTATCACCAAATTCGGTAATATTCGCCAGGACGGGCACACCGACTGCATCACATACTGTACGGTACATGGTAATATCGGTCATTGCTTCGGCAAATATTGCATCAGCACCGGCTTCAACACAGGCACAAGCACGATCAATCACGGCTTGCAGGCCTTCTTTTTGCAGCGCATCGGTACGCGCCATTACCACAAAGTTTGAATCGGTTTTCGCATCTACAGCCGCTTTGATACGATCGACCATTTCCTGTTGCGATACGATTTCTTTATTTGGACGGTGACCACAACGTTTCTGTGCAACCTGGTCTTCAATATGAACTGCAGCGGCTCCTGCTGCAATCATCTGCTTGATCGTGCGGGCAATATTTAATGCACCGCCCCATCCGGTATCAATATCGACCAATAAAGGGGTATCGACACGCTCGGTAATGCGGCGTACATCTTCAAGAACATTATCCAGGCTGGTCATACCCAGATCAGGCAAACCATAAGAATAATTTGCGACTCCGGCACCTGATAAATAAATGGCTTTATAACCGACCTGTTTGGCCATCATGGCAGCATAGGCATTTACCGTGCCCATAATTTGCAATGGTTTCTCGACTTCAAGTGCTTGTCTAAATCTTGAACCTGCAGAGATTTGTTCTGTCATCTTCCTTTTCCACAGTCTTGGCTATAATTATTGAAATTCGAGTATACCCATTTGGTTTGCTCATTCCATAACCCGATAGAACAAATACTCTAAAACTTTAGTCAAATTTTCAAGTTTTGTTCTCACTAATTTTTTAAATACTGCACCTCTCTGGTGCGATTATGAAATATGCGCATATTTTTGTTATGATGGCAGTTCAATCCTTATTGACATGTTGATATATATCTCCTATGCAAGACCTCTCCCTAGAACCGCTCGCCAAAGACCTGCCGCAAACCAAACGCGGTCATGAGCGTTGTATTGCTTTACTAAACAGTGCAACCGAGCTGTTTCTGGAACGGGGTTATGATGCTGTCTCTCTGGATGATATCGTGCAGCATGCCGGTGGTTCCAAAGCATCTATTTATAAATACTTTGGTAATAAAGAAGGTTTGTTTAAAGCCATCTGTGATTACCGCCGTATCAAGTTTTTTGAGGATATCAGTATTCCAATCGAACTGATGGCACTGGATTTTCGTAGTTATTTGGTACACACCTTGCTCAATTTTTATCATCAGATCATGCAACCAGAGAATTCTGCTTTTATGCGTCTGGTCCTGGAACAGAGTCAGCGTAATCCTGAGCTCGCCCAGCATATTCATGAGCATGGCCCGGTGCATGTACAAAGTACCATTGCAACGGCTTTAGAACAGGCAGATGTACAAGGTTTATTGCATTGCGAAAATCCTCAATATTCAGCACAGCTGTATTTTGGTATTTTACGCAATCTGGAATGGCGTATCCTGATGGGAATTCCGGTACAGGAAGATGATCAGGAAATCGACAAATACATCAGTTATTGTGTAGATCGCTTTTTAGACGGTCATCAAAAAGTCTAGTTTTTTTGCATTTTTGATTGCTTATAGTATATTAGCCGATTCCGTATTTTTTCTTAAACTAACCAACAACTGATTGTTGATCGAGTTTTTCGGCAATTATTGTGGAGTAACGAATGGCTCTCCGTCACTTTCTCACCTTACGCGATTTATCAACTTTAGAACTTAACCAGATTTTGCAGCGCGCAATTGAGCTTAAGCGCAAACAGCATAACAATGAAGTGTTCCAACCTTTTGTTGGTAAAGTGATGGGCATGATTTTTGAAAAATCCAGTACCCGTACGCGTGTTTCGTTTGAAGCTGGCATGAGCCAGTTTGGCGGTAGCGCAATTTTCCTTTCTTCACGCGATACCCAGTTAGGCCGTGGTGAACCGATTGAAGATTCTGCACGCGTGATTTCAAGTATGCTGGATATCGTGATGATCCGTACTTTTGGGCATGATATCGTTGAACGTTTTGCATCCTATTCTAAGGTTCCAGTAATCAATGCACTAACTGATGATCACCATCCTTGCCAGCTGCTTGCCGACATGCAGACTTACCTGGAACATCGGGGTTCAATCCAAGGTAAAACTGTTGCCTGGATTGGTGACGGCAATAACATGTGTAATTCTTATATTGAAGCAGCACACATGTGGGGCTTTAAGCTGAAAGTGGCTGCACCGAAAGGTTATGAACCGCAGCAACAGTTCCTGTCTGAATTCGCGCATTGTGTCGAGCTGGTAGATACTGCTGAAGATGCAGCCGTGAATGCCGATCTGATCGTGACTGACGTTTGGGCCAGCATGGGTCAGGAAGAAGAACAGAAAATCCGTGAAAAAGCATTTGCAGACTACCAAGTCAATGAACGCTTGATGGATCTTGCGCATCCAGACTGTCTGTTCATGCACTGTCTGCCAGCGCATCGTGGTGAAGAAATTTCAGAAAATCTGCTTGACCATAAAAATGCTGTGGTTTGGGATGAAGCTGAAAATCGTCTGCATGCACAAAAAGCGCTGGTTGAGTTTCTGCTCAATGAAAACCTGAAAAAAGACTGATAATTTATAAACTATGAAAAAGCACCTCCTGAGGTGCTTTTTTGATTTTCCACTTCCTAAAGATCATCTTTTAGATATTGAGCTTCTTTAGGAAGTTGCCAGCTGCAGAAGAAACATATAATCAGAATCACGATCACATAGACAAAGAAACTGTTTTCTATTCCTGCTGCCTTAAACTGTAGTGCAACAGAGGGTGCGGAGCCACCAAAGACCGCGTTCCCAACAGCATAGGAAAAGCCTACCCCAAGCGCACGCACATGAGGCGGAAACAATTCTGCTTTTACAATACCGCTAATAGAGGTATAGAAACTAAGTATCATCATTAGAAAGATCAGCAGAAGCGCTACAATCATGGGAGAGCTGCTGAAGGCACGCATACCGAGCACCATGACGGGATAAATCGCAATAGCCATCAGACTGCTAAACAGTAGCATTGAGTTTCTTCGTCCAATACGGTCGGACAGCATGCCAAAAAAGGGTTGTGCTATCATGAGAATAAAGATAGACGCTGTCATAATCAGTCCTACGGTTTTGGCATCAATCCCAATATTGGTCAGATAAGTTTTTGAGTAAACCGTGATCACATAGAAACTCAAAGAACCTGCTGAAGTCAAACCAACGACCAGCAAAAAGGTTTTCCAGTAATTTTTAAATAGCTCTTTAAGTGTGCCGGATTCCTGCTTTTCACTATCTTCATGCGATAAAGTTTCTTCAAGCCGGCTACGTGCCAGTAAAGAAGCAAGTGCAGCCACGCCACCTATAACAAAAGGAATACGCCAACCTCCATCTTGTAACTGCTGTTCCGTCATCATATTCAAGAAAATGACGCCCAACAAGCTTGCCAAGAGTTGACCACCAGTTAAGGTTACATATTGAAAAGAAGAAAAGAATCCACGTTGACCCTTGAGGCCGAGTTCACTCATATAAGTTGCGACTGCACCATATTCCCCCCCTACAGACAAGCCCTGTAGCAGACGTACAAGTAGCAACAGAAAAGGAGCTATCATTCCGACTTGTTCATAGGTAGGTAAAGCCGCAAACAGGAAAGAGCTCAATGCCATCAAACAGATTGAAATAACCATCGACTTCTTGCGGCCATATTTATCCGCAATACGCCCAAATAGCCAACTACCAATGGGACGCATGAAAAAGCTGGCTGCAAATACTCCCCAAACGTAAATCGCCTGGGCAGAACTTTCCATTCCAGGAGCGGTTAATGCATGGGTAAAATACACTGCAAATACAGCATAAATGTAGAAATCAAACCATTCGACCAGGTTACCAGAAGCTGCTCCAACAACACCTTTAATTCGACTAATTTTTTCTTGTCTAGTATAAGTTTGGTTCAAAATACGACATCCTTATTTTAATTATTCAGGTTCAAAATTTATAGGTATTAGGCATATATCTTCCTACTAACTGTTTCCCCTTCTCCAGAAACCCAAGCTAGAGCTATTACTTTTTTTTGTAGATTTTTTATAAATATAAGCTTTGCTGAATAGTCAGACAAAATAATAAGTGTAATTTTTGATGAGTTTTTTGAAGCTGAAATATGAAAATTCTAATACTCATAGGCAAATATTGTTACTAAAACTTAGCGCTTAAGTATTCGCTATGAAATTAAAGTTGTGTGTTGTTTCTATTCATGGCATGTTTCTATTTTTCTCATAAAGTTAACGTAATTTCTGTGATTCATATGAAATATAATATTAAGCTACTCAGCGTTTTAGGACTTGGTCTCGGTCTACTCACAACAAATGTAAATGCTTCCGAATTTGATCAATATCTTCATAAAAAAGGGATTCTCGACAGTAGCTTTAAAATTAAGAAAAAAGCTGAACTGAATGAATTGCTGACAGTACTGAGCGCAGAAGATTCCAGAACCTTGCCTCTGCAAATTGACCAGAATACAGTGATTGAACAATTGCAGCTAAGCGCTAATAAAACCACGCTAAAAGGAATGATTACCACACCCGACTTCAGCCAGTTTGAAAAAGACCTCGGGCGCAAAGAGGTGATGAAAGTAATTCGTAATAATCTGCTCAATAATTGTGAAATTTTCTTTGAACATCGTTATCAGATTGAGAACCCTTACAAGGTTGAACTTACATTGAACTCGCAAACGCAAACTTATAAGACTGCTATTTCCCAGAAAGATTGCAAATTGAAATAGTCTAAATATATAAGAAATTTCGGGTGATTCGATTACAGAATTTAGAAAACAAAAAAGGTAGCTTTGGCTGCCTTTTTTGATGAACTTTTTTATCGAGGTGTACCCCGATTAACGTACTAAGCCTTGTGGTTGCAAAATAATAATTAATGCGCCCAGTATGACCACCATACCGCCAAGCAGATCCCAACGTGACAGCGTCACTTGATCAATGAAGCGCAACCACATCAGGGCAGAAAAAATATAAATACCACCATATGCTGCATAGATCCTTCCCGAAGCAGCCGGATGTAAGGTTAATAGCCAGACAAAGATCGCTAAAGCCAGAGCTGTCGGAATCCACAACCAATGGCTTTTTCCCTGATTTAAAATTAGATAAGGAAAATAACAGCCTAAAATTTCCATCAATGCTGTGACCAAAAACAGGAAAAATGTCGTGAACAACTTGGTAATTTGAATATCCATAATTTATCTTTTGAACTAGATGAATGAGTTTAATGCTTTAAAATATGAATGCATGAAAAAACCCGTGCAAGCACGGGTTTAATCTTTTTCGTCAATTAGGCCGGTTCAGCTGTCTGGTCTTCAAAAACTTCAAGTTTTAAGCCGACTGCCTTACCATTTTCTTTCTTAACAGACACCGCAACATTACCACCATTTTCAGCCAGCTCACCAAACAGGATCATTTCAGCCAACGGTTTTTTCAGGTGTTCCTGAATCAGACGCTGCATTGGACGTGCACCCATCAAACGGTCATAGCCATGTTCAGCCATCCATTCACGTGCGCTCTGATCCACTTCGAGCATGACTTTTTTATCATCCAGTTGTGCCTGGAGTTCTGTCAGGAATTTATCTACAACATTTTCAATAATGCTGCTTGGTAATGCCTTGAACTGAATCACGCCGTCGAGACGGTTACGGAATTCCGGCGAGAAGGCTTTCTTCATCGCTTCCTGATTATCGTTACTATTGTCTTGTTCCATGAAACCGATGCTGGCACGAGAAATACTCTCAGCACCAATATTGGTGGTCAGTACCAAGACCACGTTACGGAAGTCAGATTTACGCCCGTTATTATCGGTCAATGAACCATGGTCCATGATCTGCAATAACAGGTTAAATACATCTGGATGTGCTTTTTCGATTTCATCAAGAAGTAATACACAGTGCGGATTTTTGTGAATCGCATCGGTGAGCAAGCCACCCTGATCAAAACCGACATAGCCGGGAGGTGCGCCGATCAGACGGGACACTGCATGGCGTTCCATGTATTCCGACATATCAAAACGAACCAGTTCCACACCCATCTGTTTCGCGAGCTGCTTGGTCACTTCGGTTTTACCAACACCTGTAGGACCCGCAAAGACAAAACTACCTACAGGCTTATCTGGAGACTTCAAACCGGCACGTGACAACTTAATTGCAGATGCCAAGGCCTCAATAGCTTCATCCTGTCCAAACACCACACGTTTCAGATCTCGCTCAAGATTTTCCAGCACACTCTTGTCATCTTTAGAGACCGTTTTTGGTGGAATACGCGCAATTTTAGAAACGATGTCTTCGATATTTTCTACCGTAATTAAACTGTCATCTTGCTCCGCTTTAAGACGGCGCTGTGCACCGGCTTCATCAATCACATCAATCGCTTTATCTGGCAGGAAGCGGTCATTGATAAATTTTGCAGATAGCTCTACTGCAGATACCAGAGCTTGATCGTCATACTCCACATGATGGAAATCTTCAAATTTCGATTTCAGACCACGTAGGATATCAATGGTTTCTGAAATAGAGGGTTCATTCACATCAATTTTCTGGAAACGGCGTGATAAAGCATGATCTTTCTCAAAGACCTGGCGGTATTCCTGGAAAGTGGTTGAGCCAATGCAACGTAAAGAACCATTTGCCAGCGCCGGTTTGATCAGATTCGATGCGTCCATAGTGCTGCCCATGCTCGAACCTGCACCAATAATCATGTGAATTTCATCAATAAACAGCACTGCTTCTGGTTTCTTTTTCAACGCATTTAAAAGCTGTTTCAAGCGTTTTTCAAAATCACCACGGTATTTGGTTCCTGCTACCAAAGCACCAATATCCAGGCTGAAGATTTCAGCATTTTCCAAGGGTTTTGGCGCTTTACCATTAACAATCAACCAGGCCAGACCTTCAGCAATCGAGGTTTTACCAACTCCCGGATCACCGACAAGCAGCGGGTTATTTTTACGACGGCGGCAAAGGATTTGCGCGGCACGCTCAATTTCTTTTTCACGACCAATCAGTGGATCAGTCTTGCCTTTTTGTGCTTCCACATTCAGGTTAGTCGTATAAAGCTCAAGTGGACCTGAACTCGCTGAAGATGTGGATTCGCCATCTAGGTCCTCAATCTCTTCTTCAGATTGCACGTCTTCTTTACGCGTACCATGAGACAAGTACTGGGTCAGCGTCAATCGGTTAATCTGATGGCGTTTCAGCAGATAGACCGCAAATGAATCACGCTCAGAATACATGGCTACCAGAATATCGGCACCTTCTACAGTACGATCACCGCCGCTTGACTGCACGTGAAAAATCGCGCGTTGCAAGATCCGGTCAAAGCTTTCTGTCGGGTGTGGTGCCTGGTCACTATTTTCACCAAGTTTAGGGGTATGTTGTTCTACGTACTCTTCTAATTCCTTACGCAGCACGATAATATCCGCGCCACATGCTTTCAGGGCATTTACGGCGGAATCATTGTCGAGCAAGGCCAACAATAAATGTTCTACGGTCAGGAACTCATGTCTCTTTTGACGAGCCATGCTGACAGCCAAACGTAGTGATACTTCTAATTGACGACTGAGCATGTAACCCCCTTAATCTTTAGGCTCTATTTGGCAAAGTAACGGATGACCTTGTGATCGAGCATAATTATTGACTTGGTTCGCTTTGGTCTCCGCAATGTCTCGAGGATAGACCCCAGCTACACCCTTTCCTTCATAATGTACAGTTAGCATTACTTGTGTAGCTTGGTCAAGATTCATTGCAAAGTATTGTTGTAAAATTTCAATTACAAACTCCATCGGGGTGTAGTCATCATTTAATAAAACGACAGCATACAATGGAGGGCGTTTCAATTCTGGCGGCGCAGTCTGTACAGCCAAGTCAGAATCACCTTCTTCAGAAGGTTCATTTGCTAAACGGGGGCTGATATGCCAATCAACAATTCCAGACTCATTAAAAGAGTTTTTAATATCACTTAAACACATTTGACGTTTATTGCTTGGCATAAGATTTATATTTCACACTTAATTTGCATTTGCTTCGGTTTTCGGAATTTCTGACAAGGAGGCAGCCTGATTTTCGACTGCTTTGCCCTGTTCCCAACTAAAACGACGAATTACAGGTTTGGCACCAGTAAGACGCACTTCAATAAATTCAGGCTTAAAGCCTTTAGGCATGGTCCAGCGGCCTGTGAGTCGCTCATAATTTTCAAAATTGAAGTTTTTATCCTCTAATGGCACGACCAGAATTTCAGTGCCTTTAATCAGGCGCAATTCTACGCTACCTGAAGCACGGCTTTTACTTGGACTCACCTGCACCAGATCAATCTGATATTCAAAGGCATTTTCGGGTAAAGGTTTGATTGACAGATTTTGAACTGCCAATGCCAAACCACCACGCTGACGCAAAACCTCGCGATAAATGGTTCCCACGCTTTCAGCCTGAGTCTGTTCATCACGTGCCTTGGTCATGGCCAAATATAGATCATTAGCATTGCTGACCGCCAGATCACGTTCCTGAACCGCAGTATTCAAGTTTTTGTTCAATGTTTCCAGACTGGCTTTCTGTTTTTGTACCACTTCAACCAGTTGTTCCGCATCTGCATCAAAACCAACCGCAGTCAAACCTTGCCGATGCCCGACGGTATAGCCCAGTAGACCACTCCCAAGAATCAGAACAGCAGCACCGGTTACTAATGGTGTGTTGCCTTTCATCCATGATTTCTTTGTATCGGGTTCCTGAGCGATCGTCATGTTTAACTCATTATTCGGCATTTTGATCTCTGTTTGCTTTATACAAGACACACATTTAAATGCAAATCTAAATGTGTGTGAAGTTCTAATACGTTTTTTATGGTAATAAACCAATATTATTTAAGCCAGCATCTTCGGCAAAACCAAACATCAGGTTCATGTTCTGCACGGCCTGGCCTGCTGCACCCTTGACCAGATTGTCTTGTGCAACCAGAATGACCAGTTTAGCGGGTTGCGGCTTATACAGGGCAATACGCAACTGATTCGCTCCACGCACTGAACGAGTTTCAGGAGAACTGCCTGCTGGCATTACATCGACAAACTGTTCGTTGGCATAGAATGCTTCATACAGTGATTGAAGATCAGCTTGTTGACCTGCTTCAGTTAAATCGATATAGATGGTCGACAACATACCACGGATCATTGGCACCAAATGTGGTACAAATAAAATGTGATCAAACACATCTTTCTGACCTGAAATATTTTCCAGTGCTTCGACAATTTCAGGATGATGGCGATGACCCGCTACACCATAGGCTTTAAAGTTATCGGCATTTTCAGAATAAATCATGCCCAGACTAGCTTTACGACCTGCACCTGATACACCCGATTTGGCGTCGATAATAATGCTTTCAGGTTTCACCAATGCTTCAGCTGATTTCAAGACAGGTGCCAGACCCAACTGAACTGTGGTTGGATAACACCCCGGATTTCCGATGACACTGGCCTTTTTAATTTCTTCACGATTTAGCTCAGATAAACCGTATACAGAATCTTTTAACAGTTCTGGACATGCATGTTGCATGCCATACCATTTTTCAAACTGTCCAAGATTTTGTAAACGGAAATCTGCTGCCAAGTCAATCACTTTGGTATTTGCAGCAACCAGCTCTTCGGCATGTTTCATGGCGACACCATGCGGAGTTGCAAAGAAAACCACATCGCATGATTTTAATAGCTCAAGACTGAGATCAGAAAATTGCAGATCAGTATGTCCACGCAAACTTGGAAACATGTCATCTACACGACGGCCTGCTTCAGTACGTGATGTCAGTGCTGTTACATTTACATCTGGATGTCGCAGTAAAAGACGCAAAAGTTCAACGCCTGTATAACCTGTACCACCCACAATACCCACTGAAATCACGATGATTACCTCAAATAAATGTTGCCTTTTATAAGGCTAGTATGACAGGAAGTTATGCTTTTCTAAACCATTTTGCTGGGGTTTGCTGGTTTTTTATAGGCTTTCAAAAGGTCCATATAAAATTTGCATTAAAATTAGTATTTATTAGTGGTTAGTCTGCTTTTGCTGTTGACCAGCTGCAATAGCATAGATAAATCGTAAATAAAAATGCCGGCAATGCCAACAATACGATAGCGTCTAATCGAATAATAAATGGAATTAAGCCTATAATCGCTAGTAAAGTCCCCAGTGCTGAAATCCATTGAGAGATAGGCAGATGCTTCACCCATAAAATACTCATATAAAAAAGTACACCCCAGGCTACCATCCCCGCCAACATGAATAACCTGTATGGCCATGGATACACAATGGGCAGACTTGGATTAAAAATACTCATGAGAAAAAGTACATAAAAGAAAAGTGCGGGAATTGATAGCATAAAAATTAAAATACTTGTCAGTAAGCGGTTCATATTAGAATCTGATATTGTTTTTGTTATCTTTGGAGTTTAACCTAAAATTTAAAAGGCTAACAATAAACTGTACTAAAATGCTTAGGCTATTTTAATTAAAAAATAAAACCGCATGTGCGGTTTTATTTGACTTGATACATTAGACAACAAAAAAACCATGGGTTGCATCTTTCGTTAATTGATCGACCAAACCGTATTCCCAATCCAAATATGCCTGCATCGCTTCCAAAGCGTTGTCAGTTCCTTCATACGGCCGCTTATAACGGTCAATTTGTGGGGATAAGGCTCGGATATCATCAGAGGTTAATTCAAAGCCTGCTTGTTGCCAGCCCGTGTTGCCGCCATCGAGTACCCATATTTTCTGTTCTTGAGCTAAATACGGTGCAATTTCCTCAGCAGCATATTGCGCCAAAATTGCCGTGCTACAGGTCAGCACAATTACTTTTTTGGATTGAAATTCGGGCTCCTGAATCTTTTGAATCGCGTCAGCTTTTAATAACCATTGTGCACCGGGTAAATGGCCTTGCTTATAGTTTGCAAAGGTGGAGACATCCCAAATAGCAATATCCTCTTTCGCGAAGTGATTTAAGTCTTTAGCCGAAATAGTCTGGGCTAAATGCACATTTGGCAGTTTCGATTTCCAAACGCCCTGTTCTGTGAGGACCTGATTAAAATCGGTCTCTAGTACATACACCTCCCAGTTCATCTGCCCCAACCAAGATGCCGTCATATATGCTCTCACCAAAAGGTGATCAATTAAGACAATTCGTGCACCCCGTACTGCAGCAGTATGATCGGTTTCCTGTACCAGTTGACCACCCGCAACCCATCGTGATTCAGGTAAATGTCCCTGTATATATTCCTCTTCATCACGTACATCAAAAATATACGTCGTACGCGTCGTCTCTGTTTTAAATTCCTGTAGTTGTTCTAGGGTAATGGTTTTGACATGGGCTTTTTCTGCCAGTTCTTTAGCACTAAAAACCTGTTGCTCTGATATTGGAGCAATTTGATCTTTATACGAGCGTTGCTGACCGTGCTCTAAGTTCTGGCCTGCTAACGTCCAGCCAATAGTCCCATTCCGCAATGCATAAACAGGATGTGGGATTTTGGCATTGATTAAAGACTGGGTGCCAATAATACTCCGGGTTCGTCCAGCGCAATTTACAAGAATCGTGGTATTTTCATTTTTGACCAAGGCTGGTGCACGTAAAACCAGTTCAGCACCCGGTACGCTTCTCCCGGTTGGGATACTCATAGTCTGATATTCATCGAAACGACGTGCATCTAGGATAATAATATTATCATTCGCATCGATTTTAGCCTGTACATCTTCTGCACTTAGAGACGGCGTATGTTTAAAGTGCTCTACCCATTCACCAAATGCTTTACTCGCAGAGTTCACATCAATAAATAACTCACCACCCTCCTGCTGCCAGGCTTTGACTCCACCTGCCAGGACATAAACCTGGGTGTAACCATACTGTGCTAATTTTTCTGCTGCGCGTTCAACCCGACCATCACGATCATCATAAAGAACGACTTTCGTTTCTAAACGTGGAACACGATTTAAGATTTCTATTTCTAAACGTGATAGGGAAATATTGGTGGCAAACAAAGGATGTGCTTGAGCATAAATGTGCTCCTCACGTAAATCGACAATAGCGATTTCTTTACCCGCCAGTAAAATTTCTCGGATTTGAACAGCGTTTAATGCTGGAATATTTGACATAAATGACTCAGATTTGCTTAGGCTATTTTATTAAACATAAAAAGTCTCAATATGAATTGAGACTTCTAAAAGTTTATTTCGCTTTAAAAATATCGGATGCTTTTGCATCGATGCTGTGTGGAATTAGCTTTTCATTAAAGAATGCATCGGAAATCTGTTGCTGTTCCGCCATATCTTCCGCAATAACGTTTTGCACGTTATAGCTACGATTAGCATTGGCTTGGAGTACAACGTCTGTAGGCAAGTTACCCCATAATGGCGCCAAAATTTTTGCTGCATCATTAGGGTTTGCCTTCACCCAAGCTGCTTTTTCTTCAAGTGTTTGAATGATGGTATTGAGAATCGCCGGATTTTCCTGTGCAAATTTCTGAGCAGTCAAATAGTAACGAATATAATTTGCAAGACCTTCACCTGATGCCAAAACTTTTGCATTCTGAAGTACTGTACCACTTGAAACATACGGCTCCCATGTCACCCATGCATCTACACCGCCATGTTCAAATGCTGCACGGCCATCTGCCGGACTTAACCACGCTGGCGTAATGTCTTTGAAACTTAAACCTGCTTGGTTTAAGGCTGCAATGAGCAAATAATGGCTACCAGCAGCTTTGGTCACCGCAATTTTCTTGCCTTTTAAATCTGCAATAGTTTGAATTTTTGAGTTTTTCGGAATTAAAATTGCTTGTGCATTTGGAGATGCTGTTTCTTTTACATAATAAGTGAGTTTTGCTTGAGCCGCCTGTGCGAATACAGGAACCGTATCTGCCACATCTGCAGTCACATCTACACTTCCTACATTAAGCGCTTCTAACAGCGGTTGACCACTGGTAAATTCGTGCCAGCTGACTTTGACATTTTTTTCAGCCAATTTTTTCTCAAGTTCACCCGACTCTTTAAGTAAAGTCATCAAAGTAGATGAACGTTGATAGCCGATACGTACATTCTCGGCTTTATAAACCGCATCATCTGCTTCTGGTGAAGATTGTGTATTATCAGGTTTGTTACAAGCGCTTAAAAATACGCTAAAAATTAAAGAGAAAACACATAAAAATCTAGAATAAACCATCGCGGTTTCCCCATCCAATAACCGCAGTGAAAAACCCAGTGCGATCTGTTTAAATTGAGGGCATTCTAGAAAAGTGATACATGATTTAAAAATAATCTATTCTCATAAGGGATGCAGAAATTGTTCAAACATCCATCATATTTTTATCTCAAATAAATATCGAAAAATTAGAATTAGATTAGATTAGATTTGATGCCACCAATACGGTAAAGGTGTAGTTTTTAACAATTGACGATGAATTTTAAATTCTGGATCATGCTTCGCCACTTCTGTCCAGAAGCGTGGGCTATGATCAAAATGTTTAGTATGCGCCAGTTCATGTATAGCGACATAACGCGTGATATTTTCAGGAAACAATACCAGCGCGCTATTCAACATAATATCATATCTGGCAGAGCAGCTACCCCATCGGGTTTTGGGCTGCCGAATGTTGCAATTAATGAATGGCAAATCACATTGCTGCGAGACAAGCTTTAAATATGAAGGGAGCTGTTCTTTTGCATAGGCAATCACAAAAGCCTTTAAATATTCTTCAGGATGTCGGTCACTAATCCAAAGCTGTAAATTTTTATGATCAAAAATGAAGTTGTTCTTCTGGTTTTGATAAGAAATTTGTACAGGTTCTTTAAGATTGAATAACCGCAGCTCACTCGGTAGCGTCCGGTCAATATTTTCGATTTTTTCTTGCTGGGATTGCCAGGTTTTAATCAGCCAGCTTTCAGATTGCTCAATAAAATGCCGTATCTGTTTTTTGCTGCAAAAAAATGGGGCTGTAAGGCGAATCTGGGTCGCATCGACACGTAAACGTAGCCGTGTTGAACGGACATTTCGGGTGATTTGAATTTCGGGTAAGTCGGATAAGGTCATTTTTTATATTTAATCATTTTTTAATCCTCCCCAACCCTCCTTGGTTAAAGGAGGGAGAAAAGCCTTTATTAAAATATGTAATAACGAGCCTTTCTTGCATAAATGTTAAAGCAGAACTTTAACTTTTACTCAGAGTTTGGGTAGATTTATTTACGATAAACTCACTTCTTTCATTTTCTACCACCTCTTTTACATTTTATCCTAGAAGAAGAAAACATAAGGCATGAAAGAAGGTCATCAAATCTTAAACCGCTGTACGCTCTTCAATTCCGTTATCCGTCGCGACAATTGCGATATCTGCTTTGTTGATCGCAAAGATCCCGTTACACACTACCCCTGGAATATCATTGATGGTTTTTTCAAGCTCAAGTGCATTCAGGATATTCAGGTTATAAACATCTAAAATCACGTTACCGTTGTCAGTTACCACACCTTCACGGTACGCAGGATCTCCACCTAAAGCGACCAGTTTACGTGCTACTGCAGAACGTGCCATCGGAATCACTTCTACCGGAAGCGGGAATTCACGGCCTAATTGCCCTACCCATTTTGAATCATCTACGATACACACGAATTTTTTCGCGATAGAGGCAACAATTTTTTCGCGAGTCAGTGCTGCGCCACCACCTTTGATCATATGCATATGACGGTCAATTTCGTCCGCACCATCGACATAGGCATCTAGACCACCCACGCTGTTCATATCAACAACTTCAATGCCGAGCTTTTTCAGGCGCTGTGCTGTCGCTTCCGAACTGGCTACCGCAGCTTCCAATTGCAGCTCAGGTAAAAGCTCAATTAAAAAGTTCACAGTGCTACCTGTACCTACGCCTAAAATACCCCCTTTTGGCAAGTGTTTTAAAGCCGCTTTGGCTGCAGCTTGCTTCTTCTCATCTTGGGTTGCATATAGACTCATGGCTTCACTCAACTATTTTGGACTTTTGCAGTATTTTCGAACCGCAAAGCTGTCTGGTTTGTTACAATAAGTCCCTATTTTAAACTGTTAGATGGAAAATTAACATGCTGTCTCGTTTGGTTCGACAAATTTTACAAGCAACGGTCTATGATGTTGCAATCGAAACCCCACTCGAAGCAGCGCCACGAATTAGCGAACGACTCAATAATAACATCCGCTTTAAACGTGAAGATTTACAACCGGTTTTTTCATTCAAGCTACGCGGTGCTTACAACCGTATTAGTCAATTACCGAAGTCGCAAATGGAACGTGGCGTTATCACTGCTTCAGCAGGCAACCATGCACAAGGCGTGGCACTTTCAGGGAAAAAGCTAGGCATACGCGCAATTATTGTGATGCCCAAAACCACACCTGATATCAAAGTACAGGCAGTTAAACGTCTCGGTGGCGAAGTAGTTTTACATGGCGATTCATTTGATGTTGCCAATAAATATGCGATTCAACGTGCCCAAGAAGATGGCATGACCTTTATTCCGCCCTATGACGATGAACTCGTGATTGCGGGTCAAGGTACGATTGCCAATGAAATTCTGCGTCAATGGCGTGATGTGGACTACGTGTTTGTTGCAGTGGGCGGTGGCGGCCTGATCGCAGGTGTCGCAGCTTACTTAGGTGATGTCGCACCACACGTCAAAGTTATTCCGGTGGAATATGATGAGTCTGCCTGTTTAAAAGCTGCATTTGAAGCCAATGAGCGTGTGATTCTTCCATCTGTTGGATTATTTGCTGATGGGACAGCGGTAGCCCAAATTGGTGAAAAACCATTTGATGTAATCCGTCTACAAAAATCGGACAATTCTGGCCCAATCGTGGAACCCGAGGTGGTGCTGGTGAATACTGATGAAATCTGTGCTGCCATTAAAGATACCTATGACGAGTGCCGTAGCATCGTAGAGCCATCAGGTGCAATGGCACTGGCCGGCATAAAAAAATACGTGGCTGAACATGGCATCGAAGGGAAAAACATGGTGTCGATTGTCTGCGGCGCCAACATGAACTTCGACCGTTTACGTTATATCGCGGAACGTACCGAACTGGGCGAGCGTAAAGAAGCAATCTTTGCCGTGACCATTCCGGAACAGAAAGGTTCATTCCTGAGTTTCTGCCGTGCCTTGCAAGGTCGTAATATTACTGAATTTAACTACCGTGCCAGCGATGCTTCTGCTGCGCAGGTATTTGTCGGCATCAGTCTGAAAAATGGCGAGAAAGAACGTCAGGAAATTTATGAAGCCTTAAAGTTCCAGTATGACGTTGACGATCTCTCTGATGATGAAGTCGCGAAACTGCATATCCGTTACTTGATCGGTGGCCATGCCGATATTGAAAATGAACGCCTGTTCCGTGTGGAATTCCCGGAACGTCCAGGCGCATTATTGACTTTCCTTGAACGTCTTGGTCCAACCCATAACATCACCCTGTTCCACTACCGTAATCACGGTGCTGCTGAAGGACGTGTTCTGGTGGGTCTTGAAGCAACCGATGCACAGCAGAATCCAGACGGCTTGATCGAAACTCTCGAGACCATTACCTATCCTTATCAGGAAATTACCAATAACCTGGGTTATCAACGTTTCTTGAAGTAATCCTTCCAAATAAAAAACCGCCTTTTGAGGCGGTTTTTTATACATATACAATAATTTTTATTAATGATTTTTTTAAACTATTTAGAGTTTTAATTAAAACTTCGTGTGCAACTTTAATATCAATACTGTGATGTCTCCTGCGATCATCGTCTAAAATTTTATCTTTACTAAATATAGCTAAATGTAAAATGTCATTTTGAAGCTAATCAAGTTCTTCGTAAGTTTTAATTAATCTTCCCTTTAACTGCTCAAGATCTTTATCTTTTTCTACTTCAAGAATGATCTCTAAATTAGAAATTATACCTACATATAAATCATAAATAATCGGCTTCAATTCTTTTTCAATACCATAATATACATTCCCCTCACCCCTCATTAGGTCCTTCATTTAAATTATCAACATGCGAAGCAATATATTAGACAAAATATTTATCAAATTTTCTAATATCCAGATAAACTTCCTTTGCAATATTTGAAACTGTTTCAACTCTCTTTTATGTTTTCCATTGCTTTGAAATACAGTAAGCCACGATAACCGTTAAAATTGCGGCAGCAATCGTTGCAATAGCTCCCTAATCAAGCACACAACTCTCAACCATTTAGCTCTTTTCCTTTTGAAATAAACGTTTTATATCAATTATGTAAAACTTCAAACATCTTGGATTAGATTAACGCTAACATAACTCAAAACACTTTGTTTAGAATAATTAAGGATAGCAAATGGCATTATTTGCAGTCATCGGGCTTGGCAGTTTCGGTGCCACAGTGGCCACACAGCTCATCAGCCTGAATCATGAAGTGATCGGGATCGATCTGAATAAAAAATATGTAGAAAACATTTCTGATCAGCTAACCCATGCCGTGATTGCCGATGCAACCGATGAACATGTACTCGACGAGCTGAATATTCAGCGCTGTGATGCTGCTGTGGTGGCAATTGGAGAGGATATTGAAGCCAGTATCCTGTGTGTATTGCACTTAAAAAATATGGGTGTCAAGAAAATATGGGCGAAAGCGAAATCAAAATCCCATCACATGATTCTGACCCATCTTAATGTTGAAAAAATCATTCACCCTGAAGAAGATATGGGAGTTCGGGTGGCCCAGTCATTAAGCTATCCGATGGTCAGTCGCTATATGGCGCTTGAGGATGATCACTATATTGTCAAAATTGAAATTCATGCTGAACAGCATGGTATGCCATTGAATCAATTGATGAAGCATGGGCCTGAAATTACTACTTTATTACATAAGCGCGGGTCTACCCTGCAATATCGCGTAGATGCCGATCAGATTCTTCAGAAAGGCGATATTCTTGTGGTTGAAGGATTATTAGAGCCTTTGCGCCACCTTTCTAAATACTTTAGACATCTATGAAAAGTTCTAACTTAAAGCAACACAGGACGATTAATCTCAGTCCTCCAAGCTTACTGGCTTTAGGATTTCTCGGATTAATTCTGATCGGTTCGCTGCTATTGATGCTGCCCATTGCACATCAGGGAGAAATCAGCTGGCTGGAAGCTATTTTTACCGCAACTTCAGCAGTCACCATCACCGGACTATCGGTGGTGAATGTCGGTGAAGCCTATACGGTATTTGGGCAGATCGTCATTATGTTTTTGTTGCAATGCGGTGGTTTGGGTTTTATGACTTTCGCCATTCTAGCAGTGATGAGTCTGGCTCCAAAAATGGGACTGAAGCAGCAAGTCATGGCACAAGAATCCATCGGACAAACCAGTCTGAAAAAAGTCAGTTTTACCATTAAAGCCGTATTTTTATATTCACTATTTTTTGAAGCAATCGGTACGTTGATTCTGACTTTAGCGTGGCTCAAAGAATATCAGTTCAGTGATGCATTATTTTATGCAGCCTTTTATAGCGTTTCAGCTTTTAATAATGGTGGGTTTTCACTCTTTCCCAACAGCTTGATGAGTTTTTCCGGCCAGTATTTAATTACTTTTACTATCAGCATGTTGTATATCATTGGGGGTATTGGCTTTTTGGTGTTGATGGATGTTAAAAAAAACAAGCGCTGGCGCAAGTTAAGTACTAACAGCAAGCTGATCCTCTCTACTATTCTGGGTCTTAACTTAAGTGCGTTTATCTTACTCTGGCTATTAGAGGCCTCTAATCCGCAAACTTTGGGCCTGATGAGTTTAGGCGATCAGGCCGTAAATGCCTGGTTCCATGCCACGGTTCCCCGCTCTTCGGGTTTTAATAGCTTGCCAATGGAACAAGTGAGCGATGCATCCAGTCTCGTTACCATGCTGCTCATGTTTATCGGGGGCGGCTCCTTAAGTACTGCAGGCGGCATCAAGGTCGGAACGTTTATTATTGTGGTAATAAGTGTCATCAGTTTTTTAAGACGCGAAGATGAAATCCGGGTGTTTAATCACTCTATTCCGGAGAAAACCACATTTAAAGCCTTGGCTGTAGTGTGCATTACTGCCGCCCTCATTATAATGGGCTTTATGAGCCTATTAATTCTGGAACCTGATCTTGATTTTCTGGACCTGCTGTTTGAGGCTGTTTCGGCGGCATGTACCGTCGGCTTGTCTCGGGGTGTGACTGAAGAGTTACAACCAGCCAGTTTAATCATTCTGATGTTATTGATGTTTGCAGGTCGACTAGGGCCACTGACACTTGCTTATTTCATTGCAACTCCGAAAAAGAGCCGTATAAAACATCCTCCTTCAGAAATCCAGATTGGCTAAGTTTAGTTATAAAAAAACCATGCCGCAGCATGGTTTTTGTTTAATCCCAGGATGATTAAACCTTGGGATCTTAGAACCAGTTCATCAGGGAAATCCCTAATCCCACATAAGTGGCACGGTGATTATAATCAATCAGACTTTCGCCATAGCCGTCAAAAAGCTGGAATTGACCTCGCAAACGTCCACTAATCGGGAATGACCAGTCAAACTGTACTGCACCACGGTTATCATCTCCACCTTTTAAAGTATGACGCAGCATTAATGAAAAATCATGCTCGTTATATCGATAAAATGCAGTCATGTCTCCGCGTCCGATATAGTTTTTGATCTCGGGATTGTTATCGTCTTCCCGTTTCTCTTCAAAGCGATACCAAGGACGAACCATCAGGGCAAAATTGTCTTTTTCAAAACCAAAATTCAGCATCACCCGGTTCCAACTGCGCGATAGCGGATCAGAGCGGCCATTGGACTGATGGTTGAAAGTCAGGCCTAACATGCGCCAGTTCAGACCTAACAGGTCATAATTGGTACGCAAAACAAAACTGGCTTCTGGTTCATAATTGGTTTCACGAAATGGACGTGATTCTTCCGAGTTATACACCTGCCAACGCGAAGACTGGGTATAACCGAGCCAGAGATCACCATTATTTCCCAAGATATTTTCAACTGCCTTGGTCTTTAAAGACAATTGAAACTTCGCTTCAGTTGAAGTGAGATTTTGTTTCTCTGTCTCTGTATTGTTCGGGTTTTCACTTTGAGGGAATTCATTTTTTTTCGATGTCCAGAAACCTGGCATCAAATACACCGGTTGATAGGAACGAATGTTCCAGGTACCAAGTTTACTTTCCGGAGAGAGTTCCCAGCGACTATCCAGCAAAGACAGATTCGGCGTCAGCTTTGATCCTTCAGAGACATAAATATTGGAGACAGTTTTCCCAATTTTTTCTTTCAAATTATCGGGTTCAGGTGCAAGTTCTACCGCAGCACGACGCTCAGAAACGATTTCAGGCTTATCGGTTACCGGAATTTTAAATAAAGCATCATAGCAAGCCAGACGCTCTGCACTACTTTCTAGTGCGGCACAGGCTTCGGCCGTTGCCGGCATGGGGCTGTTAACTACTGTTTCTTCCGCATTCACTTGCGTCCCAACAGTACAGCCAAGCAAAACGCTCAGCTGTAGAGTTGAGCGCTTAATTGAATTAAGCGCCATTCCTTATCCTCATTTTTTTATTTATAGAACTTGTTGAATCACAAAACCAAGCTGCTCAAGCATTTCACGCTTTGCTACCGGTGCGACCACAGCCTTGGTTGCCTGCTGCTCGACCAGATAAGTCTGTGCAACACGCTTCAGGTCATCCAGCGTGACATGCAACAAACGTTCCCGAAGCTTTTTACGGAACGCTGGTGTGCGTTGATGCAGATAGGCATAACATGCAGTAATGGCTTCACCTGCTGGTGAACCCGGTTTATCCATGCTGGCAATCAGACCCAGAATGGCTTCTTCCAACTGGTGTGGCTGTTGTGGTGCATTGAGTAACCACTGGATACTGGCATCAAAATCCTGGAAAGTTTCTGCTAGACGTGGGTCACGATAGCTGTAGAAACGGAACGAACAGGCATTGCCGTCATAGCTCGCACCACCACCATAGGCACCACCTTTTTCACGAATGGCGCTGTGCAGGAAACCATTACGTAAATAACCCGCCAGTACCATCAATGCAGCAGCATCAGGGTGTGAGACTTCAACTGCCGGATAAGCAGCCGCACAGAACTGGACATTGGCTTGAATCAACCAAGCTTCGTGCTGATCATGGGTCAGTTTTTCGACTTGAGTCAGTGCAACCGGTGCTGGATCAACCGCAAGTTTGTCCCAGACATTCTGGATTTCTTCGATTAGATGCTCAGATTGTGGTTCTTCACACACTAGCAGGAATTGCTTTGGTGCTTGCAACAAGACCCGATGAATCCGTTTTAATTCATCAATCAGCAGATCATATTCAGCCGGATCTTTTTCGATCTTAGACACCAGTTCGATCAGCCAGTTCAATGCACCCAGACCGGTATTATGATAATCACGCAAAGCCAATGCACTATGCTGACGTGAAGCGGTCTGCATCGCATAACTATGTCCAGAACCGGAAATACGTGACTGCCAGCGCGTTTTACGCTGTTGTAGCAGCTCGATAATACGGTCTTTTTCATCAAAACGGAGCTGTTCAAAACCAATCTTCAACAGACGGATCGCATCGAGATGATTCACCAAAGATTTAGTGGTCAGGGTTAGCCAAGCAGTAATCTTGTTTTTGTCATCCACTTTCGAACGCAAAGACGCGCCCATGCCCAGACCACCGCTTACCGCTGTTTGCAGTTGCTGGAACTCAAGATAATCATACTCACCTGCACCGACTTCACCCATCAGGATTGAAAGCAGGTTAAAGTAAGGCGACTGCACCACTTCATCCGGAATATTAACCAGAACCTGTTGATAATAAATACCATTAGTACCGGCATGATACAGATTCAATGGCGTATCGACGTGGTTACAGATAATCTCCCGTAACTGACCTTGCACGATCTGTAATTCCGCAGGCACATCTTCCAGACCGACTTTCGGCAACAAGTTCAAGTCATCTGGTGTATCCTGACGCACATTTAATGCCTCAGTCTGCGCAATAATTTCAGCTTTTTGCTCTTCAGTCAGATTCTTGCCAATTTCAGCCAGACGTGCTTTTTCATCCGCTGCTTCTTTGGCAGATTTGGTCGCATCCGGAACCAGCGTCAGTTGGACACGATGTGGGTTATCCAGCAGATGCTCTTTGATCAGATTGGATAACCACATCGGATCTTGCAGTTCTTCTTTAACTGCAGCAATGGCAGAGTCCACATCCCAAACTTCGACCGGATCACGATGATGAATCGCGCTGCCCAGACCGCTCAGAATCAGGCTCAGACCATACGGCGTACCATCGCCATTGATTTCACGCTGATGCAATTCAATTTGATGCAGGATCGCATCGACCATGTTCTGATCAACCGGTTTAGATGCAACATCCTCCAGAACCTTGAATACACCATTTTTAAACTCTTCTGCATGCTCAGGATTTGAACCCTGCACCGCACAGTAGAAAGTCATTTCAAAGTTAGAATCATCCACGCCCATGAATGGGCCTGTTGCATCTGCATAACCACATGTTTCCAGATAATGACGCAGTGGTGATGCTGAATCTTCGAGCAGAATTCCTTCAACTAAACGCATACCTAAACGCAGTTTAATATCACTGGCTTCCGGCAATAACCAAGACAGCACATGATAGGTCTTGTCCTGCAGGTCTTCGGCATCAACCGCATAGCTGTCTGTAACCGTCAATGGTGCATTCAGGCGGGTTTCAGGTGTTGGATAGAGCGTCTGACCTTTTTCAAATTTGGACAATGCCAGATTTTCAAACTGTTCTTGCAGTTCAAATGCGGTTTTATTACCAAAAGTCATGAAGACTGCATTACTTGGATGGTAATGTGACTTATAGAAACCGACTAACTCTTGGTAAGTCAGATCAGGAATATCTTTAGGATCACCGCCCGAATTATAGTGATAAGTCGTATTTGGGAATAAATGATGCGCCAGCGTGTGATAAAGCTGATCTGAAGGCGAACTCATCGCCCCTTTCATTTCATTAAAGACCACGCCTTTATAGACAGGCTCACCATTTTCCAGCTCAATACGAATACCTTCCTGAGCAAAATCCAATGGATTCAGGTTCGCAGCAAATGCTGCATCCATATACACTTCGAGCAGGTTCTGGAAATCCTTGCTGTTTTGGGTCGCAAATGGATACGCAGTCCAGTCCGCCGCAGTAAAGGCATTCATAAAGGTGTTCAGTGAACGGCGAATCATCAGAAAGAATGGATCGCGCACCGGGAACTTTTCTGAACCGCATAATGCAGTATGTTCCAGAATATGCGCTTCGCCTTTAGAGTCCATCGGCTGGGTACGAAATGCGACCAGAAAGACATTTTCATCGTGATTGGTCGCCAGGTGATAATGTGTGGCGCCAGTCACTTTATGTTTATATTCAGACACGAAAATGTCTAAAGCTTCAACATGTTGTTGACGTACCAACTGAAACGCAGGATGTACAGTTTGAGAAATGGTTTCAGTGACATCTACAGTCATGCGATCTCCTAATGCTTTAATTAAAATAACTAAGAGCATTATAGCTTTAGTTATCTGAATTATTCACGTTGAAAACCGAGGATTTTGATCGAATTAAGTAAACTTGATCATTTGAAAATTAAATCATCAAATTTACCATCCAGATTCAGCTTAGGTACTATAAGCTTAGGCAATCAGATATTTAAAATAGTTATAGCTTGGATTATTTTCAACAAATACATAGTTCTGTTTTTGATAGAAACTGGCAGCCAGCCGGGTATCGGTTTGCAAGCATAAAGCGGAATAGTGCGGACGTGCCAGTTGTTCCAGATAAGCCAAAAGCTGCTTACCCACCCCATGTAGCCGATATTTTGGATGTACATAGAAGCGGCGCACACGGCCAATACGTTCCTCAATCCCATTATCGCCCCATTGCTGGTTGAGGCCACCACAGGCAACCAGTTTTTTACCGTCATGTGCGATCAGTAAATGCTCATTGGCTTGAGCAAAGCAGTTCTTCCCAGTGCGATATTCTTCAATTAACTTATCCATCACATCTAGGCCTTCTTTGCGCGCCAGCGTTGCGAGCGCTTCGATTTGGTCAGGAAGTTGTTCGACTTTTACAATTTTAATATCCATATACGCACGCTATTTAAAATGATTGTGAAAATGAGGTTCGCAGAACGACTTAAAAGTATCATACCAAGCCCGAATTATCCTTATAAATAAAAGTTCACACTTAAATCAATACTGATGAGTGCCGGCGCCTAAAAATAAGTCAAAACTTAGACCAAAGATAGCTCCTGAATAAAATACAGCATTTTTGAGAAATATTTGAAAATGATTCAGCAAACTACAGCATTTCCAAGCAATCGTGTAAACTTGATACTTTCATTTTTAATGTGATATTTGAACATGGCAAATGTTGATCTTTTTGCAATTGGTAATGCGCTGATTGACCAAGAATTTAAAGTTTCTGATGATTTCTTAAATGCACATCACTTGCAAAAAGGCACCATGCAACTTGCAGATGGTGAAACTCAGGCCACTCTTTATCAAAATCTTCAAGCGACTCAGGTGTATAAAGGACAGGCTTCTGGTGGTTCAGCAGCCAATACTACGGTAGCATTTTCAGCACTGGGTGGTTCTGCATTTTATGGTTGCCGTGTCGGTAATGACGAACTCGGGCAAATCTATCTGAAAGGTTTAAATGATGCTGGCATTGAGACTACAACCCAATCGATTAGTGAAGGTGTAACAGGTACCTGTATGGTGCTGGTCAGCCCTGATTCTGAACGCACCATGCATACCTATCTGGGTATTACGGCTGAACTGAGCAATACACAAATCGATTTCAGTCGACTGAATACAGCAAAATGGCTTTATCTTGAAGGCTATTTGTCGACTTCGGATACCGCACGGCAAGCTGTGAAACAGGCACGTGAAATTGCCCGTACTAACGGTGTTAAAATTGCTCTAACTTTATCTGATCCTGCCATGGTGCAATATGCCCGTGCAGGCCTTGATGAAATGATTGGCGATGGTGTTGACCTGCTACTGTGTAACCAGCAAGAAGCCTTGATGTACACCGAAACCGACAGTCTTGAGGCTGCTTTACTTAAACTGAAAAGCTTAAGTCAGCACGTTGTCATTACATTGTCAGCCGAAGGTGCACTTATTTCAGATCATGAGAACACCTTTAAAGTACCAGGCCGTAAAGTGACTGCAGTCGATGCAAATGGGGCTGGTGATGCTTTTGCCGGTGCTTTTCTGTACGGATTAAACGCCAATTTAGGTTTGCAAGCATCTGCAGAACTGGCAATTCTTATTTCCAGTCAGATAGTTTCACAATTTGGTCCACGCCTGGCAGTTGAAGACTATGCAGCCTTATTAAAAGACTTTCGAAAGGAATGTGCTTAATGTTTAAAATTTGCATGACGGAAGACATTCCAGAGCGTGAAGCACGCTCTTTTGAGCTTCCAGATGGTGATACAATTTTCATCACCCAACGTGATGGTGCATTTTATGCCTATCAGAATTTGTGCCCACATTTGCAGGTTGAACTGGAATTTCTGGAAAACCAGTTTCTGGATCGCGATCAGGAATTTATTGAATGTTCAACGCACGGTGCACTATTTCTGGTGGAAAGCGGTGAATGTATTTCTGGCCCTTGCCAAGGTCAATCACTTGAAAAAGTAGATATTACCGTGCATTCTGATGGTGGAATTTACCTCTCAGAATAAGACTAAAACGGACAACACCATGCCTGCATTGTTTCTAGACTATAATCTGATGCCTTTCCATCTCAGCTTATTGGCGATTATTCTGTTTGGCGTGGTGAAAACCGTTTGTTTCTATTTTGGGCTGAGACCCAGTAAAATTCTGCAAAAAATTTCACCCTATGATTTTCAGCATGTTGATCTGTTAAATGTGAAATTTTCAAAAACATTGATTGTATTTTTTTTCCTGATGAATTTCAGCTTTGCCGGCTATGTCTTGCAATTTCTGATTTATTCTCAGGAATTCAAGTTTCTCCCCGCTTATTACCTGATTATTCCCGCTTTGATCATTGCGACCTTTTTCACGATTTTTATGATTCACTGTCTGGATCAAGTCATTCCACCCAAATATAAAAAGAACAATGTCAATTTGCTTGGCCGGCTGGCAACGATTTCAAGTGGCAATGCCCGCCCCGGTTTTTCTGCTCAAGCACGGGTACGGGATGAATATGGGCAACTCCATTATGTACAGGTAGAACCGGAATTTGGTGAGCTTGGTTTTCAATCGGAGATTATCCTTATTCGCATAAGAAAATCTCATTATATAGCCAAGAAAATCTGCAAGTCTAACCAGCTGTTTAGCCTAAATCTGGATTAAATATCAGGTCATTTCTCATATTCAAAATCCTGACGGCTATCAGGATTTTAGTTTACAGATTTATTTTTTGAGAAGCCCCGAAACCATACTTAGTACATTTTGTATATCGCTGTTGGCTTCCTGCTTACTGGTCTGTTCACCTTGTGGGGTAAGAGAGTCAATAATCTGCGGCAATACCTGTGAAATAGCACCATATACATCTTGCTTAGGGGTATGAGTTTGCTGCGCTACCTCTTCAACTTCCTGCTCATCGAACAGGTTTTGTACCTGCTGCGGATCAACATGAGCATTTTCACCGGGACCTGTCGATACCCAATCGTCTACCTGACGAGTAAGGCCTTGGCCTTTTAGCTTGTCCAAGGCACCCTGCAAGCCACCCTGTTTTTGTATCCAGGCCAACACCAAAGGCAACACAGCGATCAACAAAGTTTTGCCGGTAGAACTCCCCCCGAAACCTGAGCGAGGTTGAGAGGTGCTTTGACTACTGGCACCACCACCTAGCTGACTGAGAACCGAACCTAAAATTGCACTCAGGCCATTTTGGCGTGTTTGCTGACCGGTTTGATTCTGTTGATTTTGGGTTTGTTGGGTTTGTTTATTTTGCTGAGGATTGGACTGGTTTAAATGCCCTAATACTGAGCCTAGAATATCTGCCAAGCCGCCCTGTTGTGAAGTTTTCTGCTGCGATTGTCCGCCACCTAATGCCTGCTTTGCTAATATTTCCACAATATTACTTAGGTTTGTCATGTCCTATATCCTATGTGCATCTTAACTACAGGATACGGCCTGCCTTTACATTGTCTAGGCCAGATTGTGTTAATATTTGCAATCTTGATAAAGCAGGTTTTCGGCTTACCAGCGAAATTTATCCCAGTTTTCCGGGTTAGCCCAAAACTTGGAATTAAACCAGTCTGGCACATGTTTATAGGTTGAAATATTAAATTGCCACAGCGCAAAATCTGCCTCATGTGCGGTCTTGTCGATCAACTGGGTAAATCCCAGAGCTCTCAATAATTTTTCGTTGTGCAAACGACTGACTACCACCAGACGTTTGGCAAACAAATCACGCAATTTCACCAGAATTTGACTCATCATCTGTTCAGACAAAAGTTCAGTTTCTGTGGTATCCAGCCTCACCACAGCCACGTCATAACGTTGTTGAAAAGGCAGATTTAAAAAGTCAGATACGCTAAAATGGTACCATTGAATAGCTGGCTGAAACTGGACTTGGCTCAAGTCCTGCCCAATACAAATAGCAGTATGAATTGGCTGTTCCCGTGCGAAATCGTCTAGCATCGAAGTAATGACATTCTGCTCAGCCATAACTGCACCCTTATGATTTAAGTGAGTAATTTTTATGGAACTTCAGGGCATTTGTCATAAAATGCACGTCGGCCTCAAGGACCTTAGTGTAACTGAACAACAGTTACAACGGGCAAATGTTGAATATAAATTAATTCTGGATCGTGCAGAAATTGATCTCCCGTTTAATTTAGGCGAGGAAATCGAGATTGAATGGACAGGGAATATTTACTGTGTGTCTTGTGGTAAAAAAACCTCCAAATCATTCTCACAAGGTCACTGTTTTAAATGTTTTAAAACCAATGCTTCATGTGATATGTGCATCATGAAGCCAGAAACCTGTCATTATCATTTAGGCACTTGCCGCGAAGATGAATTTGCACAGAATGTCTGCTTTCAGCCACATATTGTTTATTTGGCCAATTCTAGCGCATTAAAGGTCGGTATTACCCGTACCAGCCAAATGCCGACCCGCTGGCTTGATCAAGGTGCCACCCAGGCCCTGCCGATTATGAAAGTGGGCTCACGTCGTCTTTCTGGAAAGCTTGAGGTCATGTTTGGTACGCAGGTAGCTGATAAAACTGACTGGCGCAAGCTACTCAAAGGTGAAGCAGAACCCCTTAACCTGATTGAAGTGCGTGAACAGTTGCTAGAAGAATTTGCACCAAAAATTCAGACGATCCGTGAAGAATTTAATCAGAATTTGCAGTTTAATGAAAATATTGAAGTGCTTGAAGATGAACTGCCACGTGAGTTTATTTATCCCGTAGAGGAATATCCGGAAAAGATTAAATCGCATAATCTGGATAAAACTCCCGTGATTCGCGGCAAATTACAGGGAATTAAAGGCCAATATTTGATTTTAGATACTGGCGTGATCAATATCCGCAAATATACCGGTTATGAGCTGATTATACGAACTTAAACCATCATTGCCACAAGCATAAAAAAACCAGCCTGCAGGCTGGTTTTTTGGTTAAGATCATCTTATTTGATTTTTGCCTGCGATTTCAGATAACGCGTATAGTCATCAAATTCCTGCTGACCACGAAGTTGCTGATATAACTTCACCAACTCACTACGTTGCTCTGCACTCAATACATCTACCGGGTTCTTCTTCACTTCTGATACTGCAACTACAACCAGCTCATTTGGCATTTTCGTTGTCGTTACTGACCAGTAACCTGCTTTTGGTGTCGGAAGACTAAATGCTGCGCGCTGTACATCGCGTTTTAGCAAACCTTCAGCACGTGTGTAAACACCAGCATCTTCAAAGATCAAATCACCTTTTGCAACAGCTGCAGCCGGTTTGGTTTTAAACTCATCCAGAGCTTTCTGAATTTTTGCTTTTGCCAATGCAGCTGCTTTGTCTTCAATCAATAGCGTTTTAACCAGCGGTTTGGCTTCTGCCAGTGTCTGTTCACCGGCTGCATGATAATCACGTACCTTGATCCAGGCTACATCACCATTGGCCAGCTGGATACTGGATGAAGCATTACGATCACCATTTTTAACATCCTCATTGAACAGTTTGACTTTGAGGCTGGCATCGCTCAGCACTGGATCTCGGGTCGAAAGTTTTACCCCTTGGGCTTTCTGAACCTGTACACCTTTGACCTCTTGAGTAACGACATCCAGAGAATCACTTCCTACCACCATATCATTCAGCGTATTGACCATATCGGAGAATGCATTGGATTTTTTAGCAGCCAAAACTTCTTTAGATAAACGCGCTTTTTGTGACTCAAAAGAAGGAACCACAACATCTGGAGTTTGTACAGAAATAATATGATATCCATAATCTGTTTTCACCGGTGCAGACACCTGACCCGATTTTAAAGAACCAACTGCCTGGTCAAATGCGGTACCGAATACGCCTTCTTCATAGACAGCAATTGCGCCACCTTTCGACTTGGAATCAGGGTCTTCAGAATACTGTGCGGCAGCCTGGGCAAAACTTGTTCCAGCTTTAATTTTTGCTACAATTTCAGTTGCCAGTTTTTTTGCTTCTGCATCACTACGACTGTCCGCCGTAATTAGAATATGCTTCACCTCTGGTTTAACTGCCTGTTTTTGTTTAGCAACAAAAGCTGTATAGGCTTCCTGAAGTTCAGCATCTGTCACCGCTAAACTCTGTGCCTGAATATCGCTTGGCTTTAATACCACATAGTCCACATCTACACTGGTGGGCTGCTTAAACAGGGGTTTATGTTTTTCATAATAGGCAGCAATTTCTGCATCAGTTACTTTGACGTCTTTTTTATAACGATCCAGATTAATACTCGAAATATAAATATGGCGTTGTTCAGTTTGCAAATCAGCAATCTGCTGCATTTCGACCGGGCTCACCAGCGGATAATCCAGAAAAGTCGATGACAGCATCTTCAGTGCATGATCTGTACGTAAACTTTCGATCAAAGCACGATTGGTCATGCCAATTGATTTCAGATAGTTTTCATATAAAGCATTGGAGAACTTGCCATCTTGCTGGAAAGTAGGCTGTTGGGCGATCATCTGTTCAATCTGCTGGTCACTGAGACTGATTCCCAATTTTTCAGCCTGTTGCAACAATAAAGTACGGGCGACCAGCGTATCCATGGCTTTTTGGTCGATGAAGCTTTGATTCAGTAAAGTTTCATCCCCATTGGCATAACTGAGATATTGTTCTTTAAATGATTTCGTCAGTGTCTCTAATTCTTTTTGAGATATTTCAGTTCCGTTTACTGATTTTGCTGCATCAGAACTTCCGCCGCTAAAATATCCTTCAATACCTACAAGTGCTAACGGGGTCAAAAATAGAACGAGCAAGACTTTGCCCAACCAGCCCTTAATAACTTTACGAAAAGCTTCCATAAGTATTCCAATATTTTATTTGCCAAGGATTTTAACCGAAAATACCCATTGAATGAATGTGTTAATCATCTCAATTAAATTTATTAATAAAAAACGCGCCAAATAAGGCGCGTTTTGTCGCTAGAAAGACTTAAGCTACAGCGTCTTTTAAGCCTTTACCTGCTTTGAAACTAGGTACTTTGCTTGCTTTAATTTCAAGAGTAGCACCAGTTTGTGGATTACGGCCAGTACGTGCAGCACGTTCTTTCACGCCAAAAGTACCAAAACCGACTAAAGTTACAGTATCACCCGATTTTAAAGCTTCAGTAACAGAAGCAATTGTAGCATCTAAAGCCTTACCTGCGTCAGCCTTAGATAATCCCCCTTTCTCTGCAATTGCATCAATTAATTCTGATTTATTCATGAAGATTACGTCCTCTTAATATCGTTTATTTAAGGTTCAAGAATTGGTTTAACATGCCATAACGCCTTTATAGCAATGCTTTAGGTATAAACGCAATACTTAAGAACCTCTTTTTTTTCAAAAAATATGCGAAAAAAACATTGAATAATAAATAAAGTCATTTTATTTGTGTTTTTTTCGATAATTCTTCTTTCATTTTTTCTTGTTCCGCAGTCAATTGATCAACTTTGGTATGCAACTGAAGGATTAAACGTTCCAAATATTGTACATCCTTCAGTGTGACTAATCCTATACGATTCAATGAATGATGAACAGAGTTGTCAATTAATTTTTCCACTTTGTCTTTGGTGTCGATAACCGACTCTTTGGCTTTCTCCGAAACCTTTTCTACAGTTTGATCAGCAATATCGACAGTTTTAGATTCCAGTTCTTCACCCACCTTGACCAGCGAGTCAAACAGTTTATTGCCTTCTTCTTCTGCACGCGAAAATGCCCCCAGCCCTGCCAGCCAGATCTGTTTGGTGTATTTACGAAAATCAAGAACCGATTTGCGCTCTGAGGCAGATTTGGACTTGGCTTTTAGCGTTTTCTCATTCGAAGCTTCCGTTGAATCTTGTGCTGTTTTTGACTTGTCCATGTGCACGGCTCCTGCTTATTTTCCACTCAATTATTATAAATTATTCTACAAAATCACTGCATAATAGCAAATTTAGTACTTGATAGATTTGGTAAACTGTTCTACAAAGCAATTTATTTCAAGTCTAATTTGATTTAACCCTGAAATCTTTTTACAGGCAGGAAGCTTTTTCACTTTATATTTCAGGTAAGGATTGGTTGTATATGAGCGAATCGCAACAAAGTCAAAATCAACCGCATTTGTTGCTTACGATGATGTTAATTGTTCTTGAAACAATATTTACCTTCATTCTCAAGCATGATCGTGTCGTTGCTCTACAGGCCAAAAAGTTTGTAGATGAAAATATCTCGGTTAAAATCAATAGCTATATTCCATATTTTGACTTTTATGTGCAATTCACCCCAAACGGGCTATTGTTTGACCATAAAGCACCAGGCCGCATTGTAGATCTGGATGTACGCACGACCCTCCCTGACCTGATTAAAATTTTTATTTTTGGCAATCGTCGCAGCATCCGCAATATGCGCATTGATGGTCATCAGGTTTTAAAAGATGAGTTTCGTGATCTGTTAACTGTATTTAGTTTACCAAAAGTCTTGGCTGACTGGAGGCACTGGCTGTCCGAGGCACCTACAGATGAGACAGAAATTGTTGCCTCTAAAAAGCGTATTGCACCACTTCTAAAGAAAATTGAAGAGCAACGTTCCAAGATCAATACCTTGCAGGTAGAAGTTAAACAGTACAGAAACCGTCTGAAACGGATCGAGCAGCGTCAAAAGCGCATTAATATTGCTTTTGGCGTGAGCACCATACTTTTGATTACGTTATTAGTGTATAATTGGCTGAGTGTGTAAATCTTTCATTATCCAAAATTTAAATCCCACTAAGGTCTACCAAAAATAACTTGACTATTTTAGTCGGGATTCTTAGAATTGACACATCTAGTCTAACCATGTGTATCGAATCATGCGCCTAACCACTCGCGGTCGCTACGCTGTGACTGCTCTGCTTGATCTAGCTTTACAGCCTTCTGAAAAAACGATTACGCTCGCTGAAATTGCGGCACGCCAAACTATTTCTGTCGCGTATCTTGAGCAGTTATTTGCAAAACTCAAACGCCATGGCTTAGTTTCAAGTGTTCGCGGAGCAAATGGTGGTTACCATTTAGCACGCAATGCAGATGAAATTACAGTATTAGCAATTATTGAAGCTGTAAACGAAACAGTTGATGCGACTCGATGCGACCATAAAGGCAACTGCCAGAATGGCGCAATGTGCTTGACTCATGATTTATGGCAGGAACTCTCCCATCACATTGCCGATTATTTAGCAAAAATCTCGCTTGCTGATCTGGTTGCGCGTGACAATGTACAAACCGTGTCATTACGCCAAAATTCAGCCCCCTTTGATTCAGCCCTTTTATCGGTTACAGGTATTTGACATGAAACGTCCGATTTATCTTGATTATGCAGCTACAACTCCTGTAGATCCTCAGGTTGCTGAACGTATGATGGAATGCTTAACATTCGATGGTACCTTCGGTAATGCAGCATCTCGTTCACACGCATATGGTTGGCAGGCTGAAGAAAAAGTTGAATATGCGCGTGAGCAAGTTGCCAATTTAGTTAAAGCTGATCCGCGTGAAATCGTATGGACCTCAGGTGCGACCGAGTCAGACAACCTTGCAATTAAAGGTGTAGCTCATTTCTATGCATCTAAAGGTAAACATATTGTTACCTCTAAAATTGAACATAAGGCAGTTTTAGATACTTGTCGTGAACTTGAATCTGAAGGTTTTGAAATTACCTATATTGAACCACAGCCTAAAACTGGTTTAATTACACCTGAGATGGTACAGGCAGCGATTCGCCCAGATACGATTCTTGTTTCCCTGATGATGGTAAACAATGAAATCGGTACTGTGACTGATGTTGCAGCGATTGGTGAAATCACTCGCGCCAACAAGATTTTCTTCCATGTCGATGCGGCTCAGGCAGCGGGTAAAGTTGAAATTGATCTTTCGACTTTAAAAGTAGACCTGATGAGCTTCTCTGCGCACAAAATTTATGGTCCTAAAGGTATCGGTGCATTATTTGTCCGTCGCAGCCCGCGTGTACGCCTTAAAGCTGAAATGCATGGTGGCGGTCATGAACGTGGTATGCGTTCAGGTACGCTGGCAACGCATCAAATCGTAGGTATGGGTGAAGCTTTTGAACTTGCGGGTAAAAACCTGGAAGCTGAACAGACTCGTATACGCGTACTTCGTGACAAGCTTTGGAATGGCCTGCAAGATTTGGAACAGGTTTTCCTAAATGGTCACCCGACTCAAAACGTTGCAAACTACCTCAACGTAAGTTTCAACTTCGTTGAAGGCGAATCTTTGATGATGGCATTGAAAGATGCTGCGGTATCTTCAGGTTCAGCATGTACATCTGCAACACTTGAACCATCTTATGTACTTCGTGCGCTCGGTCTTTCAGACGAGCTTGCACACAGTTCGATCCGCTTCAGCTTTGGTAAATACACCACTGAAGAAGATATCGATCACGTATTGACTATCACTAAAGCTGCTGTTGAGAAGTTACGTGAACTTTCTCCGCTTTGGGATATGTATAAGGAAGGTATTGACCTTTCTAAAGTTGAGTGGGCTGAGCACTAATTTTCATCCTGAGATAGTAACGAATCCGTTGCTGTCTCATTGAGAAAAATTTTTTTACCCCCATATTTAATACTAAGGCTGACCCCGAGGTTTGGAGAAGCAACATGGCTTATAGCGAAAAAGTAATTGATCATTACGAAAACCCTCGTAATGTTGGCGTTTTAGACAAAAATGCTGAAAACGTTGGTACTGGTATGGTTGGTGCGCCAGCATGTGGTGACGTAATGCGTTTACAGATTCAGGTAAACGACGAAGGCGTGATTGAAGAAGCACGTTTCAAAACTTATGGTTGTGGTTCTGCCATTGCATCAAGTTCACTGGTGACCGAATGGCTCAAAGGTAAAACTTTGGATCAAGCTCAAGCGATCAAGAACATTGATATTGCAACTGAACTTGCACTTCCACCAGTAAAAGTACACTGCTCTGTTCTTGCTGAAGATGCAATTAAAGCAGCTGTAGAAGACTACCGTAGCAAGAAAGTTAAAGCTTAATTGTTCCACGTTTTGAAATTTTAACGGAGTTTTCATGATCCATTTAACTGAAAATGCTGCAACTCATATCAGCAATTATTTAAAAAATCGCGGTAAGGGTGAAGGTATTCGCGTTGGTGTGAAAACTTCAGGCTGTTCTGGTCTGGCTTATGTGCTCGAGTTCGTCGATGAAGTCGATGCACATGATCAGGCTTTTGAACAGTTTGGGGTTAAAGTATTCGTTGACCCGAAAAGTCTGGTTTATCTTGAAGGTATGGAGATGGACTACGTTAAAAACGGCTTGAACGAAGGCTTCGAATTTAACAACCCCAACAAGAAAGGCGAATGCGGTTGTGGTGAGTCCTTCACTGTATAAACCCGACAGTTATTCTCTTTGACATTAAAACAGTGTGTTTCACACTGTTTTAATTGCATTTATACAGTTATTTTTGCACATTAATCGCGGATCACCTCTCCCATGAATCATTTTGAGCTGTTCAACCTTCCTGTAGCACTCGATATTGATTTGGCGGCTTTAAAGACTGAATTCTTAAAGTTGCAGCAACAATATCACCCAGATAAAGCTGAAGACAAAGATCAGGCTCTGATTAAATCAAGTGATATCAATCAGGCATTTAAAGTCTTGTCAGCGGTCGATAGCCGTGCAGCGTATTTACTGTCTCTCAAGAAACAGGATTATCACTTAGATCAGTCGATCAGTGATTTTGAATTCTTGCAGGATGCTCTGGAAATTCGTGAACAACTGGACGATGCAACTTCTGCTGAAGATTTAACCTCACTTAAACTCGAAGTCCAGCAATGGATCGAGGGTCTGGTTCGCGAGTTTAAAATTGATTATGCGGATGAAGACTGGGCTGAAGCACGCGATACAGTGCGTAAACTACGTTTCTTTGTCAAAGTCATGGCCGATATCGACAAAGCGGAAGACCGCTTCCTGGACGATGACAGCTTTGATCTTGATGATGATTTCTAATTTTTTTTAATATTTAACGTGCAAAGGATGTAACACTATGGCTCTCTTGCAAATTGCAGAACCAGGTCAATCAAGTGCACCACATGAACACCGCATTGCGATTGGTATCGATTTAGGCACCACCCACTCTTTGGTTGCCACGGTTCTTTCAGGTAAAGCCAAAGTACTTAATGACGAACAAGGTCGTGTGCTACTTCCTTCTATCGTGCATTATGCAGAACAACAGACTCAATACGGCAATGAAGCAGCGCCTTTCATTATTACTGACCCGAAAAATACCATCGTTTCTGTGAAACGCTTCATGGGTCGTTCAAAAGCCGATATTAAATTCCAGCATCCCTATACATTGTTCGGTGAAGCGAATGAAATGCCGGCTTTTGAAACTGTACAGGGACGTAAGACTCCGGTTGAAATTTCTGCAGAAATTTTAAAGCAGTTAAAAGACCGCGCTGAAGCAAGCCTGCAAAATCCGGTCAATGATGCAGTCATTACTGTTCCAGCTTACTTCGATGAAGCGCAGCGTCAGGCAACCCGTGATGCTGCCCAGCTTGCCGGTTTGAATGTTTTACGTTTATTGAACGAACCTACTGCGGCAGCTGTGGCCTATGGTCTTGATCAAGAAAGCAACTTAAGTACAGATCGCAACTATGTGATCTATGACTTGGGTGGCGGTACTTTTGACGTTTCCATTCTGCGTTTTTCTCAAGGTGTATTTGAAGTTCTGGCAACAGGTGGCCACACTGCGCTCGGTGGTGATGACCTGGATCGCTTAATCCTGAAATGGTCCAAAAAACAGCTGAATATCGATACTTTGAATGATACTGAATATGCACATTTCATTGTCGCTGCGCGCAAAGCCAAAGAAGCTTTGTCGGATGCAGATTCAGTTCAACTCCAGCTGCTTGATCAAGTATTAACACTGGATCGTCCGACATTTGAAGACATCATTAAAGTTGCTTTAGACAAAACCATCAGTGTCTGCAAACGTGTGATGCGTGATGCCAAGCTTGAACTGAATGACATTCAGAATGTCGTTTTAGTCGGTGGTTCAACACGTTCTTATGCGGTACAAAAAGCTGTGCGTGAAGTGTTCAACCAAGAACCGCTATGTACTATTAATCCGGATGAAGTGGTGGCGATTGGCGCATCAATTACTGCGAACCAATTGATTGGCAATTCAACCGATGGTTCATTGTTATTGGACGTGACCCCATTGTCTCTTGGTCTTGAAACCATGGGCGGACTGGTTGAACGTTTAATTTCGCGCAACACCGCAATTCCGGTGGCTCGTCGTCAGGAATTTACCACTTATCAAGATGGCCAGACTGCCATGTTGATTCATGTGGTTCAAGGTGAACGTGATCTGGTTGAACACTGCCGCAGCTTGGGCCGATTTGTGCTGCATGGCATTCCACCAATGACTGCTGGTCAGGCACGTATTGAAGTGACGTTCCAGGTCGATGCAGATGGCTTGCTGACTGTATCTGCCAAAGAAACCACCTCTGGTGTGAATGCCCATATCGATATCAAGCCATCTTATGGTTTATCGGGTGAAGATACTGAACGTCTACTGCTAGAGGGTTATAAGTTCGCTGAAGAAGATAAAAATCTTCGTCATTTGAATGAAACCAAAGTTGAAGCACAGCGTGAGCTGGAAGCACTGATTCAGGCACTCAAGGTAGATGCTGCCCTTTTAACGGAAGATCAGCTTGCAGCCCTGCAAACCGCACAAACCCAACTTGAAACTGAACTTCAGGGTTCAGATATCAAAGCAATTGAATCTGCCGTTGAACAGCTTAAAATACATAGTGATGCTTTTGCAGCAGCACGTATGAATCAACATATTGATGCTGCTCTCAAGGGTACTAAACTCGACGACTGGTCAAACTCAAACTAATTTAAGGTAACGACTATGCCACGTATTAAAGTTCTTCCACATGCGCAGATTTGCCCCGAAGGTGCTGAGTTTGAAGTCGAACCAAATGCCAATCTTTGCGAAAGCCTGCTGAAAAATGGAATTAAAATTGAACATGCTTGTGATATGTCAGCTGCGTGTACGACCTGTCATGTAGTCGTGCGCAAAGGTTTTGACAGCCTCGAAGAAATGGATGATGTTGAAGCTGACTTACTCGACCGTGCCTGGGGTCTAGAACCAGACTCACGTCTTTCTTGTCAGGTTAAGCTGGACGGTGAAGATCTGGAAATTGAAATTCCAAAATATACAATTAATCACGCGTCAGAAAATCATTAAGATTTTTCACCGTACGCTCAATTAAAAAACCACGCTGAGGCGTGGTTTTTTTCTTTGCTAGAAAGAATTAAAGTAAATTTAGATGAACTCTAAATATGTTCAATCACTTCATCTTCAAGCTTCAGTTTGACAATACCCTGCGAGTTGGTCATTTTCTGCTGAATTTCAATGCGTTTAATCATTTTTTCCAGCACATGAATTAACTCAGGATATTCAAAGTTTTGCACTTCGTCCAGATTAAGCAGTAAATGAAAACCCTTATATTCGTAATCGAACCAGCGCTGGTATTCGACTTTCTGAGATGCATATTTCTCCATCACCTGCCAGGTTCGCACTGGCGTTTTGATGCCTTTCAGGAAAATCGGCTTTTTCGGTGCACAAAGATAATCATCTTTGATCAGATTATGGGTATCTTCTGAAATCAGGATTTCATCGACTGCCGCGGCACTTTGCAAACGCGCTGCCAGATTGGCATCACGTCCTACAATAGTATAGGCCATACGATGCGTGGCCCCATAATTTCCTACGTGGCAATAGCCGGTTGAAATTCCCATGCGGATATGGAGCGGCGGATAGCCCATTTTTATCCAGCGTTCGCGCAGCAACTTCATTTGCTGACGCATTGCCAATGCCATCTCCATACAGTTTTTGGCATCCTGCTCCACGCCTTCAGAATGCGGATCACCAAAGAAAATCAGGATGGCATCACCCATGAACTTATCAACAGTCGCTTCATAGTTTTTTGCGATTTCGGTCATATGCCGAAGATAATCATTCAGCAGGAATGCCAGATCATCTGGAATCAGGGTTTCAGACAACTCTGTAAAACCTTGAATATCTGAGAAAAAAATCGTCAGTTTTTTACGTTTATACTCAATTTTAGCTTCAGACTCACCTTTCATGATCGATTGCCACAACTGCATAGGCGCATAGCGACTCAACTGATTGGCAAATTCCATATAACGGTTCATCTGTTCGAAATAATGGTCTTTCTTCTGGGTCATGTATTGCACACGACCACTTTGATAAAAACTTCCAACACCAAAATAGGTAATCAGGCAGATAAAACCAAGAACCGTCAGTTCACTACTGGTCGACTCAAAATAATTATTAAACCCGAAGACCAGAATATTGGCCAGATAGAAAAGCGTAATCCCGATCAGGCTGGCTAGAGAAGCCATCATAAATGAGATTTTATTACTAATTGCGGTATAGAGGACTGCCACCAGACCGAGTAAAGACAATACCAGGTCCAGATGCACGGCCGCCAGAACCACCGAAATGACAATCACATCGATCAGAAAAAGAATATTGCGCCGGATATGATAATCATATTTATAAATCATCCAGCGAGATAGCTTGGGGATGATCAGTAAAACCAGAAACAAAAAAAAGGGAACAAAAAGTTGATACTGGGTATCTGGTTCAGTGTAATGAAAAACGACCAGAACCACAGACAACATGATATATCCCATCATGCGATGGAAATATTCGAACTGATGAGGCTCTTTTTGAATCCAGTCGTCTAATTGCACTCACTCACTCCCTGAAGTCCGCAACTGTCCATGGTTCTTTGAATGCCTTTGACTGATCAGTCCATGCGCCAGTCAAATGGCATATCGCCCTGGCCACGTAAAGCCAGCATTAAGGTTTGACGCATGTGTGCAAGTACTTCACTGCTATATGGAACTGCAGGTGTGCCCCAAACCGGTTTTGGCCATGCAACATCGTTCTGGTAACGGACCACATGATGAAAATGCAATTGCGGCACCATATTGCCTAGCGCTGCTACGTTCATCTTATCCGCACGGAAAACACGTGCCAGCTGGCTAGATAACCAGCTTGACTCTCTTAAAAACTGCTCTTGGTCAGCTTGGCTCAATTCATATAGTTCAGAGACACCCGGCACACGTGGAATCAGAATCAGCCAGGGAAATTGCATATCATTCATCAAACGACATGTTGACAAAGGAAAGTCGCCTACAAAAAAAGTATCTTGAGCAAGTTGTGGATGCAAACTAAACATATCTTTATAAATGATGCAAAATTAGAATGATGGCTAATACTAACATATCCAACTGAAGCTGAATATTGGAAGCAATGTGTTTAAAGACAAATTCTCATGATTTGTTGCAAAGCAGATCACAACAATCACTCTAAACAATTCATCAAAAAAATCAAGCCTGTCGTTCCTGCAAATTTCATCCTGTAATGTAATCCCAGCTGAATTTTCAGGCTGATTTAATCGAATAAAATCAGTGTAATTCTTTGAGCAGACTATCCAGCAAATCCTGAATAAACTGAATCCGTTTTTGATAATCTTCCAGCATGACCATCACTTTCAGACGCTGTCCTCCCTCCATACGGAAATAGGTCGGATGTTTCTGCATCATCTGGATGATGGTCATCGCCTGAACCGGGGTATCCGGGGCAAATTCAATATGCCCGCCCTGGCTACTGATATCAATTTTGGTAATACCAAGCTGTTCGGCTTTCAGTCGAATCTGATGGACGGTAAATAGCTGTTTGACAGGTTGTGGCGGTATGCCAAAACGGTCGATCAATTCCATCCGGATATTGTCCAGTTTTTCCTGGGTATCGGTATTACTGATACGCTTATAAAACAACAGACGTTGATGGACATCGCCAAGATATTCATCCGGAATCAGTGCGGGCATATGCAGGGTAATTTCGGCAGTCAAAGACAATGGTGCATCGAAGTTTGGCGTTTTGCCTTTTTGAATGGCTTTGGTGGCTTTTTCCAGCATTTCCATATACAGGCTATAACCAATCGCCTGCATCGAACCACTCTGCTGCTCACCGAGCAATTCACCTGCGCCGCGAATTTCCAGATCTTCAGTTGCCAGCATAAAACCGGCACCCAAGGTTGATGCACGCTGAATGGCGTCCAGACGTTTTTCCGCATCACCTTTTAAGGCTTTTAAAGACGGCACCATTAAATAGGCATAAGCCTGATGATGTGAGCGCCCTACACGTCCGCGCAGCTGATGCAGTTGTGCCAATCCGAGTTTGTCAGCACGTTCAATCAGAATGGTATTGGCATTCGGAACATCAATCCCGGTTTCAATAATGGTCGAACATACCAGAACATTATATTCCTTATGATAGAACTGCTGCATCACCTGCTCCAGTTCACGTTCACGCATCTGCCCGTGGGCCACAATCACCCGCGCTTCCGGCACCAATTTACGGATATGCTCGGCGGCACGATCAATCGTATCAACTTCATTATGCAAAAAATAAACCTGACCACCGCGCAGTAATTCACGCAGAATCGCTTCTTTAATGGTGTCATCGGTATGTTCTTGCACAAAAGTTTTCACCGCAAGACGGCGTGCCGGCGGTGTGGCGATAATCGACAGATCACGCATGCCACTAAAGGCCATATTCAGCGTACGTGGAATTGGGGTCGCAGTCAGTGTCAGCATATCAACATCGGCACGCATGGCCTTGATTCGTTCCTTGTCGCGCACACCGAAACGATGCTCTTCATCGACAATCATCAGACCGAGATTCTTAAACTGGACATTTTCCTGCAAAATCTTATGTGTACCAATCACAATATCGACTTTACCTTCAATCAGGTCGTCAATGGTCTTGGTATGTGATTTGGAAGAACCGAAACGTGACAGCACTTCAATCCGGACCGGCCAGTCGGCAAAACGATCTTTGAATGAATCATAATGCTGTTGTGCCAGCAAGGTAGTCGGTACCAGAATCGCCACCTGCCGGTTATTCTGTACTGCAACAAATGCGGCACGCATTGCGACTTCTGTCTTGCCGAAACCGACATCACCACACACCAGTCGATCCATCGGTTTGGCCTGCTGCATATCCTGCAGCGTAGCTTCAATGGCATTGGCCTGATCCGGTGTTTCTTCATAAGCAAAGCCACTGGCAAATTGCATATACAGGCTTTGATCGATTTCAAAACTGATCCCGGGCTTGGAAGAACGCCGTGCCTGAATATGTAGCAATTCGGCCGCGACATCGTGAATCTGTTCCAGCGCTTTACGTTTGGCTTTATTCCACGCATCTGTACCCAGTTTATGCAAAGGTGCCAGATCCGGATCACCGCCACTATACCGGCTGATCAAGTGCAGATTGGTCACCGGCACGTAGACTTTTGCGGCATCTGCATAATCCAGCTGCAGGAATTCATGATCCTGATCATCAATACTTAAGGTGACCAGACCAGCATAACGTCCGACCCCATAATCGATATGTACCACAGGCGCACCCATGGTCAACTCAGTTAGACTTCGGATCAGAAACTCTTCGGAAACTTCCTGCTGACGCTTGCGACGGCGCTGTACCACCCGATGTTCATACAGCTGATTTTCAGAAATTACGCTAACACGATCAGTCAATACCAGACCGCGCTCTAAAGGCGCATTGGTAATGGCAATTGCATGCAGGGACTGGACAAAACTATCAAAATTTTCAACTGTTGGAATATCACCCAGACTTGGTCTTAAGGCGTCTTTGAGACTTTCACGGCGTCCCGCACTCTCAGCCACCAGCAGTACCGGATGATTGGCCTGATCAATATATTTTTTGACTTCATGAAACGGTTTTTCACGTTTCGGGTCTACAGGTAGACGCGGTGGCAACTGGGTATCAAGATTCAATACTCCAGCTTTTTGATCAAAAGGTGTTTGTGCGGCAATAATGCGTGCAAACAGATTCAGCTGCTCCAGCACCTGATTGGTCTGAAAAAACAGGCTTTCTGGGGGCAAGATCGGCTGATCGACATTGTGGCGACGGTCTTCATAACGGCGCACAACATCTTGCCAAAATTGGCTGAGACTTTCTTCGAGAGCCCTATCTGTAATGACAATGCCATTCTTTGGTAGGTACGAAATCAGTGAACTTTGGCCTTGCATGGCTTCCGCGCTGAAAAACAAGGGCAAATAAAACTCGATTCCCGGCGAGACTATGCCATCCATCACATCCTGATAGATCGGGTTTTTCTTTGGATTCGCGGTCGGGAAAAATTCGGCATAGCGGTCACGGAAAGTGGCACGACCTTCCTTGAGCGGAAATTCCTGTGCCGGCAATACGGTAAACTGCTGCAAACTTTCTGTGGTGCGCTGAGTTTCAGAATCAAAAAATTTCAGGCTTTCAATTTCATCATCAAACAGGTCAATCCGAATTGGTGCTTCCTGTCCCGATGCGTAGATATCCATGATACTGCCGCGCACTGCGAATTCACCCGGATCATAAACGGTATCGACCAAATGATAACCCGCCTGAATCAGCTTTTTCTTTTGTTGTTCCAGATCAAATTTCTGACCGACATGAATATCAAAATGCTCACCCAGAATCCATGAGGTCGGCGCTACACGTTGTGCCAGAGTTGAGGCGGACAGCAACAGTACACCTGTTTTGGGCATATTGGATAAGATTGCCAGACGTTCCGAGACAATATCCTGATGTGGGGAGAGACGGTCATAAGGCAAGATTTCCCAATCTGGAAAAATCGTGGGTTTAATCCCATAAAATTCCAGTTCACTTTCCAGTTGACCCAAATGCTGATTATTACGTGCAATCACGATAAATAAACGCGATTGCTGCTGCACGATTTCTTTAAGCAATAATGCAGTTGAGGAACCTTGCAGATTACCTAACCAGCGTTTCTCGCCTGCTTTGAGCTGTGGTAAATTGAGTTGGGAAATTTCTTGCTGGAACATGGATATAGCTTTAAAGTCTAAATAACCTGAGGCTTATACTAGCACGATGATCTCAGGATATTTTGTTATTTTTATGCAGTCTTGCGACATCAATACACATCGAAAATAAGCCACTTTTGCAGCTTATTTTTGATCACGCAGAAAGTTACGATAATAATCATTTAACTTCTTAAGGATCATTTTGAATTGCAGCAGGTTTTCTTTGGTATTGCCTAAAGTCGCATTAAAACGCTGATGGGCAATTTCCAGATCAATTTTTTCATTGATCAGCATTGCGGTATCATATAACGCTTTTAAATCATCAAACTGTTTTAAACGGCGATTCGACAAATACTCCAACCGTGCACCCAATTCCTGATTGAGTTGAATACCATCGACGATATAACCTGTACCTTCTACATACTGGATATTCTGCTCTTCTAAATATAGCTGTGCAGCAGTCGGTTTATTACTTTTAAATAATGCACTAATTTTATCAAACATCGCCATTTACCCAGCCAAATATAGTTCAGCTTATAGTCTAGATGAAAATGCCTCAAATCCACATCCTGAACTTGAGGCAAATTATCAAAATAGCAGCTGTTCGATGTTACAGACGATTTAAGGTCTCTGGCTCTGTTAAGAAACCTGTTCGAACTGATTCTCTGCTGAAGGGATTTCAGACACCAGATTTTCAAATGCAAAAATCTCTTCTAATTGCGCTTCACTCAATAAACCCAACTCTAATACCACTTGTGGCACGGTTTTATTTTCGCGCATACATTGTTTGCCGATTTCATCGCATTTGGCATGTCCCAATATCGGTTCAAGCAAGGTCACAATCCCGACACTGCGCATAACTGAACTTAAGCAGATCTGCTCATTGGCCTGAATACCAGCAATACATTTCTGATTCAGAGTTTGCATGCCTTGGGTCAATAACTGAATTGATTCATTCATCGCCACAGCAATCACAGGTTCCATGACATTCAATTGTAGCTGCCCGGCTTCCGCAGCCATAGTAATGGTTAAATCATTACCAATCACCCGGAAGGCAATCTGATTCACAACTTCTGGAATTACCGGATTGATTTTTGCCGGCATGATCGAAGAACCCGCCTGTAATTCGGGTAACCGAATTTCAGCCAGACCTGTACGCGGTCCCGAACTGAGCAGGCGCAGATCATTACAGATTTTGGACAGTTTTACCGCGAGACGTTTTAAACTGCTCGACAGAATAATAAAGACGCCACAATCACTGGTCGCCTCGACATAATCTGCGGCTCCTTTTAAAGGCAGACCAGTCAGGTGCACCAAAGTTTCTACCACCCGCTTGGCATAGCCCGGTGGTGTATTAACCCCGGTCCCAATCGCAGTAGCACCTAAATTGACTTCCAGCAATAACTGTCGCATCTGCCTAATCATTTTCAGATCTTCTTTTAATAAAGTTGCAAATGCTCGGAATTCCTGTTCCATAGTCATCGGAACTGCATCTTGTAACTGGGTACGTCCCATCTTGATAACATATTTAAATTCAGCCGCCTTCTGGCCTATACACTCTATTAATGCGTTAAGTACATTCAATAATTCGTCCAGACTGCTATAGGTTGCCAGACGCAAGGCTGTTGGATAAACGTCATTGGTCGATTGCGAGGTATTGACGTGATCATTCGGATGCAGAATGTGATAATCACCTTTCTGATGGCCCGACATTTCAAGGGCAATATTGGCGATCACCTCATTGGCATTCATATTGATGGATGTTCCGGCACCGCCCTGATAAGGATCGAGTGGGAATGCCGATTGCCACGCTTCCGGATGCTGAATCAATTCATCACAAGCTTTCTGAATGGCAGTACTGGTCTGCTCAGGCAATTTTTTAAAATGCAGATTAGCCTGTGCCGAGGCTTTTTTTACTTGGGCCAAGGCACGAATAAAATGTGTTTGTTGTCCCACGGCCAGTCCGGAAATCTTAAAATTTTCGATAGCACGTAAGGTATGAATCCCATAATAGCTATGTAATGGAATCTGTTTTTCACCCAACAAATCACGTTCTATGCGGGTTGGTTCGATTTGAAGCATATTGTCCACGGAAAAATACTCTTGGCGATGCACCGTATTTGGTGTGATCTCAATATGAGCAAACAAATCCACGTCTAATATGAAGACTTTGCCCTAGATTTGCTACTGTTTATTACCAATACGATAGAGCTGTTAATTCTGTAATTTTATGTAATTGTCTGACTAAAATCTCTCTACGTTAATTGTTTATTTTGCATTGCCACTTTTTTCTTAATCGCCGTCTTTTCGCCTTGTATCCCCTTAGCTCCTCATTGTCCAATTTCAGTGAATCTGAAGTAAATTTACAATAAGGAAACATAAAAGCTGTGCAATTGTTACAGAGTGTAATTTTTAAACCATGCTTGAATCACTGCCTTGCGATCTCCGTACAAAAAATCATCTTGGACGATGATTTTCATATTTACAGGATGCCCTGCCTATGACTTATTTAAATCCCACCCTGATTACCTTCGTGTTTTATATTATCGCCATGATTGCAATCGGTTTATATGCTTACCGTGCAACCTCTAATTTTGATGAATATATTTTAGGTGGGCGAAGTCTGGGCAGCGTAGTCACTGCACTTTCTGCAGGTGCATCGGACATGAGTGGCTGGCTATTGATGGGTCTTCCGGGGGCCATTTACCTCTCCGGCCTGTCAGAAGCGTGGATTGCCGTCGGTTTGATTATCGGCGCATGGTTAAACTGGTTACTGGTCGCTGGCCGGTTACGTGCACATACCGAATACCAGAACAATGCCCTGACCTTACCGGATTATTTCACCAGCCGTTTTTCCGACCGCAAGCGTATTTTACGAGTATTGTCAGCTCTGGTGATTCTGGTGTTCTTTGCAATTTATTGCGCCTCGGGTATGGTTGCAGGCGCACGTCTGTTTGAAAGTCTTTTTGGCTGGAATTACACCACAGCACTTATGATTGGTGCGATGGCGACCATTCTCTATGTCTGTATTGGCGGCTTTTTGGCAATCAGCTGGACAGATACATTCCAGGCCGGTTTGATGATTTTTGCCTTATTGCTGACTCCGATCATTACCTTCTTGGCCTTGGGCGACAACAGCCAGCAAGTGAGTGTCATCCTTGAATCGGCTCGCCCACATGCTTCAAGCATGCTTGAAGGTTTAAGCACCGTCGCGATTATTTCCAGTCTGGCCTGGGGTTTGGGTTATTTTGGCCAGCCGCATATTCTGGTGCGTTTTATGGCAGCAGATTCAGTCAAAATCATTCCTGCTGCACGCCGCATTGGCATGACCTGGATGATTCTATGTCTAGGCGGTGCAATGGCTGCCGGTTATATCGGCATAGCCTATTTTACGGTCAATCCGGCACTGAATTCGGTGGTGAATCAAAATCCTGAAACGGTATTTATGGAATTAACCAAAATTCTGTTTAATCCTTGGATTGCCGGAATCATTCTGGCTGCTATCTTGGCGGCAATTATGAGTACCTTAAGCTGTCAGCTTCTGGTCTGCTCAACCACCCTCACCGAAGATTTATACAAGAGTTTCCTGCGTAAAAATGCTTCACAAAAAGAGCTGATCTGGGTAGGTCGTGGCATGGTCTTGGTGATCGCGTTGGTTGCAATTTCATTGGCGATTAAACCGAACAGTAAGGTTTTGGGTCTGGTGGCTTATGCCTGGGCCGGCTTTGGTGCTGCATTCGGCCCGCTGATTATCTTGTCTCTGTTCTGGAAACGAATGACCCTCAACGGCGCAATTGTGGGTATGGTGGTTGGTGCCGTGACTGTAATTGTCTGGAAAAATTACATGGGTGATACCGGTCTGTATGAGATTATTCCGGGCTTTATTCTGGCCACGCTCAGCATTATCATCGTCAGCCTGCTGGATAAAGCACCTAGCGAAGATGTGGTACATCGTTTTGAAATGGCTAAAGCCGAGTATCAAAAAGAAATGGCGGAAATGAAAAAATAAACATTGTCTTCAGCATAAATTAAAGGGACTTTCGAGTCCCTTTTTGATTTTAATTTACTGCTAATTATTTAGCTTTTCCCGGCATTTTCAGATGAATTCTTTGACTTTCTTTAATCACTTCCATCACCGGATAACTGCGCGTTTCTTTAATGCCGGGCAATTGCCACAAGATCTGACCTGAGATTTTGCGGAATTCATCCATATTGGCACAGCGGATTTTCACCACAAAATCAAAACCGCCACTGATCATATGACATTCGATAATTTCAGGAATCTGCCGCACAGCATGGGAAAATTCATCTAAAACATTCGGTGTGGTTTTATCCAGTAAAATTTCAACAAAGACCACAAAACCATTATTCAACATGATGGGATTGAGGCGCGCTTCATAGCCCACAATAAAACCTTCACGGGTCATCTTCTGTACACGTGCCAAGGCTGCCGTAGGTGACAGATTGACCAGTTCAGCCAGTTTGATATTGGACAGCTTGGCATCGGATTGCAATAAACCCAGTATACGAATATCTATACGATCAAGGTTCAGATAAGGACTTGGCATTAGAATTATTCTCTAAAAGAAGCAAAAACTATAGTGAGATATTCGTCAAATATTCTGTGATTATAGATTAAAACTCATTCACCTCAAAGCACTGATTGACGCAGTACAGGAAGTCACTATGCCAACCACTCTCCGCCCAGATTCAATTTTAGATGCGGCCCAGCACTCGAATTATATTGCTGAATTCAAACATAAAAACCAATACGAAGAACGTATTAATACGGCATGGCGTCGTGCTGAAACTGAATGCGTCGAAGAGTTATTGGCCCATAGTGAAATTTCTTCCGAGATAAGTGACAAGATTCAGGCACTTGCCTTTGATCTCGCACATTCCTTGCGTGAGCGCAAAAGTTCCACTGGGAAAGCCGGTATCGTACAGGGTTTATTGCAGGAATTTTCTTTATCCTCTCAGGAAGGCATTGCCCTGATGTGTCTGGCAGAAGCCTTGCTGCGGATTCCGGACAAAGCCACACGTGACTTGCTGATCCGTGACAAAATCAATCAAGGTAACTGGAAAGAACATTTGGGCCAGAGCCAATTGATGTTTGTGAATGCGGCCGCCTGGGGATTGATGCTGACCGGCAAGCTGATGGAAACCCCACAGCAAAAAAACCTGTCTAGCTTGTTGACTGGTATTTTGGCACGCAGTGGCCGCGGAATTATTCGTAAGGCCGTCGATGTTGCCATGCGCATGATGGGCGAGCAGTTTGTTACGGGTGAAACCATTGATGAAGCATTAAAAAATGCGGAGCCGCTGGAAGAAAAAGGCTTTCGCTATTCCTATGACATGCTGGGTGAAGCAGCACTGACCGATCCGGATGCTGAACGTTATTATCAGGATTATCAGCAAGCCATCCATGCTATTGGTCAAGCATCACAGGATAAAGATGTTTATGACGGGCCTGGAATTTCTATCAAACTCTCTGCGCTGCATCCACGTTATCAGCGCTCACAAATGGATCGTGTACATAACAAACTCTATGCAAAAGTACTGAAACTCGCGGTCCTGGCCAAGCAATACAATATTGGTTTAAATATCGATGCTGAAGAAAGCGATCGCCTTGAAATTTCGCTGGAACTGTTAGAACGCCTGTGTTTTGAACCGCAATTGCAGGACTGGAAAGGCATTGGCTTTGTGATTCAAGCCTATCAAAAACGCTGCTTCTATGTCGTGGATTACATCATTGATCTGGCGAAGCGCAGCCAGAAACGCCTGATGATTCGTCTGGTCAAAGGCGCGTATTGGGATAGCGAAATCAAAAAGGCCCAGATTGATGGAATGTCGGATTACCCGGTATTTACCCGCAAGGTACATACCGATCTGTCTTATATCACCTGTGCGCGTAAGCTGTTGGCTGAACCGGATTATATTTACCCGCAATTTGCCACTCATAATGCACAAACGGTAGCGACGATTTATCAGCTGGCGCAACCTGAGCAGTATTATGCAGGCCAATATGAGTTTCAATGTTTGCATGGCATGGGCGAACCGCTCTATGCAAATGTCGTGGGCGATACATCGAAAAATAAACTGGGTGTTCCCTGCCGGATCTATGCGCCAGTCGGCAATCATGAAACCTTGCTGGCTTATCTGGTGCGTCGTTTACTGGAAAATGGTGCCAATACGTCCTTCGTCAATCGTATTGCCGACAAGACCTTGAAAATTGAAGATTTGATTGAAAATCCACAGCAAACGATTTTAAAGGCATCAAAACAGGAAAACGTATTGGGAGCCAAGCATCCACATATTCCGTATACGCAAGATCTTTATGCCGATGCACGCATTAACTCTTCAGGACTGGATTTGGCCAATGATGCTGAACTCCGTGTTTTAAATGACGTCGCAGTCAATCTGGCAAATACGCAATTTCAGGCAGCGGCTATGGGAACAGCATTTAACAGCGTGGATACGACCCAAGCAGTCCCCGTAATCAATCCGGCACAACATCAGGATGTGGTCGGCACGGTCTATGAAGCAACTTCTGAACAGGCCGAAATTGCGCTCACCCAAGCAGTTAATGCACAAAGTTTCTGGGCCAATCTGTCAAAAAATGAGCGTGCTGCCTGCCTGAATAGAGCAGCAGAACTGATGGAACAGCGTTTGCTTCCGCTCATGGTTCTTCTTTCTCGCGAAGCAGGTAAAACCTATGCCAATGCCATTGCCGAAGTGCGTGAAGCGGTAGATTTCATGCGTTATTATGCAGCTCAAGTTTTGGATCTCAGTGACAATGTACAGATCCAGCCTTTAGGCACCGTGCTGTGTATCAGTCCATGGAATTTCCCGTTGGCAATTTTTACCGGCCAGATTTCAGCGGCACTGGTAGCAGGTAATACCGTGATTGCCAAACCGGCTGAACAAACACCGCTCATTGCAGCACAAGCCGTACAGATTTTATGGGAAGCAGGGATTCCGCAGGATGTATTACAGCTGCTACCTGGGCGCGGTGAAACCATTGGTGCACAGCTCACTGCAGATTCGCGTATTCAGGGCATCATGTTTACCGGTTCCACCGAGGTCGCCCAAATTCTACAAAAAACCGTTGCAGAACGGCTAAACCAGTTTGGAGAAAGCGTCACCCTGATTGCTGAAACCGGTGGTCAGAATGCCATGATTGTGGATTCATCCGCCCTGACCGAACAGGTGGTGCTGGATGTTGTGAGCTCTGCCTATGACAGTGCCGGTCAACGCTGTTCTGCCCTGCGTGTCCTCTGTGTGCAAGAAGATAATCTGGAGGCTGTGCGCAACATGCTCAAAGGTGCGATGCAACAGTTGCGCGTTGGCAATCCGGTCTTGCTTAAAACCGATATTGGTCCGGTGATTGATGCAGAAGCCCAACAAAATATCCAACAGCATATTGAGCAGATGCGCAGCAAAGGCCATAAAGTTTATCAGTTGATGTTTAATCAAGACCAGACTGAATTAACTCCAGGAACATTCATTGCACCAACCCTGATTGAACTGCCAAATCTGGATGATCTGGAACGTGAAGTATTTGGTCCGGTACTGCATCTGATCAGCTATAAATATGGCGAACTGGAACAGTTATTAGATCAGATCAACAGTAAGGGCTATGGCCTGACCATGGGTTTGCACACGCGCATTGATGAAACCATGCAAACCGTGATTGCGCGAGCAGAAGTCGGCAACCTGTATATCAACCGCAATATCGTTGGTGCTGTCGTGGGTGTCCAGCCATTTGGTGGTGAAGGCTTGTCCGGCACCGGCCCGAAAGCGGGTGGCCCGTTGTATATCTACCGTTTAATGCATCACGTATCCGAGAAAAAACTGGCTCAGCCTTATGCAGTTCAAGCGGAGCCAGCCCTTGTTGAAAATCACCTTGTTCAGGAGTTTAAAGCTTGGTTAGCTAAAACTTTCCCAACTTTATCTTTAAAAGCGCCTATGCAAATTGCGACTGGTCAAAGCTTTAGCCTGCAAGGCCCAACTGGTGAGGATAATCAGTACATCATCTTGCCACGAGAAAGCGTTTTATCCTTAGCACATACCGAGCAGGATCAGATTCAGCAAATTCTGGCGATTTTATCGGTTGGCAGTCGTCCTGCGGTACTGGCGGACAATACTTTTATGCTGAAATATTTACCAACGATGCCGGCCGCGGTCAGCAAGCAGTTTAAAGTGATCCGGAATATTGAAATAGGTGCATTTGGTGCCGTCCTGCATCATGGTGACACTGCTGAACTGATTGATTTGCAGAAACGCATTGCAGCCCGAAAAGGTCCAATTATTAGTGTTACTCATTTGAGTTCGGGAAACTACGATATTCCGGTCGAACGATTGGTGATTGAACGCGCCATCAGCATCAATACGGCGGCGGCAGGCGGCAATGCCAGTTTAATGACCATGGGTAATCTCTAAATAAGTCGAATAAATCCCGCATTTTTAGTTCAAATATTTCCTCTTTATGACCAAATTTTTCTCCTCAGAGTGTTTGGTCTTTTTTATGCAGTTTTTAAAGCCGTTCTACCAGAATAGGCTTAGGCAGATCGGCAATTTTTTGCTACCATTTGCGCTTTAAAATATTTGCGATTTCTTACTGCATATGACCTCATCTTATCAGCAACAACTTGAAGCCAAAATTGAACGCATCAGCGCTCAGTTTGCCGAATATCAACCACCTGCTTTAGAAGTATTCCAGTCTCCTGAAAAATATTTCCGCATGCGTGCTGAATTCCGGATCTGGCATACCGAAGATGATCTGTTTTATGCCATGTTTGAACGTGACGAGAACAACAATAAAAAAGTGATTCGGATTGATGAGTTTCCAATTGCAGACCGCAGTATTAATGACTTGATGCCGCAACTACTGGCAGCATTCAAGGCAGATGCCAATCTGGGTCATCGCCTGTTTGAAGTACATTTTCTGGCGACTTTAAGTGGTCAGGTTCTGGTATCCCTAATTTATCACCGTAAACTGGATGAAAGCTGGGAACCTGCAGCAAAAGCGCTGGCGGAAAAACTCAACATCAAACTGATTGGTCGCAGCCGTGGCCAGAAATTTGTCCTGACTGATGAATATGTGGTGGAAGAACTGTCTGTTTTTGATCGTCGCTATAAATATAAGCAGATCGAAAGCAGCTTCACCCAGCCCAATGCACAAGTTTGTCAAAAAATGCTGGAATGGGCATGTGATGCAGCGGAACAATCAGATAAAGATTTGCTGGAACTCTACTGTGGTAATGGCAACTTCACTCTGCCGCTTTCAACCAAGTTCCGCCGTGTATTGGCCACTGAATTAGCCAAATCTTCAGTTTATGCAGCTGAGTGGAATATTGAGCAGAACCAGATTGAAAATATTCAGGTTGCGCGTCTGTCTGCCGAAGAATTCACTCAAGCTTATAATGGCGAACGTGTTTTCCGCCGCTTGCAGGAAGCACAAATCGATATTTCGACTTATGATTTTGATACGGTATTTGTCGATCCACCGCGTGCTGGGATTGATACTGAAACACTGAAGTTGTTACAACGTTTCCAGCGTATTATTTACATTTCATGTAATCCAGATACTTTATATGACAATCTGAAACAATTGTCTCACACCCACAAAATCAGCAAATTCGCCATGTTCGACCAGTTTCCTTATACTCACCATGTAGAGACAGGTGTTTTACTGGAAAAAGTATAAAGAATTTGTTTCAATTTATTATATTGTTACAATAATGGAGCTTTTTGAAGCTCCATTTTTTGTATTAACAATCATAAACTTAATAATAAATATTGACTTGTACAGCAAGAAATATCGTTAGAAATATTGGCTTCAATCGGAAATTTTCAAGTCTGACTGCTGCTTTTATCACATAGGTCCTATTGCTTTATTTATTTAATTGGCTATATTTCACTCTATGTTAGGTTGTTGTATGAAGGCTCTATGAGTTTTTGGCAAAAGTTGTTTTCTAATGAACAACACAATGAACACAAGAATCAAATCGCTTGTGTTGAAAATGATTGCTCTTGCAAGACAAATGAACAGCTTCTTGAAGCACTTTCTAAAGCCACTGATGAAGAAATCATCATCGGAATTAAAAAGGTTCTCGTATCTCGAGGCTATAGCCGCAAAGAGCTGAATGAACTTCAGCACTTGCCATTGCAATAATCGGCCAACGTTACAGCCGTAAAAAAAGCACCTGTTTCATCAGGTGCTTTTTTTATTTGGAGAAGTGGGATTGTATAATTTAATCCCCTCTTCCTTTACTCAGGTTATAAGGCTAAAAATGACTTGAGAGTCTCTGTCATTAGGCAGAGAAATTCTGCATGATACCTTCGATTCCAGGTTTTGATTTTAGAGCAAGAGCTGATTTTCTTAGGCTATTTAGATCTTTTTATCACCTCTATATTTCTTCGATTCTAGCTTCTTTGAATTATTTAAAAAATGATGATCAAGTCTCCAATTTTATTCTGAAATGCAGACAAGACATCGATTAATTTTGTAAAACACAGTACACTTCCTATTAAACGACAATGCTTTTAAATGGCTTAATTCTGATATGCAGCGGACTAAACGGTTTCCCATAGGGGCACATCTTATGGTCAAACATTTCGGCTATACCCATCACGGGATTTATGCCGGACGTGGTCGTGTCATTCATTATTCCGGTTTTGCGCATTTATTCAAAAAACGCCCTATTGAAATCACCTCGATTGAAAATTTCAGTCAGGGTAAACCAATTCACATACAGCATTATGATTCGGCAAAATATAAAGGTCGTAAAGTGGTACGTCGCATGCGTTCCAGAATGCATGAAAATAACTATCATCTGATTATTAATAATTGCGAGCATTTGTGCACTTGGGCCATTACCGGCGTGGAAAGTAGTCCGCAAGTAATTTACATGATGAATCGCCTGACTACGATTGGCTATATCAGCTCAATGATGAGTTTTATGAACAGCATGTTCCTGACCCTGACCACCACCAGTTTCGCATTGGCACTGTACATCAAGAAGAAACTCAGAGATAAAGCCAAGCAGCGTTTGCAACAATATCGTGAATTGCAAGATCAGGCTAAAACCAAGGTGTCAGACCTGACTAATTTTAAACATCGTTAATTCAACACCTAGTCTACCGATAAATAATGAGCAGGAAAGGTTGAAGCCGTGTTTACATTTTGAAGATATAGATAGCAAATCAGGTTAAATAGCCTTTTTTGGCTTGAATCGCCTCAGGTAGTGCTTTACCTAAAGAGCTTAGGGTTTCCCGCTCTACCAGTCGTACAATTGAATCTAGCGGCAGATCGTTGTCCTGCAAGCCAAAGGGTTCTTCCAGCTCCGCACTGAGCTCATCCAGCCCGAGCAGCATATAAGCAATCAATCCGACCAGAATCGGCGTCCACAGGCCTAAATTCGCCTGCAAACTGAAAGGCAAGATAAAGCAAAAAGAATAAACCGCACGATGCAACAACACCGAATAAGAAAATGGCAATGGGGTTGACAAAATCCGGTCACAACCGGCCTGAATATCTCCCAAGGCCACAGTATGCTGATTCAGGTTGTTATAAATAATATCGCTGATCTTGCCCTGCTGATACTGTTGTACCAGCTGTTTTTGCATCTGCTCCAGCACCCATTGTGAGGGATTGATTTGCATGGGCAATTGCTCGAATGATTCGGGTTCAAAGCTGGCAGTGGCCTGATAAGCCTGAATGCTGGACATTTGCTGTCTCAATCGGTCCCGTAATAGATGGGTAAACAGCATCATGCGGTACAATAAGATTTCACGGGTTTGATCGTCCAGAACGTGGCTGTCACGGCATAAATGACGCGTGGTTGCAATCAGCGCACCCCAAAGCTTGCGTCCTTCCCACCATCGATCATAGCAGGCCGTATTTCTAAAACTTAAAAAAATCGAGAGAATGACACCAAAAATCGTAAAGCCAATTGCCGGGACAGCAGGAAGGCTGACGAAATGCGCCTGACTCAAATACACCAGCAAGGCAGAAATAAAGACCACCAAAACCAATGCGGGCAGCACCTTGGGCAGAATCGTTCCCTGCCAGGCAAACAGTAAACCTAAACTATTATTCTTATCACGCACAATCATGGAATGTTCCCTGCTGTATTAAAAAAGCCCAACCAGAGTTGGGCTTTTTACATTTTGACTTAAACCAGCTTATTTGCCCGGTTTAAAGCTGTCCTTAAGATCAAGGATACGGTTAAATACCGGTTTTTCGCTGGAATGATCATATTGATCCGCCACAAAATAGCCTTCACGCTCAAACTGGAAACGATCTTCCGGCTGAGCTTGCGACAAAGCAGGCTCAATCACGGCTTGAACCACCTTCAATGATTCAGGGTTGAGGTTTTCCAGAAAGTCATCGCCCACTTCAGGATCAGACTCCGTAAACAGACGATCGTAAATACGCACTTCGGCAGGAATACCCTTAGTCGCAGATACCCAGTGAATCACGCCTTTCACCTTACGACCTTCAGGATTTTTACCTAAAGTTTCAGGATCAATCGAACATTTCAGCTCAACCACTTCACCATTTTCATCTTTAATGACTTCATCGCATTTGATGACATAGGCATGACGTAAACGGACTTCACCGCCTGGAATCAGACGTTTAAAGCCTTTTGGTGGCTCTTCTTCAAAGTCTTTACGGTCAATAAACAGCTCGGTCGTCAGTGGAATAACACGCTCACCCATATCGACATTCGGATGACGTGAATGGGTCAGGTCCATGTCAGCTGGCAAATTGGTTAAAGTCACTTTGAGTGGATTTAACACGGCCATACCACGCGCGGCGGTATTTTCCAGAGACTGGCGAATACAGTATTCCAGCATGGCTACATCGACGATACTGCCATCAACCTTCGATACACCGACGCGCTGACAGAAATCACGCAGACCTTCAGGGGTGAAACCACGACGACGCATACCGACTACAGTTGGCATACGTGGGTCATCCCAACCCTGAACAAAGCCACCTTCAACCAGTTTACGCAGTTTACGCTTTGAGGTGATGGTGTAATCCACGTTCAAACGGCTAGATTCGTACTGACGTGGCACTGACGGTGATTTAACTTTTGCTATCACCCAATCATAGAACGGACGATGATCTTGGAATTCCAAGGTGCACAGTGAATGCGTAACGCCTTCAATCGCATCAGATAATGGATGCGCATAGTCATACATTGGATAAATTTTCCATTTATCGCCAGTCTGATGATGTTCAGAATGCAAAATACGATACAGAATCGGATCACGCATATGTACGTTTGGTGACGTCATATCGATCTTGGCACGTAGAACCGCCTGACCTTCCGCGTATTCACCGCAACGCATTTTTTCAAAACGTTCTAGGTTTTCCGCAACAGTTGCATCACGTTGTGGCGAGTTTTTACCCGGCTCAACAAAGTTACCACGGTTTAAACGGATCTCTTCTGGACTTTGCAAATCAACATAGGCATCACCCTGCTCAATCAGCTGAACTGCCCAGGTATAAAGTTGATCAAAATAGCTTGATGCATAACGCGGCTCACCTTCCCACTGGAAGCCTAGCCATTTCACGTCATTGGCAATACCATCAACATATTCCTGTTCTTCGGCATCCGGATTGGTATCATCAAAACGCAGGTTACAAACACCTTTAAATTCTTCAGCAATTCCGAAGTTCAAGCAAATTGCTTTCACATGGCCAATATGTAAATAGCCATTCGGCTCAGGCGGAAAACGCGTCACTACCTGTTGAACGCGACCAGCAGCTAAATCATCGGTAATGACCTGACGTACAAAATCCAAGCCTGGTTGTTGCTCTTGCTGCTGCACTGAATCGACTGCACTGTTATTTTGGGTCGGGTTCTCGGGCAGAGATGTCACAACATCATTTGGCTTCATGATCAATCATTCACTTCTAAAGTTAAAAAGGGATTAACAAATATTTAATCGTACAATTTGTACGTATATTCATTAACAAAGTTCCTTAGTTTAACTATAGGTGATTAATCTCTCAACCGCTAACTCGGGTATTTGATTTCAATTCACTCATTTTAAAAAGTGAAAATACGGCAACCTGTCTATAACCAAACTATCCAGGCGTTAAAAGATTAGAAAATGTTTTAATCCATGCTTGTCAGAAATATTACGCCATGTCTGTCAGTATTTGAAATGCCTTGATAAATCAACGTATAAATAAGGTATTATTTTTATGCTTTTAACAAAGAAAATAATGTTTTTACTTGCCTTGTCGAACGCAGTTTGCTTATGCTTCACTCATTCAGAAAAAACCATGGCACTTGTCCATGATCAGGAGATTACACAATGAGTTTTCCTCAAGTCGAATTAAACACCAATAAAGGTCGTATTGTTCTAGAACTCAATACTGAAAAAGCACCTAAAACCGTAGCTAACTTTTTAGAATACGTACGTGACGGTTTTTATGACGGCGTAATTTTCCACCGTGTTATTGATGGTTTCATGATCCAGGGTGGCGGCATGGATGAAAACTTCAAGGAAAAAGCAACACGTGATGCAATCGAAAACGAAGCAGACAATGGCTTGACCAATGACGAAGGTACGATTGCAATGGCGCGTACTCAGGCTCCGCACTCTGCTTCTGCCCAGTTCTTCATTAACGTGAAAAACAACTCATTCCTGAACCACACTGGCAAAACTGCTCAAGGTTGGGGCTATGCCGTATTTGGTAAAGTTGTTGAAGGTATGGATGTTGTAAATGAAATCAAAAACGTGCGTACTGGTAACCGTGGCTATCACGCTGACGTTCCTCTAGAAAATGTCGTGATCGAATCTGCAAAAATCATTTCTGAATAAGTTTAAATCCTCCCTGAGTAGCACTGCTACGCAAGTCCTTTAATAAAGGAGGGAATCACCTTTTATCAAAATAAGGTTTTCCTCCCTTTTTCAAAGGGAGATCAGGAGGGGTTAAATTAAAGAAGGAAAAGATTCGTGACCTATCTGTTTATCTCAGATTTACATTTGTCACCTGATCACCCTCGACTTGTTCGGGGGTTTTTAGATTTATTAACTGAATATCAAGATCGAAACACCCACCTGTATATTCTGGGTGACTGGTTCAATGCTTGGATTGGCGATGACTATACCTCTCCATGGCTGGACGAGATTGTCATTGCATTAAAACAGTTTACTCAAGCAGGCAATCAGGTTTATTTTCTGGTAGGTAATCGGGACTTTGCCTTAGGTCAGGATTTTTTGGATCAATTTTCTGGACAACTTTTGCCAGAGATTGCCCATTTTAATATTGGCTCGACCCGATATCGCATTGAACATGGCGATGCTCTGTGTACCGACGATGTGTCCTATCAACGGTTTAGAAAAATAATTCGTCATCCTTGGGTTTTAGGCGTATTACGCAAAATGCCGCTCAGCTTTCGTGCCAGACTGGCCAGTGGCTTTCGTAAAAAAAGCCATGAAGCGCAGCAATTAAAAAGCTATGCCGTGATGGATGTGAATGCATCTGCCGTAGAAACTGCCTTCAAACAAGCTGATGTGCTGATTCACGGTCATACACATCGGGCTGCCATTCATCAAGCAGCTAATAAAAAGCGCATTGTACTGGGTGACTGGAAACAGGAATATGCTGAAATTCTGGAAATCAAGCCAGACCAAAATTTTGATATGCTGAAACTAAAAAAGTGGCGATATTAATCAGCCACTTTTTTTAAGATATAGATTAGCTTAACACAAACGATAAAGCTGGTTCACACCGGTATAAAAGCTTTTACCATCAAGATTAAAAAGGATTTCCTCACCAGTTTGCAGCTGGATCATTTTTCCAACTTCTACCCAGATAAAACCATCCAGAGTGCTCTGTTTACGCTTTAAAGGAACTAATTTAACGTTAATTTCACCACCATTTACGGCAGTGGCGACATGCCATTCATTTAATATATTCAAAATATTTACTCATAATATGAGCTTTTTGTGACAGTACAAAGAGATTAATAAAACCAAATTTGTATAATAATTCTGTAGTTACTAGATGTTATTCAAGCTTAAATGCTTGAACCAAAAGTGAATCACAATCAGCTAAAATAATAAAAGCGAGAACTATACTCGCTCGAAGTTTTGCCACTATACCCTTTATTTCTTAGGAAAGCAAACATACATTGTCATTACAAATAACGATTTGAATTATGCTTTAAACCCTTATTTTGTAAATCTTATTTTATGAGTTAGACATAACCCGATCTTAAATAGTTCATAATAAATATCATCGACAGTCAGCTTAGCACTAAGAATAGAAAGTTCCATTCTGCTGTTTTTTGATAATTCACAATAAAAACAACACTATTTAAAACTGCGAAAAAAGATATGAATTATGAAACACGCTTTCTGTACTTATTGATGTCTTTGCTGGCACTTATTCTCTCAAATGCTTTGCTGTTCTTGTAAAAACTGTTCCGCTCCCTGAAGATTCATTAGGATTTTCTTATATTTGAATGAATAGCTTTCTTAGACAGTTTTTGATTAAAAATAAATCAAAACCTAAGTAAGCTATTCATTCAGAAGTTCTTATTGATTAATAGCCGCCAGTCAGGTGAATTACATTGATATCCTTTCTATATTTTCCTAGCAGATCACGTAAAGAATTCATCAAAACGCTGGTATCCACGCCCACAGCGACAAACTCAGTACCAAGCTCGAGATATTTCTGAGTCACTTCATGCTGGGTCGACAAAATCCCTGCGGCCTTGCCGGCAGCACGAATACGTTGAATGGCATCTACTACTGCTTTTTGCACTTCAGGATGATTTGGATCACCTTGATAGCCCATGGTCGCAGACAAGTCTACCGCACCAATAAATACCCCATCAATCCCGTCAAGCTGAAGAATAGCATCCAGATTTTCCAGCCCTGTCACTGATTCAATCTGAATTAATAGACAGATTTCCTCATGAGCCCTTTGATAATAATCCGGAATACTGTTCCAGCGGGTAGCACGTGCCAGCGCAGCGCCTACACCACGAATCCCTTCAGGCGGATAACGAACTGCCTTTACCATAAGCTCGGCCTGTTCCACAGTTTCCACCATCGGAATCAACAGCGTTTGTGCTCCGATATCAAGGAGCTGCTTAATCAGTTGTACGCTGCCAATGGGCGGCCGTACTACGGCTTGCGAGGGATAAGCAGCAATACTTTGCAGTTGTGACAAGGTCGTTCTCAGATCACTGGGTGCATGCTCACCATCAATCAACAACCAGTCGTAGCCTGCATTGGCTGCAATCTCGGTACCATAGGCATCGGCCAGTCCAATCCATAAGCCGATTTGCTGCTGGGTTTTAAGTTTGTGTTTAAAATAATTGGTCACTTGCATCCGCTAACCTATTTGCATGTTGCTGCCGATGCCTCTTATTAAACGCTTCTTGCTTAAAAGTGCCAATAGACAAAAAATAGTTTTTAATCTGATTTAGCTCTAAGTTTGGCTGACACACAGTTCAAGATCATTTTAGAATTGGCTTTGCTAGATGCTGTTTTATTGTAATAATCTGGGGAATAGGAAAGTGTATATAGTTAAAATCCCTACCCGCTGCTTATTTGAAAAGATTGGAGTCCATTGATGGATTTACTCAAGATCGCGCAAAATCGCTACACCACTAAAGCCTATGATCCTAGCAAAAAAATCCCCCCAGCCCAGTTTGATCGCCTGTTAGAAATTTTGCGTCTTACCCCCTCTTCGATCAATATTCAGCCGTGGCATTTTTTTATTGCGGATCATGATGCTGCCAAAAAGCGCATTGCAAAAGCCTTGGTCGGCACTTATGCCTACAATGCACCCAAAGTTCTGGATTCTTCACATACCATTTTATTCTGCACCAAAGCAGATATTAATGAGCAACATTTAGACAACTTATTAAACCGTGATGATCTTAGCGGCCGTTTTAAAGATGAATCTGCCAAGGAAGGCCAGAAAAATACACGCGCAGGCTATATACATTACTATCGTAATGAAAAAGGAGATATTCAGCGCTGGGCGGAAAACCAGACCTTTATTGCACTAGGCCAGTTGCTTCTGGCTGCCGGAATTGAAGGTATCGATGCCACACCGATTGGCGGTTTTGATGAAGAGATTATCAGTGAAGAACTACAACTTGCAGAACAGGGTTTGATCCCTTCCGTATTGTTGACTTTAGGCTATCGCAGTGAAAATGACTTCAATGCCAAGCTACCTAAATCACGCCTACCTGCCGAAGATATTTTCACCAAACTGTAATTAAATTATGTTATAAAAGGGGCCAAGTGCCCCTTTGCATATCAATTCGGGCCTATTTTTTGCTTTATTCTCCAAATATCTAACTAGAATAACAATTAGAGGTATCCATGTCTGTTATAGCTTCCCGCTCCTTAAAATTCGAATGCAAACATTGCGATAAAATCTATTTACACCATTATGCGCATTCCCAGTATCGTTATCCGCATTGTCCCGACTGTAAACAGGCCGGCTTGCTGCTGGGACGGGCAGAAAAACAAGACCTGCTGCGTTATCCGCTTGAATTTGCCTCTTCCTATGTTAGACAGACATTGCATAAGCTAGGCAAATCACACTGATCACACCTAGGATTAATCCTATCGTGCTTGCAGGTTTGAGGCGCTCCTTAAAGATCAGCAACCCTGCAATTACACCAAAAATGACTACCAGAATATTCATGCCGGCAAACACGATTGCCGGTGTATCTTTAAGCAGCATATGTGCCTTGACATAAAAGGCGATGTTGGCGAAGTTCAGTACGCCCAGTAGCAGGCCTAAGCCGATGTCCTTGCCGGACCCCAGATGATGATATTTGAGTAGTAGATACAGCATCGATAGAATCATGGCGCATACAAACATCAGATTAAGCGCTACGGCAAATTGCAAACCCAAGCTGGTCGTATATTTCAACAATACATCAATCAGTGCATAACCCATCCAGACCAAACCCAGATATAACATTCCCTGACTGCCCTGCCCGCTACTTTGGCGATGTGAAAGCAGAATGCACAGTACTGCACTGATCCCCAAGGCAATACCCAGTATTTTTAGCTGGTTGAACTGTTCCTGAAAAATAAAATAGGCTGCCGCCAGAGATAAAACCACCGAGAGACGCTGGGCAATTTCTGTTTTTAAAATTCCCGCTGTCTGTAAGGCCTGAGCCAGAAACAGGAACACGCTTGGAAGCAAAATACCCAAGGCTAAAATGAGTAACCACGGTGTCTGGGTCATTGAAATATGCTGAATATCAGGCTTGAACCAGACAAAACATAAGAGACTAGCTGAGGCATAATTCCAGCTAATCATGTGAATCGGGCTCAAGCCCTTGTTCCTGGCGACTTTTAATAATATTGAGACTACAACACTACATAATGCTGCAATAAAAATCAGTTCCATACGCTGCTCTTATTTTTTCATCTTTATTTATGCATAAAAAAGCCCACATTTGCTGTGGGCCCTTCTTATAAATCATTCATCAGGAATTATTTATAACGCTCAACCATTTTCTCTAGAGAAATCGGGCGAATCTTGTCTGCATTACCTGCAGTACCAAAAGCTTCGTAACGATCAATACAGATTTGCTTCATTGCATCTACAGTTGCACTGAAGAATTTACGTGGATCGAATTCGCTTGGTTTTTCAGCCATCATACGGCGCATTGCACCTGTAGACGCCAAACGCAAGTCAGTGTCGATATTAATTTTACGCACACCGTGCTTGATCGCTTCAACCAGTTGCTCAACAGGTACACCATACGTTTCTTTGATGTCACCGCCATACTGGTTAATCACTGCTAGCCATTCTTGTGGCACAGAGCTTGAACCGTGCATAACAAGATGAGTATTTGGCAGAGCTGCATGAATTTCTTTGATGCGGTCAATCGCAAGAATATCGCCTGTAGGTGGACGAGTAAACTTGTAGGCACCATGAGAAGTACCGACTGCAATTGCTAATGCATCAACATTGGTATCTGCAACGAATTGACGCGCTTCTTCAACAGAAGTCAGAAGCTGAGAATGGTCAAGTACGCCTTCAGCGCCTACGCCATCTTCTTCGCCTGCCATTCCTGTTTCCAGGCTACCCAGACAGCCGATTTCACCTTCTACTGAAACGCCACATGCATGTGCCATTTGGACAGTACGGCGAGTCACATCAACGTTGTATTCGTATGAAGTTGGTGTTTTACCGTCTTCACCCAGTGAGCCGTCCATCATGACCGAAGTAAAGCCCAACTGGATAGAACGCTGACAAATGTCAGGGCTCGTACCGTGATCCTGATGCATTACCACTGGAATATGTGGCCATTCTTCAATTGCAGCCAAAATCAGGTGACGCAAGAACGGAGCACCTGCATATTTACGTGCACCCGCAGACGCCTGTACGATTACAGGTGAATTGGTTGCATCTGCTGCGAGCATGATTGCACGCATTTGTTCTAAGTTGTTTACGTTAAACGCTGGTACGCCGTATGCATGTTCGCCGGCGTGATCCAAGAGCTGGCGCATCGAAATAAGAGCCATAATATCCTCCCAGGTAATGGGCCATATTCTACATGTTCAACTATTTCAATACAGCCAAAAAATACAATATTTTATAAAAAATCCCTGCTTTTGCAGGGATTTTCACTTGCGTACTCTCACTTAGTGTGTAACAGGCTCAGAAGCTGCGGCTCCAGACTCATCTGGTGTAGCTGCATCTGCCGACGCATTGGCAATTTCAGGCGGGACATCCATATTTTTTTCATCCAGAACCGGCTTATCAATGGCATTAATTGCTGCCTGTTGTTCTGGGCTTACGGTTTCTGCAGCAACAGGTGCTGAACCTTCTACTTCAGATTCTGGGGCACTTTCCTGTTTCGCACATGCGGTTAAGGCCAAAGATGCTGCCAGTAATGCAGCTAAAGTGAGTTGCTGTTTCATCAGGAGATCTCGTTTTGTTGACTCATGGTCTGCATCATATGACAGGTTTATTGCATTTTAATGACCAAATGATGAACGGATTCAGAATCTCTGGTCTATAAAAATAAAAAAAAGCTGGCATCATGCCAGCTTTTTAAATCAGAACCTACACTTAAGCACGTTCTAATAGCACTGCAACTGCAGGAAGTGTTTTACCTTCAACAAACTCAAGGAATGCACCACCACCCGTCGAGATATAGCCAATCTTGTCAGCCACTTCATACTTGTCAATCGCAGCCAGAGTGTCACCACCACCCGCGATCGAGAAACCTTCCGATTCAGCAATTGCTAAAGATAAAGTTTTAGTACCTTCACCGAATTGATCTACTTCAAATACGCCGACCGGGCCATTCCAAAGAATGGTTTTAGAGGTTTTCAGGATTTCTGCAAATGCTTTTGCAGTTTCCGGGCCAACGTCTAGAATCATGTCGTTATCAGCAACATCTGCAACGTTTTTCACCGTTGCTTTGGCTGCAGCCAATGAACCCAAGAAATCTTCAAAGTTGATTTCAGAGGCATCTGCAACCACAACGTCAGTAGGAAGCGGAACTGATACTTTTGCAGCAATGGCTTTTGCTGTATCGATCAGGTCTTTTTCACACAATGATTTACCTACGTTATAACCCGCTGCAGCAAGGAATGTATTGGCAATACCACCACCCACAATCAATTGATCACAGATATCAGACAGTGAAGTCAAAACATCAAGTTTGGTTGAAACTTTAGAACCTGCAACAATCGCCACCATTGGTTTTTCTGGAGTTTTCAGTGCACGGCCAAGCGCATCCAGTTCAGCTGCCAATAAAGGACCTGCTGCTGCAACTTTCGCTAAACGCGCTACGCCTTCAGTTGAGGCCTCTGCACGGTGCGCTGTACCAAAGGCATCCATTACAAATACGTCGCAAAGTGCTGCATATTTTGCTGCAAGCTCAGGGTTGTTTTTCTTTTCACCCACATTAAAACGACAGTTTTCAAGCAAAACAACCTGACCTGGCTGAACATCAACGCCATCTAAATAGTCAGTGAACAGTTTCACTTCCTGACCCAAAGCTTCAGTCAGGTAAGCCGCTACAGGAGCAAGTGACTGTTCAGCCTTAGGCTCACCTTCAACCGGACGACCCAGATGAGAATACACCATTACTGCAGCGCCTTTTTCTAGTGCTGCTTTAATCGTTGGCAATGCTGCACGAAGACGCGCATCGCTGGTGATCACACCATTCTTAACAGGAACGTTTAAATCTTCACGGATCAGAACACGTTTACCTGCTAAATCGAGGTCAGTCATACGCTGAAAGTTCATGTAGAGCTCACTTTATAGATATTAAAACCAGCCGATTTTAAATGATTATGCAGAAAAAGGTTAGCATCTTTTGCAGAAATCATTATGAATGCCAAAGTTTTGTTATGATAGAAAAAAGCCTCTTTTAGATTCAGTCCCTATGTCGATACATCCTGATCCAAATCTTAACCGTTTGAACGTGTTAGGTGAGCCTTTGTCCAGCTGTTGCTTCGATCCGATTACCGGGTATTTCCGCAATGGCTTTTGCCATACTGCAACCACTGATCTGGGGCAACATACGGTATGTGCGCAAATGACTTCAGAGTTTCTGAATTTTTCCCAAAAAGTCGGTAATGATCTGATTACACCTTTACCTGAACTGGACTTTCCCGGCCTGCAGCCTGGCGATTTCTGGTGTATCTGCGTGACGCGCTGGGTAGAAGCCTATGAAGCCGGTCAGGCACCCCCGATCAAGCTGCAAGCCTGTCACAAAGCTGTTCTTGCTTACGTACCGTTAAATATTCTTGAGGAATATGCTGTCTAATGAATTCTGTACAGATTATCTTGGCATCATCCAGTCAAACCCGTAAAGCGCTGATGGATCGTTTGCATATTGATTATATTTCCGTAGTTCCGGATATTGATGAGTCTCCTCGCGGGGAAAATCATGCAGATGATCTGGCACAACGACTGGCTTTTGAAAAAGCCAGATATATTGCTGAACAGAATCCAGAAGCGATTGTGATCGGCTCAGATCAGGTGGCATGGCGTGAAGGTGCACCGGATATTTTTATCGGTAAACCATTAACGACTGAAAAAGCTATTCGCCAGCTACAAGCCAACTCGGACAAGATTGTATATTTCAGTACGGCGCTCAGTGTGCAGCAGCTATCGACCGGTTTTGAACAAAGTCTGGTTGAACACTATAAAGTCAAGTTTCGTAAACTGTCTCAGGCCGAAATCGAGCGCTATATCGAAATTGAACAGCCGTTACATTGTGCAGGCAGTTTCAAATGTGAAAGCCTGGGTATCAGCTTGTTTGAAGAAATGATCGGACAAGACCAGACTACGCTGATGGGCATGCCGATGATCAAGCTCTGTCATATTCTTCGTGAATTAAAAATTTTGGTTCCTTAATCTCCCCCTTAAATTCAGGCTGTAATCTATGTCTCAACCTTTAGACGTATTAGGCGGTATGACCGCTGAACAATTTCTTAGTGAATACTGGCAAAAGAAACCTTTACTGGTACGTAATGCAATGCCTGAAATCGTCAGTTTGCTTGAACCCAATGATGTGATGGAACTTGCGCTTGAAGAACATGTCACTGCCCGTCTCATCAAGCAGAAAGACCGTGATCCGAATCAGTGGAGCGTGAAATCTTCGCCTTTACTCAAAGCAGATTTCCAGAAGATGCCCAAACTCTGGACACTTCTGGTTCAGGCCGTAGATCATTATTCATTTGACCTGTCGGCACTTTGGAAAAAATTCCCGTTTATTCCACAATGGCGTCGCGATGACATTATGGTGTCTTATGCACCGCAAGGCGGTTCAGTCGGCAAACATTTCGACTTCTATGATGTATTTCTGGTACAAGGCTATGGCCACCGTCGCTGGCAGCTTGGGCAAATATGTGATGCCGAAACTCCATTCGTTCCGGGTCAACCACTCAAACTGTTACCAGAAATGGAAGTTAATTTTGATGAAGTCCTGGCACCTGGCGACTTGCTCTATGTGCCGCCTGGTCTGGCTCACTACGGCGTCGCTGAAGATGACTGCCTGACTTATTCTTTCGGTTTCCGTATGCCGAATGTCAGTGACATGATGGATCGTGTCGGCGACAAGTTTGCCGAAAATGAAGCTTTACGCAATCCTCTGACTGACATCATTCGTGATCAAATCAGTGCTGCTGGTGAAGTCACAGCGAATGAGCTTGAATATCTGAAAGGCAAAATCATGGAGCAACTGCATAACTCCAATGTACTTGAAGATGCCATTATGAGCCTGATGTCTGAACCCAAATACCCAGAAAACCTTCCGGAAGCTGGGAAAATTGGTACGGGCGACCTGGAAGAGGCATTGGATCAGGGTTATAGCATTATGCTCGAGCCTGCATCACGCCTGCTTTATACTGACGAAGATGGTGAAGTACTGTTCTGGGGCAATGGCGAAGGTTTATGTGTCTCGGAAGCTTTTGCAGAAAAACTCAAGCTGATTGCCAATGGTGAGTCTGTGATGCTGGATCTGGACTTTGCTGATGAAGATATGCTGGAAGATCTGGCAGATCTGCTCAATGAATCAATTCTCATGCTGGTTCCACCTGCTGAAGAAGAATAAGAAATATAAAAAAGAGGATCAAATGATCCTCTTTTTTTTCTGGCTTAGGAATTCTTTTATTTAAAACAGTTACAGGAATCAATATCCATACTGACGTTTTAGATAATCCACAATATCTTTCGATTCGAACATTTTCACATTGGTATTCGGGTCGACCAGATAAGGTACCTGAATATTATTTCCCATCACTTCTAAGACATGTTCACGCTTACCGCCCGGCAATGGTTCATATTTACCCGGTTTTAGTCGCAGTTTTGCCAGACCCTGATCCTGCCAGCGCTCTTTCGCTACATTATGGTAGATATAGGGAATTTCTAGCTCAGACAATACACCACGGACAATACGGGTATATGGGCTGGCTTCAAAGCCCCACAGTTCAAGAAGCTGTGCAGGTACAGGTTTATCTTTCTTTAAGGGTTTCGCCATACCACCGCGTAGGCCGTTCACCATCGTACCGGCAATGGCGGCAACTGGCACCTTTGGATAATTTGCATACTTGGCTGGGGTTTTACCGGTTTTGCCATAATGCTTAAACAGGTGGTGAATAATATCCTGAGATTCGTACAGCTTATCTCCCGTGTTTTCATCCACTAAAAATGGGAACTGAAGTTTACCGCCCTGCTGTTTTACTTCGGGACGAAAGCGTTTACCACCTCGTGGACATGGATACACTTCGTAATCGAGGTTCAGTAAAGTCATTACTTCACGCACACGGCGACAGAATGGTGAGCCTTCGTATTCATAAAGCTTTAGCGGCTTTTCAGGCTGGTTTGGAAACGGGGTTCCAGTCGTTCCTCGACCGCCTTCCAGAAATGCAGATGCCAATGCCTGTGCTACTTTGATCTGATGACCTACCATATCGTCTATCCTCTTTATTATTTTAAAGCCGTGAAAGCTGCAATCTAAACTGCCGAACTTTCACGTTATAGCTGATTTTTGTATGTTTTCAATAAACAGGATTAGTCCACCAGTTTTTCTTTAGACAAAACGATACCATTATTGTCTGCATAGACGTATTCACCTGATTGAAAGGTAACGCCACCGAAGTACAGTGGTATATCAACTTCGCCAATGCCTTTACGGTTGCTCTTTTGCGGAATCGCAGCTAAGGCATGCACACCAAGATCAAGTCCAGCGATTGCATCGACATCACGCACACAACCATAAATAATTACACCATTCCAATGATTTTTTACGGCTGACTCTGCAATCAGGTCACCCATCAAGGCGCAGCGCATTGATGCACCACCATCTACCACCAGTACCTTGCCGGTTCCATCTGTGGCCAACAATTCTTTGACACGTGAATTATCTTCAAAACATTTCACCGTGACGATCTGACCGCCAAAATTTTTTCGTGATCCATAACTTTTAAAAAATTTACCGTCCAGACAAGGTGTAACTACTTGAAGCTCTAGCTCAGGATGGTCATCTAACAAGTCACAGGTAACAAATGCTGCTGTAGACACGGTGTTTTCCCCTCATTTCATTTTTTGTATACGTAAATTATCATAAATTTCAAATTTTACCGTCTGGGTCAGCGCAGCCTCGACCATAGTATGAGCGACCTGTTCAGCTGTCACTGGCTTGTAAACAAAATTGTCAGGAATAAAACGCGATACTTTATGGTAAACCTGCTGCGCGATATCTTCTAGAAAACGCTGTTCTGGACGTTCACCAATAAGCAATGAAGGCCGAATCAGACTGATTTTATCCAGGGTCAATGTTTGCACATAATCCTCCAGTTCGCCTTTAACCCGGTTATAGTAAAAATGTGATTGCGAATTGGCGCCCATCGCACTCAGCAGCAGGTAATGCGCTGAAGTCTGTTGCAATAGCTCTGCAAAGTGTGCGTTTATCGTATAGTCAATACTATAAAATGCCTGTTTAGATCCGGCTTTTTTCATGGTGCTGCCCAGACAGCTAAAGCCATGGCTATGCTGGCTGACATCCTGATCATTCAGCATCAGGAAATCCTCTAATACCAGTTGTTGAACTTTATCCAGAGCATCCAGATCTTTTTGATATTTTCTGACCACTGCAGTAATCTGCTGGCAAGTGGGTTCTTCCTGCAAACGTTTTATTAGTTGTTTCCCTACCAATCCGGTGGCACCTATAACAACGGGATGAGTCAGTGATTTAGTCATTTTTTATACGATCTCCTAGGTGGAATACTAATCTAACGTTTTCTTTAGAATTTTTCTGCATCTAAAATGTTGTCAAAGCATGTCAAGACTTGACTTCGGTGCTTAGTTTAATCAGAATATGGCACTTGTTTACGGGCTGGTGATAATTCCTCTGATGTTGGTTTTCAGTTGAGTTTCAGCCCGCCCAGACCAATCAATTTCAAGGAGTGCACGAGTGGCAAACTCTGCTCAAGCTAAAAAACGTGCTCGTCAAAACGTTAAAGCACGCAAACACAACGCAAGCTTGCGTTCTATGGTTCGTACCTATCTTAAACGTACATTAGCTGCTATCAGCACTAATGACTATGCTGTTGCTACTGAAGCGTACAAAACGCTTGTTCCAGTAATCGACCGCATGGCTGACAAAGGCATCATCCATAAAAACAAAGCAGCTCGTCACAAGAGCCGCTTGAACGCGCAAGTTAAAGCACTAGCTTCTAACTAATCGCAAATAAGAAAAGCCCTTTTTAGGGCTTTTTTTGTATCTGAAATTTAGAAAATTTAAAGAAAAAAAATATCAATCTTCATATTCATACCGCCTGGCTGATGTATTTAACCTGCCAATACCATGCTGAGATTAGATAACTATTTAATAAATTCAAAACCAAGTCATATTTCTATTTTCAAGTTCTTTAACTTATCGATCTTTATCCATAGAGGATGGCGAAGTCGTTTTGTCCTGTTTCGAATTGTCAGTGTCCCGTTTTTGACATGCGGTTAAACCCAAAATCGCGATCAGGCTTAAAACTGTAATAATTTTCATAATTTTTTCTCAAGAAGATTTCCATATCTATCAAGCATAGATAATTTTCAGCGTTACATTATTGAACTTTTATCTTATAAATGTAAAAAATGCTATTTTAGAATTTACTCTTTAACGTTTTAGACCGACGTATAGTTAATGATCAATACAGAAGTTCAGCATCTTTATAATTTTTACAGCTAAAAATAAAAAACCCAATTGCTGCGCACAATTGAGTCTTGGATAAAATAATTTTATTTAAGAAGTCTGTGAGCGCTTAAAATCAGCAATATCCAGTTCATGTACCTGACCACGCCAGATCCATTTTAGTTTGGACTCTAAAAATATATCTCCCTCGAACCAGACAAATAACCCTTCCATCATTTTTGGCCAGTCTTCCCGACTGACATCCTGACGTCCCGACATCACCGCAATCATTGCTGCCAAAATGGTGTCGTGGCTGACGGCCAGACTCAATCCATATTTATTTTGCGGATGAGTGTTGTAAATCAGTTCCAGCACATCCACCACACCATGAATCGGCTGTTTCATCCCCGGCAAGGCATTATTGACAAAACTGTTAATGAAGCCGAGCGCACCCTGCTTGGCGAAATAAGGTCCGGCTTTTTGAATATCCAGCACAAAACTGCCCGGCTCAACCAGAAGCCCCTGCTCTATAATTTCAATGTTATGGGTATTTTGCTCAGGAGTAACCGCATCTGCCCCTTCAATCATCAGGGCAGCGGTATCGATACAGCGCTGGATCGGACTCGAAATACAGTGATGAATCATGCGATCCGTCTGATCAGCCAGATAAGCGCCCCATTCTTGCGCCAGATCCCGTCCCTGACTGGTCAGTTGCAGGTCATAACCTGCTAAACCCTGACCCCGCACATCCTCACGAATCGAATGTCGTGTGAATAAGGTGACAGGCGTCTGTACATCGGGCAATAGATCAATTGCACTCAACATACTCGGAGGAAGCAGTTTCAGGGACACGTTACAGCCTAGTGGATTTGTAATAGCTTAATTACCACTATAACATGCTCAGGATTTTGCTCAATGCTCAGTCTGCATGTCAGACACTGCCTGCAATGCAATATTTTTCATCTCATTATTTTTAAAGGCAATGAATCCGCCATTCAGCAAGGTATTCCGATGATTATAGGTAAATGGACGGCCTTTAAAATCGACCAGGCCACCACCAATCCGTTCGAGCATACATTGACCAGCACTGGTATCCCATTCCGAGGTCGGATGAAACCGTGGATAGATATCCACCTGATCTTCTAACATCAGGCAAAATTTATAGGCACTACCCGCTTTAAATTCCGTATAGTCAGTAAGCTTGGCCAGACTTTGCAAATACTCGGTATATTTCGGTTTCTGCTGGCTGCTTTGACTCAAACCTACAGAAAGTATTTTGGTTGTCAAAGACGTTTCATATTCGAACCAGGCCATAGTTCGAATATCATATTTATAAGGCAATCCCTGCTCTGGACAGAAATAAATCAGTTGCTGCTCAGGAACCGCCAATATGGCAAAAGTGGTTAAACTGCCTCTGACCAGACTTAAATTAATGGTGAATTCAGGCCGTTGGTGCAAAAACTCTTTGGTTCCATCTAGCGGATCAAGCAACCAGAATTCTGTCCATGAGCGGCGTTCATGCTCTTGCCCTTCTTCAGACAATAAAGGTAAGTCTGAAATCTCCGCCAAAGCCCGAGTCAGATAAGTATTAACCCGAAAATCTGCCTGAGTCACCGGAGAATTATCATCCTTTTTAATGACATCAAAAGCTGCACCAGAACAATAACGCTGATATTCTTCTCGCAAAATTTCACAAGCTTGGGTCAAAATGGGCACGAACTGTAAAACCATCGGGTCTTGTGGCGCTGCTGTTGCTCTAAACATAGAAAACCTGAATCTCTCAAATGCTCTGAAAAACCTAACATATTTTTCAATAGGCAGGGATAGAGTTTCAAAATATTAATTTAGATATATTTTTATTTATTATTTAATTTTATACATATATTCAAAAACATACTTACATTCATAATAGATAGAAACTCTTAACTGGAGGACTTTGCTACGATTTCAATTCTATTTGCATACCCGTATTACCCGCTAGATTGACTGCAGACGCCCATCGACTATCGCGATTTTGTATTATTTTTTTAAGATAAAAATGCCCGGATAAGTACCACCATCCGAGCTTTAGTAAAAGGCTGTGTTTTAAATAATCGTTGATTGATTAATATTTGTGCGATATGTTTAAAGCTAAATAGTGATTGGCAAGGTGATACATTATGGATGTTACTAAAAACCTTGATGTTATAAAACAATTATTTAGCAATCTTTCTGAGCATGATAAGCAAGCTTTCTTATTGTCTGTATCAGCAAAAGATAATATTAAAAAAGTTATTCAACCTAAAAAAATTTCTTGTTGTTTGCATTGCGAGTCTAAACATTTTGTAAAGAATGGAAAAGAAAATAACAATCAACGCTATTTATGTAGGATTTGTAAAAAATCCTTTGTAGAACAAACAGGTACTATTCTATATAAGACTCATAAAAGTATAGATGTTTGGGATAAATATATTGAGTGCTTTTTAGAGAAATACTCAATTCGCAAAAGCGCTCGAATTTGTAAAATCAACATTGCAACAGCATTTGCTTGGCGACATAAAATACTTGATGCCTTACAAAAAATGATGGATGAAGTTGAATTGTATGGGGTAGTACAAGCAGATGAAACATATACGACTATATCTTACAAAGGTAATCATAAACACTTTATGTTGCCACGCCCAGCGCATCAGCGAGGGACAAAAGCAACCAAACGAGGAATATCTCAAGAGCAGGTCTGTGTTACCTGTGGTGTAAATCTCAGTGGGCTATCTATTGCTAAAATATCTAATCTTGGTCGCCCAACTTTATCGGATGTACAAAAGGTTTTAGATGGAAAAATTAAAACTGAGTCGATTTTTGTTACTGATTCCCTGCGCCCATATCAAAAGCTATCAAATGATATGAATCTGAATCATATACGCATTGATACCGATAAGCGCTCTAAAGGTATATTTAATATTCAAACCATTAATAATTATCATAGTTGCTTAAAAGCTATGATTATTAATACATTTAAAGGAGTAGCAACAAAATATTTGAATAACTATCTTGTGTATCATAATTTCGTTAATTTTTATAAAGATACGATTGAGAATAAAAATTTAATTTTAATTGAGTACATTAGAGATACTATCTGTTTAAGTAAATCTATTGATATTTCAAAAAGACCATGTGTACCGATTTGATGTAATTCAAAATAAATCAAGCACTTGTGATTTTATATTAATAAAAAAATTACTCTGAGGATGGGGAATGAATAATCAAGAGCGATTAATAACGGCACTGTATTACTCAATAGGTGGGGTTATTCTAGGATTGGGATTGGCGATTTTTACATCATTTTATCTCAGCACTTCATTTAGTTCAGTTAAAATAGTTATTATCACTATAATTTCTTGCTTCATTATAGGTTATTTATTTCCAAATTTTATTGGAAATATATTTAGATGGGTTTGGAAAATTTTCGTAAATTAGATTTTTTATAAAAAATTAATTTATTGCCTTAATTAAAAATAAAACTATGAGTTTTACAAATGAAAATCATAGTTTCATTTCTTAAATCAACGTATTCTTAAAACACAGCCTAGTAAAAATATAATTTCTTGGCTAAGAAAATTAATGCATTCCTAAATCAGTAATAGCGATAATCTTAATATCCTCTTTTAAATCAAGATAACTCATGACTTCTTTAGAAATCTGCTCTAGATCAGTTCCACCATGTTCTGCCAGTCCGACAGAAGCATTTTTGAGTTCGACTGTCTTAATTTCACCGTTCTGCATGTAAGCAATTAAATGTGTGGGTTGAGGACCTGATGGCACTCCTAGATTAACGACACTTTGAAAATCAGCATCCATTTTTATTCCTTACAATTTAATTAATGTGTTTCTTATTTAAGCGAAGAAAATAGAGCAAAACAATTGAATGACCTTTATGGATTATTATCCAATTTGTAAAGCGCGACCAGTTGGGTTCTGTGCTGCCAAAGTACATTTTTTTTGCACCTGATGCGTTTCAACCTCATTGCTCGCGTCTACTTATTGCAGATAAACCAGCAACTCAAAGGCCCGATAATTCTACTTATAAAAAACTTTATGAAACGCATTCGTATCCCACCAAAGATCGCAAATGTCTTTAACTGTGAGCTGTTTCAGATATTCATCCCCCTCCTTTCAACACAATAGCGGTATTGCCACACGATATTAAGGTTAGGTATTAGTCGAATCGACGGACCACCCCGATCTGTCACCACCCCCACCTTTTCATGTAGTTGTGCTTTATTGAATTTAAGCCCACCATCACTTCAACCCATATAAATTTTCCTGCCCAAATGCTCTATACTTTGCATATATTCAAGCAGAGCAAAATTATGTATACCCCGATGTACATAATTTTTTCTTGAAAGGTAAATGATTTTGTTGAACTTTGAAATTATTTGATCACCGTTAAAGAACGCGAAAGACAGCTAATTTCATTGAATCTAAAGCTTTTCTACATGCTTTGTTGAACTTTGAAAAACTTTGGAGAATCCTGAATGCAAAGACCGACTATCATTTTCGATATGGATGGTACTTTACTTGACCTTGCCTACGATGATTTTATCTGGAACGAGTTATTGCCTGTACGTTATGCAGCAACTCATGGCTGTAGCCTGGAACAAAGCCAAGCGATACTCTTTGCATTTTATCAGCAACATAATCACACTTTAAACTGGTACTCCTCGCGCTTCTGGACGGCGAAAGTCGGAGTTGATGTTTTGGCCATACAAATTGAACATAAAGATAAAGTCGCTTTACGCCCTCACTGTCTTGAATTACTGGATTATCTCAAAAATAACGGCTATCCCATCTGGCTGGCCACCAACGCTGACTGTGCCGGTCTAGCTTTCAAACTGGATCACTTGAATTTAAGAGATTATTTTGATGTGATTGTCAGCTCAGAAACGATTGGGCATGCCAAAGAATTTGTCGAATTCTGGCAAGGCCTGAATGCACTGCATCCATTTGATCCTACACATGTTTATTTTATTGATGATACTGAAAAAGTCCTGAATGGCGCCAAAACCTATGGCATTCAAAATCTGTTGAGCATCCAGCAACCCTCTTCAGCCAAAGTCGCACGCGAGACTTGCAATTACCCGATGCTGGACCAATTAACAGATTTAATCACTCATTTAAATCAGGCTGAGGTAGAAATAAAATATGCGTAAATCGTCTTTACCCGAAGATGCGGTAGGCATGCGTATAGACAAATGGCTATGGGCAGCACGGTTTTTCAAGACCCGTTCGATTGCCAAACATGCGATTGAAGGCGGTAAAGTTCATCACAATGGTGAACGAGTCAAGGTATCGCGCGAAATCCGCGTCGGTATGGAACTGACGATTCAGCAAGGTATCGACAAAAAAACCGTGCTGGTTAAGGAGCTTTCTGATGTTCGTGGCCCTGCACCGGTGGCACAAAAACTGTATGAAGAAACCGAAGTCAGTATTGCACGTCGGGAATTGATTACATCACAAAGAAAGTTGCATAATCTAGCTCGTCCCGACCATCGTCCAAGTAAGAAAGATCGTCGTGACATCAGTAAATTTAAAAATGAAAATAGTCAGAATTTTGATGAGTCATGGTCCTATAATGACGATTAAATTTAAGCGTCAGAATATGTCGTACATGCGCTGACTTTTATAGAACACTAGGGAAAATTCTGTCACTATACACCTGTGGAACAAAGCTCTAATTTAAGACATCCACTTGAGTACTAACTTAGTGACATCGTATTGAGGTTGTAAGATGGATGAGAATAAAAACAAGGCGCTCAATGCTGCCTTAACCCAGATTGAAAAACAGTTTGGTAAAAATACAGTTATGCGTCTTGGTGACAATACCGTTCAGGCAGTTGAAGCTGTGTCTACAGGTTCTTTAACGCTGGATATTGCACTCGGTATTGGTGGTTTACCTAAAGGTCGTATCGTCGAGATCTATGGTCCTGAATCTTCAGGTAAAACCACAATGACCCTGCAAGCAATTGCAGAGTGTCAGAAAGCAGGCGGTACATGTGCATTCATCGATGCGGAACACGCACTTGATCCTCAATATGCACGTAAACTGGGTGTAGATATCGACAACCTGCTAGTATCGCAACCCGATCACGGTGAACAGGCACTTGAAATCGCAGACATGCTGGTGCGTTCTGGCGCGATCGACATGATCGTTGTCGATTCCGTGGCTGCCTTGACTCCGCGCGCTGAAATTGAAGGCGAAATGGGTGACTCGCATATGGGTCTGCAAGCCCGCTTGATGAGCCAGGCACTGCGTAAAATTACCGGTAATGCCAAACGCTCAAACTGCATGGTGATCTTCATTAACCAGATTCGTATGAAGATTGGTGTCATGTTTGGTAGCCCTGAAACCACAACTGGTGGTAACGCACTGAAGTTCTATGCATCTGTACGTTTGGATATCCGTCGTATCGGTCAGGTGAAAGAAGGCGACGAAATTGTTGGTTCTGAAACCAAAGTCAAAGTTGTGAAGAACAAAATGGCGCCTCCGTTCAAGGAAGCACTATTCCAGATTCTTTACGGTAAAGGTGTTAACCATCTAGGTGAATTGATCGACCTTGCTGTACAGCAAGAAATCGTGCAGAAAGCCGGTGCGTGGTATTCATATCAAGGCGAAAAAATTGGCCAAGGTAAGAACAACACCATCCGTTATCTGGAAGAGCATAAAGAAATGGCTCAGACGATTGAAAAACTGATTCGCGACCAGCTTCTGACTAAAGCAGTGGTTGTTGAAGAAGACAATAGCAAGGAAGAGCCCGACTTTTTAGATGCGTGATCTTATTAGATGCATCATCTATAAACGTCAAGACACAGCGCCCTACGGGGCGTTTTGTTATTATATATGGAATGTAAAATCCGAGAGAATCATGTCAGACGCGAAATTTAGCAAACTGCTCGATTATGAAACTTTAAAACAGCAGTTTGGCGATGCTGAAGATCATACTCAACCTGCAAAAACAGCACTGCAAGACACTCCTGAATCTGATCCAGAGGAACGCCTGTTTTCTTCCTCATCAGCCAAAGATAAAAAAAAACCAGGACTGACTGGCTCACGTTTACGTTCTTATGCTTTTGCGGTACTGACGCGCAAGGAATATTCCAAAGCTGAACTGATAGAGAAACTCGCCCTCTATGCAGAGCATCATGATGAAGTTATTAACCTAGTTGAAGAGCTGTCCCGCGAGAACTATCAAAGTGATCAGCGCGTGGCGGAAACCATGTTGTCGAGTCAAAAGCGTAAAGGCAAAGGCCCCAATCAAATTAAAATGAAACTCAAGAGTAAAAAGATTGATGCCGCGCTTATTTCGGAAGAACTCAAGGAAACCGACTGGGTACAGCAGGCCTACGAGCTAAAAGTCAAAAAATATGGAATAGAAGTCACTAAAGATCCTAAGCTCAAAGCCAAACAGATCCGTTTCCTGATGTATCGTGGTTTTGAAATGGATGCGATTATCAAGGCAATTAACCGTAAAGCAGAAGATTAACTCTTATCTTTTTTTTGAAAGCCTTAATGAATTAAATATTTAATCCCATATAGTTGAGAAAATAAAGTAAAGCACAATATAAACTAATAATGATTTAATCATTAAACTAATAAGATAATGCTGTGTGAGGATATTGAAAAAGGAATGATATGTGAAAATATAAAACTGCGAAGTCGCATTGTTATTATAATAAGAATATGGTGGCAACCCTACCAGCAAAGCTCCGGCACATCATAGTTCTACTACCGTTGCTACCTTCCGGTCCTGGCGGGGTTCATAGAGTACAATTGCGAAGTAACCAGCAGGGCTACCATTACAAAAACAGAGTATAGAGATTTTTAATCAAGTTGCAAGCCTTGTTTCTTAAAATACCCCTTTCAGCTATCCGTTTGATTATTTTAAAAACAATATCGATATTTCTGCAGCTTTGGGAGCAATCTTCACAATCAATCCATCAATACTCAGATTCACATGATCTTTGTAAAACCTTGTTGCATTTTCTAAAAATGCCGTTTTTAATGTGTGCAACGTATATCAATGATCTATCTTGAAAAGATGAGTAGCGGATCCGCATCTCACAAAGAATTATGGAAATTTTATGATGCTTAAAAAGACCGTATTGTGTGCAGTGACAGCACTCTTTACCATTCCTCTATTTGCCAATATTCCTATTGAATCGCGTGGCTTGAGTCAAACCAGCAACCAGACTGCAGTCAATACCCCAGCCGCAATCCCTGCTGGCGCAGCTCCAGCCGTTCAAACCAATACCAGCTGGCAAATCATGCAAAAGAACCAGCAGCTCGAGAATGATCTGCGGATTTTGCGCGGTAAAATAGAGGAACAGGAAAATGAGATTGCGCAGCTTAAAAATGAACTGAACAATCGTTATGCCGATCTCGATCAGCGCCTAGAACTGTTACAGCAAAAAATTGAACCTGCTGAAGACAATCCAACGGAGGAAAACCCACAGGATACTGCACCCAGCCTAAGCGCAAATAAGGTCAATACAGCAAGCAGCGGACAGCAACCTGCTGAGCTGGAAAAAGCAGCTTATACCGTGGCTTTAGATGCTTATAAAAATGGCGGTGCAGCCAAAGCCATTGCACCCATGCAAAACTTTATTAAAAACAATCCGAATAGCGTTTATATCAGCAATGCTTATTTCTGGTTAGCAGAATTCAATCTGGCGATCGACCCGCCAAAATTTGCTGAAGCGAAACGAAATTATCTGATTGTAGTGGACCGCTATCCAAATTCGGCAAAAGCCTCTACTGCCCTGTATCAGCTTTATAACATCAGCAAAGATGTCGAAAAGAATGCTACGCTTGCATCGCAATATAAAACAAAGTTATTGAAGAATTATCCGAAAGCAGAGGAAATAAAATTTCTTAAGTAAAATAGAAAGTTCTAAAACAAAAAAAGACACCATGAAGGTGTCTTTTTTTAATTCTGTCATTTAGCGCACGATGCCACGCTTAGACTGCTCAAGTGAATCAATCAGACGTTGTGCTTCAGGAACTTCTGGAAGAATTTCGCCACGGATTTTCTCAACCGCTTCCTGAGTGGTTAATCCCGATTTATAAATCAGCTTAAAGGATTCACGCAAACCGTTAATGGTATCTTTCGACCAGCCTTTACGACGCATACCTTCGACATTCATGGCAAATGCATGCGCCGGATTGCCTGAAACCATGACATAAGCCGGGACATCTTTTAGAATTAATGATGCACCCCCAATCATGCTATAAGAGTCAATCTTGCAGAACTGATGGATTCCAGAGTTACCGCCAATGACGACGTAATCACCTATATGCACATGACCAGCCACACCGACATTGTTGGCGAAAATATTATAATCACCGACCATACAGTCATGAGCAATATGCGTATTCACCATGAGCAGATTATGACTGCCAATCTTGGTTATACCTTGATCCTGGACCGTACCACGATGCAGACTGCAATGCTCGCGAATCTTGTTATGATCACCAATTTCCAGCCAGGTTTCTTCACCTGCGTATTTTAGATCCTGACAAACTTCGCCCACACTGGCAAACTGGAAAATTTCGTTATATTCACCTATACGCGTATAGCCTCCCACCACGACATGTGAATGAAGTTTGCTACCCGCCCCAATAGTGACATTTGGCCCAACAATACAATAAGGACCAATTTCTACACCGGCAGCAATGACTGCTGATGAATCAATAATGGCAGTTGGATGAATCAGGGGATTATTGCTCATGCCTGCTCGACTTTCTGATGCGAAACCATAATTTCCGCGGTTGTTGCGACGACGCCATCTACTGTGGCAGTACAATTATATTTGTAAATGCCGCGTTTATGCATCACTAATTCAGATTTTAAAACCAATTGGTCACCTGCAACCACCTGTTTTTTAAATCTAACCCTCTCCGCACCCGCAAACAGGAACAATGAACCCTCGCTTGGAACTTCATTATTCATCACAAAGCCCAAGATTCCAGAAATTTGAGCCAATGCCTCTACAATCAGCACACCCGGCATGATGGGATAATTCGGGAAATGGCCTTGCAGAAACTCTTCATTAATTGAGACATTCTTATAACCAACAATGCCATTTTCGGTAATCTCAACAACGCGATCAACCAGTAAAAATGGATAACGATGGGGCAAATATTCACGAATCTTTTGAATATTCATTGGCAATTCAGGCTTCGTGAATGTAGGCAAATTCGACTCTATCATCATAATTATTTACGCAACTTAAATGTTGATTCAATGGACTCAATTTGAGATTGCATATGATCTAATCGTTTTACCAATTGGGTCAATGGCACATCTGCTAATTGTCTTAAACGAACCACCGTGCGTTTCCATTGCTGATTTGGCAGCAATCCCATACCTGAAGAATATGTACCAGCTTCAGTAATGTTATTTGTCACCATTGACATTCCAGTTAATGTCACATTATCGACTATATCTAGATGTCCTGATACACCACAAGCACCTGCCAGAATACAGTTTTTGCCAATTGTGGTACTACCTGCAATACCGCATTTAGCCGCAATAGCGGTATTAGCACCAATCTTGACGTTATGGGCGATTTGCACAAGATTATCAATAATGACGCCTTGTTCCAAAATCGTGTCATCCAAGGCACCGCGATCGATACTACAGTTTGAACCAATCCGGACATCATCAGCAATGCGCACCGAACCCAACTGGGCAATACGATGCCATTTACCTTGATAAGGTGCAAAACCAAAACCCTCACTGCCAATTACGCTATTGGCATGAATGCGAACACGATTTCCGATTTTGGTTTCACCGGTCAATGTGACATGTGCATCGATAAAACAGTCATTACCAATTTCAACCTGATTATCTATTTGAACATGCGACTGAATAATCGTGTTTTCACCCACTACGCAGTTCTCGCCAATTACTACATAATGTCCAATATAGGCACTGTCAGCAATGATGGCAGATGGATGAATTTGCGCAGTACTCTCAATGCCCCGATTCGTATGCTTTTTCTCAAAAACGTGAGTCAGAATAGCAAAAGCCAGGTAAGGATTGGCCACTATAATAAAGTTGTGCTTGGACCTTAGCTGCTCTTTTAATTCAGCAGTTACAATCAAAGCGCCCGCCTGACTCTGAGCAGCCTGTTCCAGATATTTATCTGCATTAACAAATGCCAGGTCTTGAGAAGTTGCCTTTTCAAGACTTGCCAGACCTCTCAAACACAAATCTGCCTGACCTGCGTACTCGCCTTGTACAAGGCGAGCAAGATCAGCTAACTGAAGTTTTTGATGATTCATTGATTACTTAATTGCATTAACCTTTTGAATCATTTTATCAGTTAAATCATATTTAGCGTCATAAGCAAGTGCTGAATTTTTATTTAAAATCCCATCCAGGTTATTTTCTTTGCGCAGTTGCTCAGCAACCAACTTGACACGTGCATCAAATATGGTACGAATCTGTTTAATTGAACCCTGAACACTACTCTGCACAGATTGCTGGAGCTGGTTTAATTCCTGAAACTTGGTTTGATACTGGGCAGACATTTGCTGTTTTTCTGCATCAGTCAATTTGGTATTTGACTGAGCACGTTGCTGTAAAGCTTCTAGTTCTTTACTGAGCTGCTCAATCTTGGTCGTTTGCGGCTGAATTTTTTGCTGGAATATCGAATTTTGTTGTTTCAAGTATGTACTCCCCTCAACCACTCGTTCCAGATCAATTACCCCAATACTGGCCGCTTGAGTTATAGGAGCAATATTCGCTAAAGCCAGGCTCATCGCCATAATCATTTTTTTCATATTCTTACTCATTCAAAAAAATTTGCTCACAAAGTTTTTAAACCTCATGAGCAAAATCTACCTTCAGGATTTCCTGAGACTCTTAGAAAGTACGTCCAATTTCAAACTGGATATTTTTGGTTTCATCGCCGTCTTTTTTATTCAATGGATAAGCATAGCTCAATGATAATGGCCCAATCATGGTAATCCAGGTAAAGCCAGCACCTACGCTATAACGCATATTATCCACATCAAAACCGAAGTTATCTTTACAGTATTGTTTAGCATCAATACCTGGATCATTTTTATCACCGGTCAAGTACAGCTTACCACTTGGTACACTACACTGCGTATCGAAGACCTGAGCACCTTCAGCAAACAGAACCGGACGAACCTGACGTGCCCAATCTCCCTTGAACGGAATAGGAAGTACCAGTTCAGTACCAAACTGCACTAAAGCATTACCACCGACTTCTTCAGGATCCCAATCTCTTTGATTGGTTTCATTAAAAGTTACGCCTGGATATCTAGGTCCCAGTGTACTGTTCTCATAACCACGAACTGAGCCAAAACCACCTGCAAAGAAATTCTTATAGAATGGCAGATCATTACCATAACCCAACTTGCCATAACCGCGCAGGATAAAATCTTTACCTAGCGGGAAGAATGCCTGTGCATCATAAGTCAGTTTTTGGTATTCCACATCACTGCCCGGCAATGCGACTTCACCATTGATTCGATGAGACATACCACTTGTCGGGAACATTGGGCGGTTTAAGGTATTATAAGACCATCCCAAATTCAAATTGTAGGTTAAGAAGTCACCTTTGAACTGGTCATCAAAATCAACCAAGTTCGCTGTCTGACGATCGGCATCCAGACACTTGTCTTTGATGTCATAACCTTCAGGTGGATTTGTTGGTCTTGGCTTTTTATCCAACACATCTAAATCTGCCTGAGAATACAGATAAGCTGTACACACATCAGTCCGGCGATTCGTGGCCTTACCACCTTTCGATAACAAATAGTCACGTACATAAGTAGATACATACGGACCAGTTGTTACTTCGGTCTGGTCAATATTGAGCCCCATGCTCACACTCTGGTTCTCATCAATTGGATAACCAAAGTTGATCCCACCACCAAAACTGTCTGTTACATAGTTGTTGACGTTATAGTCATCATCCAGCTTGGTTTTACGATAATAAAGATTATAACCGCGACGCACCCCATCAATCGTAAAGTACGGGTCCATCACACTCAGGTTATAGTAATCTTGCGTTTCAGAACGTGATAAATCGATCGATACACTATTACCGGTACCCAAGAAATTGGTCTGGCTTAAACCGGCCTGGAATGTAACACCGCCGCTCTGCGAGAAACCAACCGCCAAGGTACTGGTTCCTGAATGCTGCTCTTCGACTGCAACATTCAGATCTACCTGATCCGGCGAACCAGGAATACGCGCGGGCTTAATATCTACGGTTTTAAAGAAGCCGGTACGCTCCAGACGCACTTTAGAAAGGTCAATCTTCTCATTACTTGCTAATGCACCTTCCATCTGGCGCATTTCACGACGTAATACTTCATCGGCTGTTTTATTGTTACCGGTAAAATTAATACGTCGTACCGTAACTTGCTGACCCGGATTAATATAGTAATTCAGATCAACCATTTTGGTGTCATTGTTAATTTGAGGAACAACGTTGACTTCGGCATAGTAATAACCCGCATTACCGTACTTGCGTAACAATAACTGCTTAACCGCGTTGACCTTTTCCTGCGAATAAATTTCGCCTTCTTTAAAGATTTGCAAGGCTTGCAATTCTTCAGTCTTATAAAGCGCATCGCCTAAATATTTGGTTTGACCAAATTTAAACTGCTCACCTTCATCCACAGAAACTTCGATAAAGACATTCTTTTTATCTTCACTCAAATTAAGACTAGAATTGGTAATATTAAAGTTGATATAACCGCGATTCAGGTACATGGCACGCAAAGCTTCAAGGCTTGCCGCCATTTTTTCACGTGCATAACGGTCATTTCGGGAAATGACAGAACTCCAGCCACTTTCTTTTACTGCAAAAGCCTGCTTGATATCGGATTCTTTAAATACAGTATTACCAATAATATTGATATCGAAAACTTTGGCTGCTTTGCCTTCAACAAAATCAATTAGCAATTCAACCCGGTTATTTGGTCGAGGAGTTGTCTTAACTGTAATATCCGCATCATAACGACCTTGCTGCATGTACTGCTGTTCAAGTTCAGTTTCAATGGTTTGTAATGCTGACTTCTTCAGTACCTCACCTTCAGCCAGACCCATTTTCTTCAGGCCATCTTCAAGTGCTTCCTTAGGAATCAGTTTATTGCCTTTCAATTCAATTTTTGAAATGACTGGGCGTTCAACCACCTGGAAAACCAAAGTATTGCCTTGCTGAACAGCTTTAATGTCATCAAACAGGCCTGATGCATACAAGCTACGAATTGCATTAGAGATGATGGGATCATTGACCCGATCACCACTGTTAATCGGCACTAGGCCATACACATTGTCAGGAGTTAAACGTACTAATCCATCAAATTTTATATCTTGTACAATGAATTCATCTGCTGCATATACTTGTTGTGCTACTGCCATTGCACTAACGAGTGCCAGAGGCATAAATAAATGTGTGTGCTGCATGCCAGTCTTTTCCGCTGTTAATTTATTCCATCTACGTTGTTATAAACGCATAAAATCATTAAATAATGCCAGAAGCATCATACTGCCGAGCAGTACCATACCAATTTTTAGTCCAACCAATTGTATTTGTTCGGAAACAGGTTTACCACGAATTAATTCAACAAAATAGTAAACCAGATGTCCACCATCAAGCATTGGAATAGGCAATAGGTTTAATATTCCTAAACTTACACTCATTAGAGCCATAAAGGAAATAAAAGTTTCCCAACCCATTTCTGCGCTCTGCCCGGCCACTTTGGCAATGGTAATTGGTCCTGATAAATTATCCAGACCAATCAGGCCACGCACCATTTTGACAATCGAGTTCAGAATCATTGAAGATAAATGTGCTGTTTTATCAAATGCCATGACCAGCGCTTCACCTGGCGTATAATGGATGGTCTGCTTATATTCTGCAGGAATGTTAATTTTACCCGGGTCACTTTGCACGCCCAGCATACCGGTCACATTCCCCATATTGTCACGTTTGCCTTGCGGCATGACCTCAAGCTGAACCACCTGATTTCCACGTAGTACATCAATTTTAAGCAACTTTTCTGGAGATGCCTGCACCACCTGTACGACATCAAACCAGTCTTTCATCTGCACACCATCAATTGCCAGAATCTTGTCACCCTCTTTCAAGCCTTGACGTATGGCTGCTCCATCATCGCTGAGTTTGGAGATGACTGCCGGAATCTGTGGACGATATGGCAAGAAGCCCAGACTATCGAGTGGTGACTGGCTTTGATCTTTGAGGAATTCCTGAATCGGCAACTGGAACTGTTTGTTCTCACCCGCACGGTCCACCTGTATAGAAACCACGCCAGTTTCACCAACACGATCTACCAAGGCATAATTGAGTTTTTCCCAGGTTTCTACCTGAGTGCCATCCACAGCTACAATCTTGTCACCTGGCTGCATCTGTACGGTCGCAGCAGGAGTATTTGGAAGAACTTTGCCTACCCGGGTATTGAGTTGTTCTTGTGCCGGTAAAAACAGCACCCAAAACAGAAGGACTGCAAAAATCAGGTTGATCAACGGACCCGCGGCCACAATGGCAATCCGCTTCCACGGATGCTGCCGATTGAAGGCTTTCGGTAAATCTTCTTCAGCGACATTGCCTTCTCGCTCATCCAGCATTTTGACGTACCCGCCCAAAGGCAAGGCAGACAATTGGTACTGAATTCCAGATTTTTTCGAGGTCCATTTTAATAAGGTCGGTCCAAAACCAATGGAATAGACCAGAACTTTAACGCCCAGTTTACGCGCTACAATATAGTGACCAAACTCATGAATCGCAATTAAGGGACCGAGTAACAGGATTGCGGCTGCAATAATAAACAAGGCGCTCATGTTTTAACTTCCTTTATTCACAACATACTGCTGTGATAAACCTCGTGCTATGTGATCTGCTTGCAAGATAGCCTCCAGATCATGTGCGGGCTGATTGTTCATCTGATTCAGAACATGCTCAACCACTTGAGGAATTTGAGTAAATCTGATCTGTTGATTTAAAAATGCAGCAACTGCAATTTCATTGGCCGCATTTAAAATCGTAGGTGCAATTCCGCCACTCTGCATGGCCTGACGTGCCAGTTTTAATGCAGGGAAACGGAGCACATCCGGTTCTTGAAAATTGAGTTGTGAATGCATAAACAGATCCAGCGGTGCCACATGCGTACTGATACGCTCAGGCCATGCCAAAGCATGTGCAATAGGCGTGCCCATATCCGGATTACCCATTTGTGCCAAAGTCGAACCATCTACATATTGAACCATTGAGTGAATAATACTCTGTGGATGCACAACAACTGTAACAAATTGTTCTTGAACTGCAAACAAATGGCAGGCTTCGATCAATTCCAAACCTTTATTCATCAAGGTAGCAGAATCGACTGAAATTTTTTGACCCATAGACCAGTTGGGATGCTTGCAGGCTTGGGCAGGTGTAACTACCTCAAGTTGCTGCATGCTGTGGTTTAGAAATGGACCACCTGATGCGGTCAGCAAAATCTGGGATACACCCAGTTTTGGTTTACCGTGACGCTCTGCTTCAAAATAATGCTGGGGCAGACACTGAAAAATTGCATTGTGTTCAGAATCAACAGGAAGCAATAAAGCACCATGATCGCGCACCGCCTGCATCATGATGTCACCCGACATGACCAAGGCTTCTTTATTGGCCAGCAGTACGCGCTTACCTGCTTTCACCGCAGCCAAGGTTGGTAACAAGCCTGCTGCACCAACAATGGCTGCCATCACAATATCGACATCAGTATGTTCAGCCACTGCAATTAAACCGGCTTCATCATGCAGAATTTCAATATCGGATAAATGGTGTTGCTGGAGTCGTTTTGAGAGTTCATCTACTTTATCAGCTGGCACCACCACCACTTTAGGATGGTATTGACGGCAAATTTCGACCAGCTCATTAATACGACTTTGCGCGGTCACAGCAAAAACCGAGTATGCTTCAGGGTGTCGCTGTAAGATTTTTAAAGTACTTTGACCGATGGAACCTGTAGCACCCAGTATACAAACTGCTTGTGACATTTATAAATCTACACCAATAAGTTTTAAAACAGCCATACCTGCTGCAAAGATTGGAGCTGCAGCAAGCAAAGAATCAATACGATCCAGTACTCCGCCATGCCCTGGCAAAATTCGACCTGAATCCTTAATACCGGCACGACGTTTGATCATGGATTCAAACAGGTCTCCCAGCACCGAACTAAATACTGTAACCACTGACAAAATAAGGAATAAAATCAGTTCTGGCCAAGTCATATCCAGATAAAGCAAAGCAACTGCAGTCACGATCAGCATTGAAGTAACAATACCGCCATAAAGTCCTTCTATAGACTTGTTAGGACTGACATCTGGCGCCAGTTTTTTCTTGCCGAATTTACGACCTACAAAATACGCACCGCTGTCTGCGCCCCATACCAGTAAAAACAGGTACATCAACCACCAAGGTGAACTTTGCCAGACCGAGAAAATTGCAGTAACCGCAGCGGAAATTAACACCACCCCGATGCCATGCAGACTGTTATTGTACCAGCCATCATATTCAGGGTAGGTTTTTACCCAGTAAATACTGAGTAACCAGGTAACAATAGAAGCTACCCATAACAATAAGGCGACCTCGGCAAAATACAATGCCAAAGCGGAGAGTGCTGCAGTGAGCACTCCATATCCCCAAGCAACAGGTTTGACGACATGTTTAAATTTTCGAGGCATGAGTTTAAACCACTCATAGCCTGCCACCCCGGCAGCCACAACCATCAATGCGAACATTGGATAATGTGATTCGGTAGCAAACATGCAACTAAGTACAACTGCTACCAGTACCAATGCGGTTATAATCCGCTCAAACATTTATTAATTCTCAAGTCTTTCTTGATGAATCTGCTCTGATGTTTTACCAAAACGACGTTCGCGACCACCAAACACAGCAAGTGCATCGTCAAACTCTTCTATGGTAAATTCTGGCCATAAGGTCTCAGTAAAATACAGCTCTGCATATGCTGCCTGCCAGAGCAGGAAATTGGACAAGCGGAAATCTCCACCAGTACGAATCAGCAGATCAACAGGCGGCAAGTCACTCAGACTGACATATTGACCAAACATATCAGTATCAATTGCTTCAAGATCTAATTTATTTGTTAAAACATCCGCAGCAATCTGCTTCGCAGCTTGTGCCATGTCCCACATTCCACCATAGCTGATTGCAATGGTGAGCGTCATACTATCGAAATTAGCAGTCCTTTGTTCTGCTTGCAACATCAGTGCCCGCAGTTCAGGAGATAAACGCGACCGATCACCAATAAATCGCAAGGAAATGTTAAATTTTTCCATACGTGGCAACTGTTCATGAATGGTGTCTTCCAACAGCTTCATGAGCAGGTCTACTTCATATTGGGGACGGTTCCAGTTTTCACTGGAAAATGCAAAGACAGTTAAAGCCTGGATATTTCTTTTTCTGCAATGTTCGACAATAGGATCCAGAACCGTTTTTCCTTCACGGTGCCCATCACCTTTTTGCATTTGATTTTTTTTGGCAAAACGATTGTTGCCATCCATAATGATGGCAACATGTTTTGGAAGACAGGAATTTTCTTCAGCAGCGGTCATCGATGAATTAGACCTTCATCAATTCAGCTTCTTTCGCAGCCAAGCGTTTGTCTACTTCAGCAACAAATTTGTCTGTAATTTTCTGAATGTCGTCAGAAGCACGGCGTTCATCATCTTCAGAAATTTCTTTTTCTTTCAACAATGCTTTGATATCGCCTAATACATCACGACGGATGTTACGGATGGCAACTTTGGCATTTTCAGCCTCGTTTCGTGCAACTTTCTGCATGTCACGACGGGTTTCTTCAGTCAGAGCTGCCATTGGCACACGGATCGCGTCCGCAGTAATCGGGTTCAGACCCAGATCAGATTCACGGATCGCCTTGTCAATTGCCGCCACCATTGAACGTTCAAATGGCTGAACCAGCAAAGTACGTGAATCTTCAACACCTACGTTTGCAACCTGGTTCAATGGCACATCAGAGCCATAGTAAGGAACCATGACACCGTTTAGAATCGAGGGATGCGCACGTCCGGTACGAACTTTAGCAAAACCGTGTTCCAACGATTCAAGTGACTTGTTCATACGCTCTTCTGCGTCTTTTTTAAGATCGTTAATCATATGATCTTCCTTACTTAATTCTTTAAAAGAGGTTATTACTAAATTAGCGTGTAGTATAAAGTGCTTTGGTGCTCACGTCATTAATTGGTAACGTGAGTTCCTTCTTTTTCGCCCATAACGACGGAAAGCAATGCACCAGATTTATTCATATCAAATACTTGTAGTGGTACATTGTGGTCGCGACACAAGCAGATCGCTGTTAAATCCATCACACCCAGCTTTTCGTCCAGAACCTGGTCAAAAGTCAAAGTGTCATATTTCACTGCATCTTCGTACTTGCTTGGATCTTTGTTATATACGCCATCTACCTTGGTCGCTTTCAAGATCAAATCTGATTCGATTTCGATACCGCGTAAACAGGCAGCAGTGTCTGTCGTAAAGAACGGATTACCTGTACCTGCCACAAATACACATACTTCACCCTGAGTCAGGTGACGGATTGCATCACGGCTTGAGTAAGACTCAACTACAGCACCAATTGGCAAAGCAGACATTAAACGGGTTTTAATATTACGGCGCACCAAAGCATCACGCAGTGCCAAACCGTTCATGACTGTAGCCAGCATACCCATCTGGTCGCCAGTTACACGACCCACCAGGCCATCTTTTTGTAGCTGGCTACCGCGATACAGGTTACCACCACCAACAACAATACCTACTTGTACGCCTAAACCCACAAGGTGCGCAATAGAAAGTGACATCTGATCGAGCACCTGTGCGTCGATCCCCATGTCTTTATTGCCTGCCAGCGCTTCACCAGAAAGCTTTAACAGGATGCGACCAAAGCGTGGCTTTTTAGAATCCAACATCATCAAACTCCAAAGTATTCAATTTAAATTTTTTTAATTCAAAATCTTAAGCTGACTTGACTGAAATGAGTTTTGCATACAGATCGTATTCATCTGCATCCGTAATCTCAACTTCAAGCAAATCCCCTGCCTTAATGACACTTTTATCGATATCTTCAACAAAAACATTGCCATCAATTTCAGGTGCATCTGCATACGAACGTGCAACCGCTACCGGGAACTCATCTTCCAGGTCATCTACCAGCACAGTCATGATCTGACCGATACGTTGTTGGAGTTTGGCTGCCGAGATTTCCTGCTGAACTTGCATGAAACGCTCATAGCGTTCTTGTTTAATTTCTTCAGGAACGTGATCTGGCAAATCATTTGCTGTCGCACCTTCAACTGGCGAATAGGTGAAACATCCCACACGGTCCAGCTGAGCTTCTTTCAGCCAGTCCAGTAACATCTGGAAGTCTTCTTCGGTTTCACCCGGGAAACCCACCACAAATGTTGAACGGAGCACCAGATCAGGACATTTCTCGCGCCAGATTTTCAAACGCTCCAGGGTATTTTCACTGTGCGCAGGCCGTTTCATCAGTTTGAGAATTTTTGGACTTGCATGCTGGAATGGGATATCCAGATAAGGTAGGATTTTGCCTTGTGCCATCAGGTCAATTACAGCATCCACATGCGGATATGGGTAAACATAGTGCAAACGCACCCAGATTCCCAACTGCCCTAATGCTTCACACATATCGTAGAATTTGGTTTTAACTGGCTGACCATTCCAGAAATCCAGCTTGTATTTGGTGTCTAGGCCATAAGCAGAAGTATCCTGGGAGATGACAAGTACTTCTTTTACACCGGCACGTTTCAGCGCTGCAGCTTCTTCAAGCACAGAACCGACTGGACGTGAGACTAAATCGCCACGCATGCTTGGAATAATACAGAAGGTACAACGGTGGTTACAGCCTTCAGATATTTTCAGATAAGCATAGTGTTTTGGGGTCAGGCGGATGCCTTGCTCTGGAACCAGATCAATAAATGGATTGTGTTTTGGCGGCTCAGGCACGTATTGATGAACTGCATCCATAACTTCTTTATATGCCGCTGCACCTGTCACTTTTAGGACATTCGGATGCATCTGGCGAATCTTGTCTTCGTCTTTACCTAGACAACCTGTTACGATCACGCGACCATTCGCGCTCATCGCCTCACCAATCGCATCTAGCGATTCTTGCACTGCAGATTCAATGAAACCACAGGTATTTACTACAACTAAATCAGCACCGTCATAATCCGAAGCGACGTCATAACCTTCAGTCTTTAACTGGGTTAAAATACGTTCAGAATCTACCAATGCCTTAGGACAACCTAAAGATACAAAACCGACTTTGGGGGACTTCATGAATTTTCGCTCTACTAGAATGCGCGTATTGTATGTCTTTTCGCATCATAAAAATAGTTGAAAACCCGACTCTTTGCATCACGCACTAAAATATAGCCATAAAATATTCAAGATACGCAGCAATGCACCAAAATGAATCATTTTAGATTTACAGCCTCAAATTAATCCGTTATATCTAAGATGAACCATGTTGCTCTGCCACATTTCTGCGTTTTCCAGCAAAAAATAAACTCTATTCATAAAAGTTGGCGTGCATCTTGCATCAAATCAGAACTTAAAATTGATTAAATTGCTTGATGAAGATGCCATTGCGCCATTTTAATACAGGAACAAACCCGCGAATGGATCAACTTATTCCGATCGACTATCGTGTTTTAGTGGACAATATGACCACATGTATCTTATTGATAGACCGCGATCTAAATATTTATTATCTGAACTCTGCCTGCGAAGCCCTATTTGATGTGAGCTTATTTCGGGCGAGTGGCACATCTGTGCTGAATATTTTGCAAAACCCGACAGATGAGTTTAATACCGAAGAAGCCCTGAATAATACCTTAAGTACGGGACAGCCCTATACGCGTCGTGAAGCCACTATTCTGGTCAACTTCAAAGACATTCATGTCGATTACACCGTTTCTCAGCTAAACCTTGGCAAACCTTATCATCCGCTGTTACTCATCGAACTCAATCCTCGCGATCGCATGCTCAAAATCTCGCGTGAAGAAAATCTGGTACAACAGCACCAGGTCGCGCGCCAGCTGATTCGCGGTGTCGCGCATGAAATCAAGAATCCACTCGGTGGCATTCGCGGGGCGACCCAATTGCTGGCACGCAGCCTGAATGATCCACAATATAAAGAATTTACCGACATTATCATTAGTGAAGTGGATCGACTCAGAAATCTGGCCGACACCATGCTTGGCTCACGCCAGCTTCCAAGCTATGAACTGGTCAATATACATGAACCACTGGAACGGGTACGCTCCCTGATTGCCAACCAGACCAAAAAGAAAATCAAAATTACCCGGGATTACGACCTGTCATTACCTGAAGTTCTGGCAGACCGAGACCAACTGATTCAAGTCATTTTGAATATTTGTGCCAATGCTGTACAGGCCATGACCGAAAACAAGGAATTCTTTATCCAACATCAACCGGAACTGATTTTAAGAACCCGGATTCAGCGTCTCTTTACCATTAACGGGGTGATTCACCGTTCTGTGGTACGGATTGATATTGAAGACAATGGTCCGGGAGTTCCGGAAGATATTATCGAATCGGTGTTTTATCCACTGGTCACCAGCCGAGCCAAAGGAACCGGTCTGGGCCTCAGTATTGCTCAAAATATTATTCATCAGCACAACGGCATGATCGAGTGTCAGTCTGTGGCTGGAAAAACTGTCTTTAGCTTATATTTACCTTGGGAGTCAAATCATGTCGCGAAATAAAATATGGGTGATTGATGATGATCGCGCCATGCGCTGGGTACTGGAAAAGACCTTTAAAGAAGAAGGGCTTGATGTGACCAGTTTTGAAGAAGCACAATCTGCTCTGGATCAATTGAGTATTGAAGCACCCGATGTAATTCTGACCGATATCCGCATGCCGGGTATTGATGGACTTACCTTCCTAGGCAAGGTTAAACACAGTTATCCGGACCTGCCTGTCATTATTATGACAGCACATTCAGACCTGGAATCTGCTGTATCAAGTTATCAAACCGGTGCTTTTGAATATTTACCTAAGCCTTTTGATATTGATGAAGCGCTGGCGCTGGTAAATCGTGCAATTTTACATATCACCAAGCTGCAGCAGCAGGAGTCAGCAAAGACTGCCCCGCCGATTCAATCTACAGAGATTATTGGTGAATCACCTGCCATGCAGGAAGTGTTCCGAGCCATTGGCCGTTTGTCTCAATCGCATATTACCGTATTGATTAATGGTGAGTCGGGTACAGGTAAAGAGTTGGTGGCGCATGCCCTTCATCGTCACTCACCACGTAGTGCCAAACCTTTTATTGCGCTCAATATGGCAGCCATTCCAAAAGACCTGATCGAAACCGAACTGTTCGGCCATGAAAAAGGGGCATTTACCGGTGCCAACACCCAACGTCAGGGTCGTTTTGAACAGGCCAATGGCGGAACGCTATTTTTAGATGAAATTGGCGATATGCCATTTGAGACCCAGACCCGTTTACTACGTGTACTCGCAGATGGTGAGTTCTACCGTGTTGGCGGTCATATTCCGGTTAAGGTCGATGTGCGTATCGTGGCAGCGACGCATCAGGATCTGGAAAAACTGGTTCATGATGGCCGTTTCCGGGAGGACTTGTATCATCGCCTGAATGTGATCCGGATTCATATCCCAAAACTGGCACACCGCAGTGAAGATATTCCAATGCTGGCACAACACTTCCTAGCACGTGCAGGTAAAGAACTCGGTGTAAATCCTAAAATATTGCGTCCTGAAACCCAGGAATACATGCAAAAGCTGCCTTGGCAAGGTAATGTTCGTCAGCTGGAAAATACTTGTCGCTGGCTAACCGTAATGATTACAGGTCGTGAAGTTTATCCTGAAGACCTGCCGCCTGAACTAAAACAGATCCCGATCCAGCAACAGGATCCTGGTGCTCCGATTCCAAACCTGAACCAGATTGCACCGCATCACTGGGATGAGTTACTAGGTCAATGGGCAATCCAGAAGCTGAAAAATGGCGAGATGAAATTACTGGATGCAGCGACACCCATGTTTGAGCGCACTCTAATTAATGCAGCCCTGCAACAAACACGCGGCCGTAAGCGTCATGCTGCTGAACTTCTGGGCTGGGGGCGTAACACCTTGACCCGCAAACTTAAAGAACTGGGCATGGACAGTGCTGATGATGACGAAGTAGAAGAAATCGAAAGCCAGGCCTGAAAATAAAAAAGCACCCGCGGGTGCTTTTTTATTACTACCAGTAAAAAGTTAGACAGTTAAACCAATATAACGTGAATACCCTGCTGCGCCCAAATCAGATTTTAAAATCAAATAGTTTGGATATGTACTTAGGCTAATTTCCTCAAACATATTTACCACATCGTCATTGGCATGCAATTCATCCACTGTTTTTTGCATGGTTTGCTCGAATTCATCAGTGATATATTCAAAGCCAATATCCATGGCAATAAACAAGGTATGTTCACAAGGTTGGATATATTGCTCTTCCTGCCAGTTAATGATGGCTTGGTGGCAATGTGGGCAGGCAATATTATCGGTGGCCTGAATCGAAAGCGGAATAATTTGATATGCCATATGAAAGTCAATCTGTTTGCTATTTGTCTATTTTAGCAAATTTTATGGATTACCTTTACTTAATTAAAAATCCAGTTGATAAAAAAGGGAATCTTCAGACTCCCTTTTTTAATATTGATAGCTCTGCTCCCAAGGCCCAATTAGGTATGCGCAGCCTTATAACGTGATAATGCTGTGACTGCGACTGCCGAGACCACCACTGCCGGTAAACTTGCCATAAGAATACCTGTAGTTCCCAAACCCAATGCCAGAATTTTTCCGGTTAATAACGGCCCGGTCATCGCCCCTAAACGTCCTAGCGAGATTGCACTCCCCACACCGGTCACCTTACCCAAGTCCGAATAAAAAATCGGTGAGATCCCATAGAGAATAGATTGGCCACCTGTAGAGAAAATACCTCCCATAATTCCCGCAAAAATCAAAAGTGGAATAGAAGTGGTGGTAAAAAGTAATACTAGCGCCACAAACAAACCACTATAAATAATGACTGCCATTTGCCAAAGCTTTAAACGGTCCAGTAAATAACCTAGGCTCAAGGTTCCAATCACTGCCCCTACCTGGAACATTAACATTACCAAAAATGCCTGCTGCTTCTGCAAACCTTGTTCCATAAGTAAATTAGGCAACCAGCTGATCAAAATATAATTGATCATGAGGGTAAAAAAGAAACCAACCCAAAGAGGTAATGTATTTCTATACTGTCGCTGCTTGAACAAAACTTCAGCCATTCCCGGTACAGCTTCGCCAGAAACCGGCACTTCCGCATTCATTTTAGGCTTATCTTTAAGAATAAACGCCATCAATGGAATCAATACCAAAGGCGTTAATCCCCCAATCAGGAATAAGGTTTGCCATTGAATATCCGGAAGCAGCATGGCCAGACCGGCAACAAAGATCGCACCTACCGGCAAACCACAATACATCAAACTATTTAACTTGCCACGGTTGGCTTCCGTTGCTTCATCACCGACGACTGAAATCATGGTCGGCATTGCGGCACCTAAACCCAGCCCGGTAAAGAAACGCGCTGCATATAAAACTTCGATACTTGGCGCAATCGCAGTCAGCGACATGAACAGACCAAAAATAGTCACAGAGAGCATCAGGACTTTTTTTTGCCCTAAATAATCGGCGATACGTCCACCAAAGAATGCGCCGAACAGCATTCCGAAGACGCCTAGGCTAAACACATAACCCATTTGAACCTGACCTAAACCAAAGCTTGCTGCAATTCCTTTCGCTGCAACCCCGGGAGCTTGAAGGTCAAAACCTTCAAAAAATGCGACCCAAAAACATAAGAATATGGTTAAGATTTTTTGGGTTTTTCCGCTGTATGGCTGTGCCATGATTGATCTCCATCAATAATCTACAAATCGCTTCATCACCTGGCGATCCGTTACCCTATTCTCAACTTAATGCTGATTGAGAAATAGCACGACAATAGTCGGGTTTAAGTACTCTCATCGGCAATAAATAGTGTCAAAATTAGACCTAAAAGATTAAGTATCCAGACTTATTACATCTTAATAATTTCAATTGAATATATTTTTCAATAACTTGACTTCATAGTAGGTATTTCTAATCTCACGATAGTCAAAACTTATACAAAACCACCAGCCAATAAAAAACCCGCGAGATGCGGGCTTTTCTAGCTCAAAATCTTAAGCAGATTTTTTCGCTTGGACATTCTTACGAATCGTGATCATCACCAGTTGTACTGCTGCTGGGGTTACACCTGGAATACGGCTTGCTTGCGCTAAAGTCTCAGGACGAACATCTTTCAGCTTCAGAGTAATTTCACGAGACAAACCCGACACGATGTCATAGTTAAAATCAGCAGGAATACGGGTTTCTTCCAGACGTTTCATTTGTGCCACGTCTTCATGCTGACGGTTAATATAACCCGCATATTTCACTGCAATTTCAATTTGTTCACCGACAAATGGTGAGACTTCAGAATTGGTCAATTCTGCAATTTGAGCAAATGAAATATTAGGACGTTTCAACAAATCAATTGCCGAACACTCTTTAGACAGGTCTGCACCGGTCATCTCAACGAATTTTTTACCCATTGGATTGTTTGGCGCCGCCCACAGATGCTGCAAACGACCTGTTTCTTTTTCTACTGCTTCCATTTTCTCGCAGTATGCAGCCCAACGTTCGTCATCCACCAGACCCATTTCACGTCCGATTGGCGTTAAGCGCTGGTCTGCATTGTCTTCACGCAGCATCAAACGGTATTCCGCACGCGAGGTAAACATGCGGTACGGTTCTTTGGTACCTAATGTGATCAGGTCATCCACAAGTACACCCATATACGCTTCATCACGTTTTGGTGTCCATTGCTCCTGATCCCACGCACGGCGTGCAGCGTTCAAGCCTGCCAGCAAACCTTGCGCACCTGCCTCTTCATAACCGGTGGTACCGTTGATTTGGCCAGCAAAATACAGGTTATTGATCGCTTTGGTTTCAAGCGTGAACTTCAACGCTTGCGGGTTGAAATAATCGTACTCAATCGCATAACCCGGACGAAGAATATGCGCATTCTCCATACCACGGATAGAACGTACCAGTTCAAACTGAACGTCAAATGGTAATGATGTTGAAATACCGTTCGGATAAAGCTCGTGTGTATCCAGACCTTCAGGCTCTAGGAAAACCTGATGCGAGTCTTTATCGGCGAAACGGTGAATCTTATCTTCAATCGACGGACAGTAACGTGGCCCCACCCCTTCAATCACCCCGGTATACATCGGTGAACGGTCTAAACCGCCACGAATGATTTCATGCGTGCGCTCATTGGTATGCGTAATATAGCAATTTACCTGCTCAGGGTGCATTGATGCATCCCCCATGAATGACATGGTCGGAGACGGGAAATCACCCGGCTGTGGCGTCATCACAGAGAAATCAACCGAACGCGCATCAATCCGTGGTGGTGTACCTGTTTTTAAACGACCTACCGGCAGTTGCAGCTCACGTAAACGATGGGCAAGTGAAATAGACGGTGGATCACCGGCACGACCACCACTGGATTTTTCCAACCCCACGTGAATTACGCCGCCCAAAAAGGTCCCTGCGGTGAGCACAACGGTTTTCGCATCAAAGCGAATACCCATTTGGGTTACAACACCTTTAACAGTATCGCCTTCAAGAATCAGGTCATCTGCTGCTTGCTGGAAAATATCTAAGTTCGCTTGGTTTTCTAATGTTTCGCGAATAGCGGCTTTATATCGCACACGGTCAGCCTGCGCGCGAGTGGCACGAACCGCTGCACCTTTACGTGAATTTAAAATACGGAATTGAATACCGCCTTTATCGGCAGCCAGCGCCATAGCGCCGCCCAAGGCATCAATTTCACGTACTAAATGCGATTTACCAATACCCCCGATGGCCGGGTTACAGCTCATCTGCCCTAAAGTCTCAATGTTGTGAGTTAAGAGTAAAGTCTGTCGGCCCATACGCGCCGCAGCTAAGGCCGCTTCCGTACCGGCGTGACCGCCACCGATAACAATAACATCGTATACTTTAGGATAGTGCATAGTGGTAAATTGAGAGATAAAAAGAATAGCTGGGCATTATAGCAAATTTCATTCTAAAGTAGACGAATTCAATCGATTTTATCTTGATATAACAACCTTTATATAGCAATTGGATAATGCAATGTAATTTAACTTTGCAGAGTAACTATATAAATTAAACATATAAGCCAAGAAATTTACTCGATTTACATTGTTTAATTTCGCATATTTTTTAATCTATACATTGATGACATTACAAACAAAGGTATAGAAGATGAATAAGAATATTTTGCTCTCAACTGTTTTATGTGGCTTATGTCTTGCTCCATTTGCTGCTATCGCAAATGATAAAATTGCGACCAGTTATAATGCTCAAAAGTACCAACAGGTTTGTAAAGGCAAAACCCAAGGTGCTCAAGTCAGTTACAGTACACGCGGGGTTCTCTTTAATGGCACCTGTGAACCACGTTTCTTCCCTGCCGGTAATCCTAGTTCTATCATAGGTGACGAGCCTGAACTTTATACTGCATGTACAAGCACAAGTGGCACAGCCACAGCGACCATTAATGGTACACAAATGAGCGGTAAGTGTGCTTTAGGCTTTACTCCACCGCACCCTCCTGTATCACAAATGATGCAGAATCAGTCACAAATGCAAAATCAGCGTATGCAACAACAAAACAATACTCAACCAATGCAACAGGGTTCTCAAACACAGCCCGGCATGTAATATGTAAGCAGTCCTATCCATAAACTGGCTGCATTACAAGAAAAAGTTATGACGGGCAAAGTGACTGCATTTTGCTCGTTTTTATTGCTTATTTATTCATCTAAGCTAAACTCGAAATATATCTATAAATGTATAATAAAAAGGCAAATACATGGATTCGGGGTTTTTTAGCATTTTTTTGCCAATTACATTGGCAATCATGATGATGGGACTAGGGCTAGAGCTAACCCTCAAAGATTTTTTGCGATTAAGCCGCTATCCTAAAGTTATTTTTATTACTTTATTTGCGCAGTTAATACTAATACCTAGCCTTACTTTTTTTATTTGTCTGATTCTGGATTTACCGCCTTTACTTGCGGTAGGCCTGATGATTCTGGCTGGCTCACCTGGTGGACCGACAGCGAACTTGTTCAGCTATCTATATAAAGGTGATGTTGCACTTAATATTACCCTTACAGCTATTAATACCCTCATTTCTATTTTTACTTTACCTTTTATTATCAACCTGTCATTACATTATTTCTTGAGTCATGATTCCAATGTGGCTTTTCCAGTCGAAAAGATTGTTCTGGTTTTTTTAATTACCTTAATTCCGGTCATTATCGGAATGCTACTCCGAGACAAATTTCCGAATCTATCCATTACCGTCAGCAAGCGCATGCGCCTAGTCTCCATCAGTTTTTTAGCAATACTGGTAATCTTCGCCATTTTCAGAGAACGTTTTAATTTGGTGGAATACTTTGCCAATATTGGGGCGGCAGCTGCAATTCTATGTTTTTCCAGCCTGTTTATAGGATATTGCATTCCTTTATTGATGGGCATTCCAGAGAAAATGGCGCGCGCCTGTACCTTTGAAATCGGCATTCATAATACAGCGATTGCCCTGACAATTGCGATTTCGGTGCTGAATAATGTCACTATGGCCATTCCGGCAGGGATCTATACGATTTTCATGTATAGTTTCGCAGCTATTTTCGGTGTGCTGTTGAGCCGCCAACAAGTGGTTTACAACAAAAAAACTCGTTTATCAGATTTATAAGCTTATTGATTAATGTTTAGTTAGCACGGTATTCTTTTCCAAAGAAAATCAACAATATTAAAAAAATCGACAAGGAGCATACAGATGGATTCTGGCCTTATAACTATATTACTACCGCTGGCACTTGCAATCATCATGATGGGGCTTGGCCTTGAACTGACGCCTCGGGACTTTAGTCGTGTAACGCGTCATCCCAAAGCGGTATTTATCGCTCTTTTCTGCCAACTGGTCGTTCTGGTAGGAATTGCATTTTTGCTCTGCAAGCTGTTCGCTTTACCGCCACTGCTTTCGGTTGGACTCATGCTATTGGCAGCTTCTCCTGGAGGTGCGACCGCTAACCTGTTTAGTTACCTGTTTAAAGGTGACTTAGCTCTTAATATTACTCTGACTGCTATCAATTCGGTCATTGCAGCCATTACCCTGCCTCTAATTATTAATTTTTCGATCATGCATTTCCTGCAGGATAGTCAGCAGGTTGGCCTGCAATTCGGCAAGATTCTGCAAGTCTTTGCGATCATCCTGATTCCGGTGGGAATTGGCATGCTGATTCGACATTATGCCCCAGGCGTGACCGCAAAACTGAACCGCCCACTGCGCATATTTTCCATCAGCTTTTTAGTCTTGATTATTATTGCCACACTCATCAAAGAGCGCAGCAATATCGGTGAATACCTGACCCAGGTTGGCTTGGCAACTGCGTTGTTCTGCATACTGAGCCTTGGAATTGGTTATCTCATCCCGCGATTGCTCAATATTAACAGTGCACAAGCCCGTGCCAGTGCATTTGAAATTGGTATCCATAACAGCACCCTTGCCATGACGATTGCTCTGACAGTGATTGGCAGTGCCGCTGTAGCAATGCCGGCTGCGGTTTATTCTATTTTTATGTATATCTTCGCTGCAATTTTTGGCAGCTTGTTAAATCGGCTTGCCCCACTTCCTGCACAAAAACCAGTTACCACCCTGGATTAAAGCAGGTCTGGAACCTTTAAAAGGATGCGTCAGGCATCCTTTTTTATTTTAGGTCAGGAGCAAGAAGATAGCAGCGTTGATTCCGAACTTCCGCTACAATAGCTTTTTTAAAAAATGTATAAAGGTTATTTCTGTGAAGTGGTTACAAATTCATATTACGGTTGAACAGGCTCAGGTTGATTTTACTGAGACATTACTCAGCTCCCTGGGTGCAGTGAGTGTAACGTTGGATGATGCTGAAAACCAGGATTTGCTGGAACCCCTTCCAGGTGAAACACCACTTTGGAATAAAGTGATTGTAACCGGTATTTATGCACAGGAAGACGGCGAAGAAATTGATGTTGCTGCACTGGAAACTTTTATCCGTACACAATTGCCAGATGCGCCGATCCATCATGAGTTAATTGAAGATCAGGCATGGGAACGCACCTGGATGGATGCTTATGAACCCATTCAGATTGCTGAAAAATACTGGATCGTGCCAGAGTGGATGGAGGCACCTGAAGCGGATGCGGTAAACATCAAGCTTGATCCGGGTCTGGCTTTCGGAACAGGTAACCATGCATCAACTTTTTTATGCTTACAATGGTTAGGCAAAATTGATGTAAAAGATAAAATCGTCATCGATTACGGTTGTGGCTCAGGTATTCTCGCGGTAGCTGCACTGCTATTAGGTGCAAAAAAAGCATATGCTACTGATATCGACCCACAAGCGGTACTGGCCACCCAGCAAAATGCTGAGCTGAATGGCGTTCTGGATAAACTTTATGTTGGTTTGCCAGAAGAATTTAGAGAAGAAATCGGTACTACCAAAGCTGACGTATTTGTTGCCAATATTCTGGCAGCACCACTAATGATGTTGGCTCCTGAGTTCGCAACTTTAATCAAATCTGAGGGACAGTTCGCACTTGCAGGAGTGATTGAAGAGCAAGTGGCTGATGTTACTAGCATTTACTCAAATTATTTTGATATATTAGAGGTAGAAAAACGAGACGAGCACTGGTGCCGCATCTCGGGTAAACGCCATAAGAATGAATGAGCCTATAAATAATCCATGAGTGACAAAAGAACCTATTGCCCTACCTGTTCCACTATTTACAAGGTCACAGTTGCTCAACTTACCGTTGCGCAGGGTATGGTTTGCTGTCCAAAATGTACAACTTCTTTTAATGCCTTATCGCATTTGGTGACCGAAGCCCGGAATTCGGTCACTACCTCAACTGCTCAATCTCAACCAAACTCGAACGAAGCTGGCAAAACTGACATTGAAAACAGCTCAGGTGATTACCATCCTGAGCAGCAACATAATCGTCATAGCCTGCTACAGATCTTTGATCAGAAAGTTGAACATTCCAATATTGACCTGCAAACTTATTTAAATAATCTGAATTATTTTAGTACCGAGCCGATTTCGGCACTGCCAAGTATGATCTGGGAAGATCAGCCAAACAAACAAACCAAGCACGGGCCTCTATACTATATAAGTTGGAGCTTGATCAATCTTTTACTGTTTAGCCTGCTACTATTTCAATTTTTCTGGTTCAATCCGCAATATATTAAAAACAGCCATGTTATGAGTCTGGTTTTTAATAGTACATGTGACGTGTTTAATTGTTCCAATCTGGAAGAATACTACACGCTGATTCAGACCAATAAAGTCAAACTTAAAGCCACTGCTAAAAATCAAACTGAACTGAGCGGTGAGCTGATCAATTTCCATGACCGTAGCCTGGCCTTACCGATTTTAAGAATTAATCTGGAACGCCGCGGTGAAGTTATTGCAACTTACAATTTATCTTCAGAAGAATATCTGGTTGAAAGTCTGGTTAATATCAAACGCATCCCGAAAAATAGCCCGTTTAAATTCAAATTTCAGCTTCCAGTCGATCGCAAAAGCTTTGATCGTTATACTTTGGAAATAATTCGCCCTTAATCTGCCGAGAAAGTATTAAAAAGTTAAAAAAAAATTAAAAAAATGCAGTTTTCTTGCTCACTTTTGCTTAGACAATGGTATGATACGCGCCACGAAAGCTATGTGCTGCAACTCCTCGCGACTTTTTCACAACAAATACAGTCTTGCCTAATGCGCTATAAAATTTATTGCGTATCGTGCAGATTTTTTTGTTTTGATTTTGGTCTGTAACAAAACTTTAACTATTGTTACGCTTATTTTTCGACCAAAACGTTGAGATGTGTCAAGCTATTGGCTCAATGCAATGATTAAGTTTTAGAACTCCGGTTTTAGGATCTAAAGCGGAGTTCATTTCAATTTCTAGACCACTTTTTATATCACTTTACCCAAGTGATATTTGTTTTTCGGATTAATTCGCATGAATAGCAAATCTCCTATTTTTACTGCACAATCTGATGTTGCTTTACGTATCCACGTAGATCGCGCAGTTCGCCATTATTTTGCGCAACTACAAGGCGAGCAACCATCTCAGGTATACGACATGGTGCTGGCAGAAATGGAGAAACCTCTTCTATCTGTAGTTCTAGAATATACACGTGGTAACCAAACACGTGCTGCCGAGATTCTCGGACTCAACCGTGGTACTTTACGTAAAAAGTTAAAAGCTCACGGTTTAATGAGTGAATAAATGATAAAATGCTTGCGGCTTCCGCAGGCATTTTTTTTGACTGTAAATTAGCTATTTAGATTTAATCTGTTCCTTGAAAACTGTGACGAAGATCATGACTATTAAACGCGCTTTAATCTCTGTGTCTGACAAGACTGGTATTGTTGAATTTGCACAAGAACTTGCTGCTCTAGGGGTAGAAATTTTATCTACAGGTGGTACCTACAAATTGTTGAAAGACAATAATGTCGCTGTAGTTGAAGTTTCGGAGCACACTGGTTTCCCAGAGATGATGGACGGCCGTGTTAAAACGCTACATCCGAAAATTCATGGTGGCATCCTGGCTCGTCGTGGTCTAGACGAAGCTGTGATGGCTGAACACAATATCGATGCGATCGATCTTGTTGTTGTTAACCTCTATCCATTTGCTGCAACGGTAGCAAAACCAAACTGTTCACTTGCTGATGCGATTGAAAACATCGACATCGGTGGTCCTACTATGGTTCGCGCTGCTGCGAAAAACCATGCTTCTGTAGGTATTGTGGTAAATGCATCTGACTATGCAACAGTTGTGGCTGAGCTTAAAGCAGAAGGTGCTTTATCTTATGCAACCCGTTTTGACCTGGCAGTGAAAGCATTTGAACATACTGCACAATATGACGGCATGATTGCATCTTACTTAGGCGCTCGCGTAGGTAAAGAAGAAGGTCAAGCGGATAAATTCCCGCGTACCTTCAACACACAGTTAAATAAAGCTCAAGATTTACGTTACGGTGAAAACCCGCATCAATCTGCTGCATTCTATGTAGATCCTGCTGCGACTGAAGCATCTGTATCAACTGCAAAACAGTTACAAGGTAAAGAATTATCTTATAACAACATTGCGGACACTGATGCTGCACTTGAATGTGTTAAATCATTTGCAAAACCTGCTTGTGTGATCGTTAAACACGCTAACCCATGTGGTGTTGCAGTGTCTCTAGACGGTATCAAAGCAGCTTACGATCTTGCTTATGCAACTGATCCAGAATCTGCATTCGGCGGCATCATTGCATTCAACCGTGAATTAGACGTTGCAACTGCACAAGCAATTGTTGACCGTCAATTCGTTGAAGTGATCATTGCGCCAAGCATTGCTGAAGGCGTTCTTGAAGTAACTGGCGCGAAGAAAAACGTTCGTGTCCTAGTATGTGGTGAACTTCCAGCAATCGATGCGCGTCAATCTCAACTTGACTACAAACGCGTAAACGGCGGTTTGTTAGTTCAAGATCAAGACTTGGGTATGATCACTAAAGATGACCTTAAAGTTGTGACAAAACGCGCACCAACTGAGCAAGAAATTGACGACATGATCTTCGCTTGGAAAGTGGCGAAATACGTGAAATCTAATGCGATTGTTTATGCGAAAAACCGCCAAACGATTGGTGTCGGCGCAGGTCAAATGAGCCGTGTTAACTCTGCACGTATTGCTGCGATCAAAGCTGAGCATGCAGGTTTAGTGGTTGAAGGTGCAGTAATGGCATCTGATGCATTCTTCCCATTCCGTGATGGTATTGATAACGCTGCAAAAGCAGGTATCAAGTGCATTATCCAACCGGGTGGTTCTATGCGTGACGAAGAAACGATTGCAGCAGCTGACGAGGCTGGTATTGCAATGGTGTTCACTGGCATGCGTCATTTCCGCCACTAAGTTGTAAAATTTTAAAATAAGCCCTCCTTTCTATAAGGGGGGTTTATTATGTCTGTATTGATTTGCATCTTGCGTTAAGATGTTAATGATTTTTAAGCCGAATTAGGCTTTGGGAATTTCATTTTCGAGGATTATTCTAAAGATGAACATTTTAGTTTTGGGTAGTGGCGGTCGTGAGCATGCATTGGCGTGGAAAATCGCACAAGACGATCAAGTTACAAAAGTTTTTGTAGCGCCAGGTAATGCAGGTACTGCAACTGAAAATAAATGTGAAAATGTCGCTTTAGACATTCTCGACAACCCTACGATTATTGATTTTGCCAAAAACAATGCAATTGAACTGATTATTGTTGGCCCTGAAGCACCGCTTGTAAATGGTGTGGTTGATGCTTGCCGTGCAGCTGGTGTAAAAATTTGGGGTCCAACGCAGTTTGCTGCACAGCTTGAAGGCTCTAAGGCTTTTGCCAAGCACTTCCTTAAACGCCACAACATTCCAACAGCTTTCTATGACGTGTTTACTGAAGTAGACGCAGCGAAAGCATTTGTTGAGAAAAATGGTGCGCCAATTGTGATCAAGGCGGATGGTCTTGCTGCAGGTAAAGGCGTAATCGTTGCAATGACCAATCAAGAAGCATTTGATGCGATTGATGACATGCTTGCAGGCAACAAATTTGGTGATGCAGGTTCTCGCGTTGTGATCGAAGAGTTCCTTGCTGGTGAAGAAGCATCTTTCATTTGTATGATTGATGGCGACAACATCTTGCCAATGGCAACATCTCAAGACCATAAACGTATTTTTGAAGGCGACCAAGGTCCTAACACAGGTGGTATGGGTGCATACTCTCCTGCGCCTGTGGTGACTGCTGACGTATTTGAAAAAACCATGAATGAAGTGATGCGTCCTACCGTTGAAGGTATGAAAAAAGACGGTCACGTTTATACTGGTTTTTTATATGCAGGCCTCATGATTGATGGACAAGGTCAACCAAAAGTCATCGAGTTTAACTGTCGTTTTGGCGACCCTGAAACCCAACCGATCATGATGCGTTTAAAATCATCTTTAGTTGATTTGGTTCAAGCAGGTATTGAAGGTAAACTTCCTGCCGAAGCTGAATGGGATGATCGTAAAACTGTCGGTATCGTCCTTGCATCACGCGGCTACCCTGAAACATCTAGCAATGGCGATGTAATTACAGGTTTAGATACTGAAATGGCAGATGCGAAAGTATTCCATGCAGGTACAAAAGCCAATGAAAATGGCGACATCGTAACTGCTGGTGGTCGTGTGCTTTGTGTGACTGCGCTTGGCAATACCATTGGTGAAGCTCAAGTAAAAGCTTTAGAGCTTTGTGAAAAAGTAACATTCGATGGCGTTCAATATCGTAAAGATATTGGTTACCGTGCGATTGCACGTGAAAATGCTTAATCTATATTTAGATTAATAAAAAACCCCGAACGAATCGGGGTTTTTTATTTTCTTCTACAATCTATACAACTAGTCATACGCCTACAAATAATTTACTCTTTTTCATATCACTAAAATAAGAAGTTGAATATATGCATATCTGGAAATATTGCTGGGAATGTAATCATGATACTCCTCAAAACAGATTGAATTTAACAATCCACCCAAGAGTTATCGAAGGTTTTTCAAAAAATATAACGACTGATCAAGCAACCTCACTATGGACTTACAGCATTGATGCCTACCAGTTCACCCAATGTCAAAAATGTAATGCGCCATCATTACATTTAGACTCATTTCATGTGAAAGATATTGATGAGAACACTGGCCAAAAATGGGCTTCAATAAAATCTGATTTAGAGAACTTAGGGAAATGTGAATCTTATCAGATATCAAGTACGAGTTTTCCCAGATTCAACAAATCATTATTGCATGAAAAAAAATGGTCTTTCGATCTACCTAAAGATGATATGTTGCTCTTCTTTGAAGTCATTTCAGCCTATGAAAAAGGATTATTTATTTTAGCTCTTTCAGGAATTCGAACTCTAATAGATAGATACTTAGTAAAAAAAGTAGGCGATATAGGAGGATTTGAAAGAAAGCTCAAAAAAATGTTAGATGACAAACATATTAGTAAGACACAATATGAAATATTAAATACGATTATTGAGGGTGGAAATGCTTCTAACCATAGAGGCTTTAGACCTGAAGAGGAAATGGTAAAAACATTTTTAGACGTAGTCGAGGATATAATATCTTTGGACTATAAAACGAAACAGTTTAATGAGTTTAAAGAGCAAATCCCTAAACGAAACTAAAAAATCGTAACCAAATTAAGATATCTAATGACTATTCACCTTCAAACCCCTCGCCTGATCCTGTGCCAATGGCAAGACTCCGACACTGTACCCTTTATCCAAATGTGTGCAGATGACGAGGTTATGCGTTACTTCCCTAAAAAACTCGATGTGACTGAGGCAACCGCTTTTCTAGAGCGTATTCGCACAGATATCGAAAAACGCGGCTGGGGACTCTTTGCCGTAGAACTCAAAGCCACAGGCGAATTCATCGGATTTATTGGCTTACACGTGCATCCACCTGAATTGAAAATTGCCGATGCCCCTGAAATTGGCTGGCGCTTGCTACCCCAATATTGGCATCAAGGCTATGCGACTGAAGGAGCCAAAGCGTTACTGAAATATGCCTTTAGAACCCTGAGGCTCGAGAAAGTGATTTCTTTTACTGCATGCATCAACACGCCATCAGAACGTATCATGCAAAATATTGGCTTAGAAAAAGTAGGAGAATTTGACCATCCACTTGTACCTGCCGAGCATATCTTGTGTAGACATGTACTTTATGAAAAACAGCGTTCGGATTATCTGCATATTCCCTTCTGTTAAGCTTGCAGGCAGTATGATGAGCTGAGAAAGCCAAGATCAGATTCTGACTCGCCTAGTGAGCATGAAGGAAAATTTTATCCCGTTAGAGTTTTCTTGATTTCCCAAAAAATCAGATATTTTTCTTATATTTATCTATATACATTTTTATGCTTAATATCGGCAAAAATATTATAAAGATCATCTTTTCATCAAAATGAATATTCAATTCATTTAAAGTAAAAATAATATATTGTAATTACTAATGTTTTTATAAAATTACTATTCATTAAATCAGATAAATAATCATTTTTTATTCACTATATTGAATAAACAATAATTGCTATGATTGCGCGCATTCAGAGCACCAATTGCGATTATGTCTTTTAAAAATATCTATTTAATCTCTCTAAATAGCAAAAGTATAGGGCATTTGGTGAACTCTAAGCCGATCAAACCAATCTGAACTGTTGCAGTACATTTGTATTTTTCCTTTCGGAGTCAAATGCGATATTGATCTGGTCTGATAAAGAGGTAATAAAACTCCACTTTAACATGACCTTAAAATGCATATACTTTAGGCAACATGAGAATTAGGATATCTTTATGAAGAAGCTACTTGGCGTTTTACTCAGTGCATCTGTATTGACTTTAACTGCATGCGGAAAACAAGAAGCCCCTGCAACGGATGCAGCACAAAACAAAGACTCAGGTGAACTGCAAACCGTGACCATGGCATCGACTGGTTCAGACGCTGACGTCTGGCGTTATATCGCGACCCTACCTGAAACTAAGCAAGCTGGCATCAAGCTGGATGTGAAAAACTTCACTGACTATGTTGCGATGAACAATGCTGTTGCCAATAAAGAAATTGATGTCAACGCATTCCAGTCTTATGCCTATCTGGTGGCTTATAACGACGCCAATACACAAAAGATCGCCCCGCTCTCTACGACTTATCTTGAGCCAATGGGGATTTACTCAAGCAAAGTGAAAAAAGTAGAAGACTTTAAAACTGGCGCTACAATTGCCATTCCGAATGACGGCGCAAATGAATCACGTGCACTGTTACTGTTACAATCTGCAGGTCTGGTAAAACTTAAACCAAACTTTGATCTGGTTAAAGGTACGCCTGCTGATATTACTGAAAATGTGAAACACATCGTGATCAAGCCAATTCAAATGGCAACAGCAGTACGTGTAAAAGACGAAGTCGATGCGATTGTTCTGGGTAATACTCTGGCAATGGAAGGTGGGCTGAACGTATTGAAAGATGCGATTTACTATGAAGCCATTGATCAAAGCACCAAAATGAACGTGAACGTTTTAGCCGTTGCAGCCGATCGTCAAAATGATCCTGTACTTCAAAAAGTTGGCCAGTTGTATCATACTCCTGCTGTGAAAGCCTATGTTGATGAACACTTTGGCGGTACAAAAGTTGCGGTAAACAAACCGGTAACTTATTTGACCGAAGCAAAGTAATACAATAATCAATACTCAAAACAGGCAAGGATAACTTGCCTGTTTTTTTATACGTGATGCAGTATTTGACACTATGATTGAATTTAAAGACATCTCCAAACAGTATGAGCTGAAGGGCCAGACCTTACATGCCCTGAACCGGGTCAACCTGCAGATTCCGACTGGCAGTATCTTTGGCATTATTGGCTATAGTGGTGCGGGTAAAAGCACCCTGATTCGCCTGATTAACCTGCTGGAACGACCAACTTCAGGCCGGGTGATGATTAATGGCACAGATTTTACTGCTTTGGATGCCAAATCATTGCGTCAGGAACGTACCCAGATCGGCATGATTTTCCAGCACTTTAATCTGATGCAGACCAAAACGGTCGCTGCCAATATTGAAATGCCAATGAAGCTGCTCGGGTGGAAAAAATCTGAACGGGAAAAGCGTCTTGAGGAACTACTGGAATTCATTGACCTGAAACATAAACGCAATGCTTTTCCAGACGAACTCTCTGGCGGTCAGAAGCAGCGTGTCGGGATTGCCCGCGCCTTAGCGAATCATCCAAAGATCCTATTATGTGATGAAGCAACCTCAGCACTCGATCCGCAAACGACTAAATCCGTACTGCAACTACTCAAGCGCATTAATCAGGAACAAGGCATTACCATTGTCATGGTCACCCATGAAATGGATGTAATTGAAACTGTGTGTGATTATGTCGCAGTCATGGAAAAAGGTGACGTGATTGAAACAGGCTCTACCCTGCAGATCTTCAGTCAGCCGCAGCATCCAACCACGAAAAACTTTATCCAGACGGTGCTCCAGCAAAACCTGCCCGTAAATATTCTGAATAATCTGGAAAATCAGAATCATCACAGTATTTACTGTTTAAAGTTCTTGGGCAGCTCAGCTCAGGAAACCGTGATTCAAGGCGTCATCAAACAGTTTGATATCAGTTTGAATATCCTGTTTGCCAATATGACTGAAATTAATGGGACTGTAATTGGTCAGATGTTTATTCAGCTTCTCGGTAATTCCACAGAAATTAATGCTGCATTGCAATATCTCAGAGATCACGGCGTACAGGTAGATCAGGCAGGAGTACAGGAATGAGAGACTTAATTGTACAGTGGCTTACTACGATCACTGCGCCTTTCTGGAAAAGCTCGCTGTCGATGGACCAGTTCGTGACCGCACTGCAAGAAACCTTCCATATGGTGTTCTTCGCGATGCTGTTTGGCTGTATCTGGGGTTTTATTCAGGCGATTACTCTATTAGTTACTCGTCCCAACGGAATTTTACCAAACCGTGTGATTTATCATGGTCTAAATCCGATTGTGAATGCGCTACGCTCCCTGCCATTTATTATTTTGCTGATTGCAGTCATTCCATTGACGAAATTTCTGGTAGGAACGTCTATTGGCACATGGGCTGCGATTGTGCCACTCACCATTTATGTGGGCCCTTATATTGGCCGTCTGGTAGAAAACTCTCTGCTTGAAGTCAACGAAGGCATTATCGAATCTGCACAAGCCATGGGTGCAACACCGATGCAGATTATTTTCAGATTTATTCTACCGGAAGCGCGTAGTTCACTGATTCTAAACCTGACCACTGCCACCATCAGCCTGATTGGAGCTACGGCGATGGCGGGTGCTGTGGGTGCTGGCGGTATTGGCGACTTGGCAATCTCCTATGGTTATCAGCGTTTTGATACGTCAGTGGTGATCATGACTGTCATTGTATTATTGATCCTGGTGCAGATTGTACAGAGTGTGGGTGACTGGTTATCCCGACTTCGTTAAGTTAATTCTCTGAGTAAATAAAGCCCTCTTTTTGAGGGTTTTATTGTTTTCAGAATAGCTGCCCACTTCTTTCTATATTTTAAAGAAAAACCCGAATACACATTTGATACGCGCCACGGCGACAGGAAGTCGCCTGTTGATCTGTGGTACAGGGATGTACCACAGATCAACAAAGGGGGTTTGTTACTTTTGATGGGTCAAAAGTAAAAGAAAATATCTACTAACAACTAACTAAATAATCAGCTTAAAAAAATCAAATTCAAACCCGACCTAAAAGTTAACCATTTCCCCTCAATTTCGGACTGAAACAATAAATCCCGTGCTAAACTATCGAGTGGTTTTTGCAGGGACTCATTTATGCACTTTGTTCATCTTGGTATTCATACAGAATTTTCGATTACTGAATCCATCGTACGGATACCAGAACTGGTCAAAGCTGCCGCAAATGACGAGATGCCAGCACTCGCGCTAACCGATTTGTCTAATCTACATGCTGCGGTTAAATTCTATAAAAAGTGTCTGGATAAAGGCATTAAACCAATTCTTGGTTCTGAAATCCGCCTGAATGATGCCGAACATCGTGTCACCCTGCTTTCCATGACCAACAAAGGCTGGCGCAACCTGACGGAACTGGTTTCTGAAGGTTATATTAGCGGCCAGCAGCTTGATATTCCTTGTGTACAAAAAGAATGGATCTTAAACCAGCACGATGACATGATTGTATTGCTGGGTATGCAATCTGATGTCGGCAAAATGCTGATTACCTCAAACCCCGATAAAGCTGAACCTTTACTCCAGGAATGGGTAGAAAAATTTGGTAATCGCGTATATTTAGCGCTTACTCGTACAAGTCGTCCTAATGAAGACCTTTTCATTGAAGAAGCGGTCAAACTCGCCAAAAAATATAATATCGGTGTAGTCGCACATAATGATGTGCACTTTATTGCACGCGAAGATTATGAAGCGCACGAAGCACGTGTCTGTATTGCAGATGGTTATGTGCTGGGTGACAATCGCCGTCCTAAAACCTATAGCCCTGAACAATATTTTAAAAGCTCAACAGAAATGGTAGAGCTTTTCTCGGATATTCCAACCGCGATTGAAAATACCTTCCATATTGCAAGACGTTGTAATGTTACCCTACGACTGGGCTTTAATGACCTGCCAGACTATCCGATTCCAGAAGGTCATACCATTGGCAGTTATTTCACCCATTTGTGTGAAGTCGGTCTGGAAGAACGCCTAGACTTTCTGTATCCACCTGAACAACGTGGTGAGGACTGGCCGGAAATCCGTCAACCTTATGATGAACGTCTGGCCTTTGAAATCAAGATTATTCTGGACATGGGATTCCCGGGTTACTTCCTGATCGTAATGGACTTCATTCAATGGTCCAAAGGTAATGGTGTACCAGTGGGTCCGGGCCGTGGTTCAGGTGCCGGTTCTCTTGTAGCTTATAGTTTAAAAATTACTGACCTTGATCCACTCCGTTATGACTTGCTATTCGAACGTTTCTTAAACCCGGAACGTGTTTCGATGCCCGACTTCGACGTCGATTTCTGTATCGCCGGTCGTGACCGCGTGATTGACTATGTAGCACGGACTTATGGCCGCGATGCGGTGTCTCAGATTGCCACCTTCGGTACCATGGCAGCGAAAGGTGCGATTCGAGACGTTGCACGTGTCCTGGGTAAATCCTACGGCCTGGCCGATCGTATTTCCAAAATGATTCCAACCAAGCCTTTGGGCTTAAGCCTGGAAGAATCCTTAGAAGCAGAACCGCAACTGAAAGATGTGGTCACCAATCCATCCAACCCGGATTATGAAGATGCTTCTGAAATCTGGGAAATGGCGCTGAAGCTTGAAGGTATTACTCGGAATACCGGTAAACATGCCGGTGGTGTAGTGATTGCGCCAACCAAACTGACTGACTACTCAGCCGTAATGTGTGATGCCGATGGTACTGCACGTGTTGCCCAGTTCGATAAGGACGATGTCGAAGCTGCCGGTTTGGTGAAGTTCGACTTCCTGGGGCTGCGTAATCTGACCGTAATTGAAGACGCGGTTAAAAATATCAATAAACGCATTCAGAGCGATAAACCGCTGGATATTGCTTATATCCCGTTAGATGACAAAGATGCTTATCTGGTCTTTGCTGAAGCCAATACTACGGCGGTTTTCCAGTTTGAATCCGTGGGCATGAAAAAGATGCTGAAAGAAGCACGCCCAAGTAAATTTGAAGAGATTATTGCTTTCGTATCATTATACCGTCCGGGTCCAATGGATCTGATTCCTGACTTTATTCACCGTATGCACGGCGGTGATTTTGAATATCTGCATCCCTTGCTAGAAGGCGTATTAGAGCCGACTTACGGGATTATGGTCTATCAGGAACAGGTAATGCAGGCTGCACAGTTTTGTGCCGGCTATACCCTCGGTGGCGCGGACTTGCTGCGTCGTGCCATGGGTAAGAAAAAGCCTGAGGAAATGGTCAAGCAGCGTAAGATCTTCATTGAAGGTGCTGCGAAAAAAGATATTGATGAAGCTACTGCTAACCATATCTTCGACTATATGGAAAAATTCGCCGGCTATGGTTTTAACAAATCGCATGCGGCAGCTTATGCACTTGTTGCTTACCAGACGGCATGGCTGAAAGCGCATTATCCGGCTGAGTTCCTGGCAGCGGTGATGTCTTCGGAAATGCAGAATACCGATAACGTAGTGTTCCTGATTGATGACTGCCGCAAGAATAATCTGGAAGTATTACCACCATCCGTCAATATGTCGATCTATCAGTTCCATGCTCCCGATGAGAAAACCATTGTCTATGGTCTAGGAGCGATTAAAGGCGTCGGTGAAGCGGCCATGCAGTCAGTGATTGAATCACGTCAAAAAGATGGTCCATATAAAGACCTGTTTGATTTCTGTCACCGTATTGACCTGAAAAAAATCAATAAACGGACTTTAGAAGCATTGATTCGCGCCGGTGCGTTAGACTGTTTGGGCATCGAGCGTGCAGACCTGATGGCACAGCTCCCTGAAGCAGTGCAGGCTGCAGATCAGGCTCGCCAGAACCGTGAAACCGGTATCATGGACCTGTTTGGTGAAGTTGAGGAAGTTCAGCGCAAACCCGCCAAACCGGTTAAGCCGTGGGCAGATGAAGTTCGCCTCAAAGGTGAAAAAGATACACTTGGTCTGTATCTGACTGGACATCCGATAGACGTATACCGCAATGAGCTGAAAGCTTTTGTCCCGTGTCAGATCAATGAACTGACACCTACCCGTCGCGGTGTCACCACCGTGTTTGCAGGACTAGTAGTAGATATTGCCAACTTCCCGAACCGCATGATGATGACCCTGGATGATGGTACGGCACGGATTGAGATTTCAGCCAATCACGAACGCTTTAACCGCTTTAAAGAAGTTATCCAGCTCGATAAAGTCGTGGTGATCGAAGGTGAAATCTATGAGCGTGAAGGCTTTGACCGTCCGATGGGACGTCTGACCAAAGCCTTTAGCCTGAACGAAATCCGCCAGAAACGTGCCAATAGTATCAAGATTACCCTGCAGGTGGCACATTACAGCAAAACGCTTAGCCGCGACCTGCAACACATTCTGATGCCTTATACCAATGTGGATATGAGCACTCATATTCCCGTGATTTTATATCTGGATTATGACTATGCAAGCACTGAACTGCATCTGGGGTTAAGCTGGAAGGTCGCGCCACTGGATGAACTCTTAGCCAAATTGCGTGACTATTTTGGTAAAGAAGCATTGCACATTGAATATCAGGTCAAGTCCAAAGCTGCCAAAGCCGTGTCTTATGAACAGGCCAAGCCGATAAATGTTCCTGCGCCACCAACTGGCATGAGTATGGACGATGCTCTGGCACAATATGAAGCTGAGTCTCACCCCCAATATTCATAAATCCTGATCTTTAAAAAACCTTAAAATTGGAATCCTCATGAGTCAAATTGACAATGCTGCTGTTTCAGCACATCTCTCCCATGTGCGTATTGTCATGGTTAATACTACCCTGCCTGCCAATATCGGCAGTGCCTTACGTGCCATGAAAACCATGGGCCTATGCAAACTGGTACTGGTCGCTCCAAAAACCTATCCACATCCGGATATTGATGCGCTGGCTGCAGGTGCGACTGATCTGATTGAACAGATTGAAATCGTCGACACACTCGAAGAAGCGATCAAGGATTGCCAGATCGTTTTCGGTACCAGCGCACGTAGCCGTACAATTCCTTGGCCACTTCTGGATGTTCGTCCTGCTGCTGAAAAAGCACTTTCAGCTGTGGTTCAAGAGCAACAGGAAATAGCAATTCTGTTTGGCCGTGAAGACCGTGGTTTGACCAATGAAGAGCTGGCGATGGCCAATTATCACCTCACTATTCCGGTGAATACCGACTACGGCGTATTGAATGTCGCGCAGGCAATACAGGTGATCTGCTATGAACTGCGCATGGCTGCACTGGATCAGGTGGAACATCCGCGTGATCCCAAAGCTACCATGCAGGTCATTGATGGCATTGAAATGGAATGGGATGAGCCGCTGGTAACCCATAAAGAGATGGAGCAGTTTTATCCACATCTGGAAAAAATGCTGGCAGAAATTGAATTTATGGACCCAAAAAATCCAAGATTATTACCTTTGCGCTTGCGTCGTCTCTTTGGACGTATACAATTAGATCGTATGGAATATCATTTACTTCGTGGTATTTTCAGCCGTGTTCAGGCCTTGAATAACGGCACCTGGAAAAAATCTTCAAAAACATCATCACAGGACGAGGATCAAATCTAATGCTGAAACAGCTCAAAGAAGATATACAAGCTGTCTTTGCGCGCGATCCTGCAGCACGCAATACTTTAGAAGTCTTAACGACTTACCCAGGCATACATGCACTGATCATGCATCGCATGGCACATGAGCTATGGAATAAAGACTATAAAGGAACTGCACGTGCGTTGTCTTCGTTCAGCCGTTTTGCTACGGGTATTGAAATCCACCCGGGTGCAAAAATTGGCCGTCGTTTCTTTATTGATCACGGCATGGGTGTCGTGATTGGAGAAACTGCAGAGATTGGCAACGATGTCACCCTGTATCATGGCGTGACTTTGGGTGGAACCACCTGGAATAAAGGCAAACGTCATCCGACTTTAGAAGATGGCGTGGTGGTCGGTGCCGGTGCCAAGATTCTCGGACCATTTACTGTGGGTAAAAATGCCAAGGTTGGTTCTAATGCAGTAGTTACCAAAGCCGTACCTGAAAATGCTACCGCGGTAGGTAACCCGGCACGTTTGATTATCAAAGATAAACCCAAAGATGATGCTGAAGCACGTCGCCGCGACTATGCAGAAAGTATTGGTTTCCAGCCTTATGCAGCCACTGAAGACCAGTCTGACCCAATTCTGGAAGGTATGCGAATTTTGCTGGATCGTATTCAACAAAATGAAAAGCGCATGAACAACTTGTGCAATCGCCTTTCTTTGTTAGATCCGACCTTTAACAAGCAGCAGCAAGATAACCAGCCTTTGAGCAAAAAAGAGTTGGAGATTCTGGAAGAAGCGCGTCGTGAATGTGAAGCGCAGACCAGCCAATCCAAAGCCTGAATCTAGCTTTAGTTCTGTAACACAGGTTTACTTGCATGACCGTTATAGTTTTCATAGACTGACAGTCATGCTATTTATGTACTTGGCTGTTTTTAAAAAATAACAGAATGGACGAATATTATGACCTTTAAGCCCTTGGCACTTGCTTGCTTAACACTCAGCATTGCGGCGTGTTCAACTATGCCCCAAAAACAGTCTGCATCAAAACAATCGGAAGAATTTGTTTTTGTTGAACCGGCTATTACTCCTCCATTTTATGCGTTAAATCCTTTTAATTATAATGAACCGCCTCTCTTTGAAGTGCATTTGCAAAAAGCTGCAGCCCAGCCTGTAACCAAGATGGTGGTGACAGACCCGAATGATCCATCCAAGCAGTTGACGCTAGATGTCAATAAACTGATTATTCCGACGGTGGACAGCAATACCCGGACTATGCGTTATGCTGCGCTGGCAAATGACAATGAAATCGATATCACTGAAATCGATGATTTCCTGCAAATGGTCGAAGGCAAGGCACGCCATTATCCACCGCGTTTCAGTGATCGTCAGGAACGCCGTGGTTTTGAAGCCAAACTGCGTGACGTCAGCCAGCAGCTGGATACTCTAGCTGCCCGTCCAAATGCTTCTTTTGATGTTTTGTTGCGTGCTTTTAAAGCCAGCGTGATGGGACGCAATCTGGATCTGGGTTCAATTTATACAACCAAGTCCCTGACCTACGCACAACGCATTCTGCGAGTGAATCCAGATGATCCTGAAGTCAACTTCTGGTTCGGATTTGGCCTGTCTGAAGGTGGCGGTCAACGTGAAGCGATTCCATATCTGGATAAAGCCATGAAAGCAGGCGTTCAGGAAGCCTATCTTTCTGCAACCAATAACTATATTGCCTTAGAGCATAAGAAAAATGCCATTCAGACCTTAAGCAACTATAAAACCAAATATCCACAAGAAGCTGAAGTGGCGGACCGTTTGATTCAGGAAATTGAAAATAATGGCCGCTGGAATGTATGGCAAGTCATGCAGACCTCCACAGCAGCGCCGGCAAATCCTGGTTCAACACCAGCCCCTGCTACACCTTAATCAACACTTCTGTTTTCTGATTACAAATAGACTGCTACGGCGGTCTATTTTTATGAGAAAAAATTAGTAAAATACAAAACATTACTCCGCTTTATAGCCTGATTTAGTGAAAAGTTTTTATGCCTCAGAAAATTAATAAAAGATTAATACTTTGCACTTTACTCATCACCAGCGTACTCAGCGGCTGCCAGGTGGTCAGTGTTAAGGAACAGGCCGTTAATGTCACACTCAACAATGAACGTGACAGTATCTTGACCCGTGACAAGCTCAGCGAAGCCAGTCTGAATGTATTGTCCATGACCGGACGTGAAGCACAGGTCTGTGTTGAACAGCCTGAAGAATGTGTGGATGATCTTAAAGATATTCCTCAGATTTTAGATGAACAATTACTTTCTACAGCAAGTGAATTGTATCTGGCGAATGCCTTGCAAAATGCCAAGTCAGCCGAGTGTAATACCAGTGTTCTGAGCAAAACCCGGTCACAGGAAAAACAGCAGCTGCAAAAACAGAATATCCAGAAATGTCTGGATCAGCAGCTCACCATGCTGGATAAAAGCATTCGTTATAGCTATGCCTATCTGTTCAAAACTGAGCGCGCACCACAAGACCGTATTTTTGATAACCGCCAGGTCCAGATCCGTGATTTTTATAACCTGGCAATTGCCCATCTGATTCAGCGCTATGCTGAACGTTATGAAACCAAACGTTCCGGTCAAAGAATTCAAGTCGGCGACAGTATCTACACCCTTGATCTGGAAAATTTTCCGCAGCTGAAAAACCAGACTATTGAACAGCTCATGTCTACCTATAACATGAACTTTTCAGGCTTGCGTTCCATTACCCGTCGTGATGGTTTTGGTTCAGAATTTTTAGTGGTTTTACCAGAAGAACAGCAGTCTGAGCAGGATAAAAAATATATTGCCGATCCGCTCAAGCACAAATACCCTAATGGCATAAATCCCAATATTCATTCAGCGCGATATCTGGCCACGACTATCACTGCGGTACCCAAATCAGCAAATTCGACTGAACAGATTTTATCTACCTCGGAATTTTACCTGAAACTACATGATCCTTATAAACATGAAAAGATAAAGGTTGCTTCAAAAGAATATGCGCTGGCTGCCAACTTTTCAGCGCCCTACGGTTTATGGCTAGCCGAAAACAATCTGGGGCGTTTAGCCTATCTGACCCTGATTAATCGCGAAGACAGTCTGAGCATGCCACACCTGTACATGCTGGAACCGTATAATCCGAACAAGAAAGTGCTGGTATTGATTCATGGCCTGGCCAGCAGTCCTGAAGCCTGGATTCGTCTGACCAATGATATTATGGGTGATCCGGTATTAAGGGAAAATTTCCAGGTCTGGCAGGTATTTTATTCAACCAATATGCCGATTCTGGAAAGCCGTTTTCAAATTAATGCACTGGTTCAGCAAAGCTTTGCCCAGGTCGCGAACAATGCTCCAGCCAAAAAAGATGCGGTACTGGTCGGACATAGCATGGGAGGTGTGATTGCCCGTTTAATGGTCAGTCAGGCCGATATTACCCAAGATGCATTTAAGCTGGTACAAAATACCCGCATTGCACAGTTTAAGGATAATCCGTTATTTAAAGCCCGCCTGCAAATGCAGCCTATTCCGAACTTTAGTCGGGCCATTTTCCTGGCAACCCCACATCGTGGAACGGAATATGCCGATCGCTGGCATACCAAACTGGCCCGTAAAATTATCCGGATACCGGGTGCATTTTTGGGTGCCTTTGCCGATACCCTGCAAGGTGAGATCGGGTTAAAGGGGTTTGTTAAAGAACTGGGACATGACCTGATTCAGAATGGTCCGAGTGATCTCAGTGAAAATTCAAAATTTACTGCAATAACTGAGGATATTCAGCCTTCTAAAAATATCAAATTTCATTCTATTATCGGCAATACCGTAGATACGCAAGATACCAAGCTCATGAGCGATGATATTGTTTCATATGAGAGTGCTTATCTAAATGGTGCTGTATCCAACAAGGTCATTAAGGGCGGCCACTCGATTCAGGAAACGCCTGAAGCCGTGCTGGAATTGCGCCGGATTCTCAGATTACATCTCTCAGACCTCGGTCTTTATGATCCAGAATAAATTATCCTCTTGATTTATCTTAACCACCGCATGTTCGCATCCGGTGGTTAATTTTTTAAAAAAATACAGATGGGATATATAAAAACTCATCGCGACAGATCGGGGGCGCTAACTGCAACATTCCCTTAGAATTTCCTTTCTTTCTAAAAATTAAATTTGATAGACTTGCTACAATATAACTTGAAGCTGAATTGAATCAGCAGATTCATTTCACATTTTCGGTCTCTTGCACTCCACCATATGAGACGGGTCTGACTGAAAATCTGCTTTAAATTTTCCTGCATAGCCTATTGCACAGTATTTGCATTTATCTCTTGTTGAAAGGATTTATTTTTAATGACCAGTTCAGAAATTATGGCTGATCTTTCTACCTTAACGCCCATGATGCAGCAATACATGTCAGTAAAAATGCAGCATCCGCACTCATTGATGTTCTATCGTATGGGTGATTTTTATGAACTGTTCTTTGAAGATGCACACAAGGCAGCCAAGATTTTAGGCATCACCCTGACCCATCGCGGTAAAGCCAATGGTCAGCCGATTCCTATGGCGGGTGTGCCTTATCATGCAGCCGAGGGCTATCTGGCACGTCTGGTCAAAAAAGGCGAAACCGTGGTGATCTGCGAGCAGATCGGCGAGGTTACTGGGAAAGGACCGGTTGAGCGTGGTGTAGTTCGGATTATTACGCCTGGCACTCTGACTGATGATGCCATGCTCAGTGCACATCAGAGCTCGAATCTGGTGGCTTTATGTATTCAGCAGAATCAGATTGGTATTGCACTTCTCGATCTCAGCGCTGGCTTATTTAAAGTCCAGCAGCAAGATTATGATATTAATCAGCTCATGATTGAACTGGCGCGTTTGATGCCAAGCGAAATTCTGCTGGATGAAAATATCGCTGATCCGACATTGACCGAACAACTCAAACAACAACTGGATATCTCGGTCACCAAACGTCCCGATGTCGACTTCAACCTGAACAATGCGCAAAAAACCTTATGCGACCAGTTTGCCGTCAGCACGCTTTCAGGTTTCGGGATTGATCATTTACCTTTGGCCAAAGCAGCCGCTGCAGCTTTAATACATTATGCCAAAGAAACCCAGAAAACGGCATTACCGCATATCCGCACGATTCAGCTAGAACAGAGTTCAGATTTTATTGCGCTGGATCCAGTGACACGCCGCAATCTGGAGCTGATTGAACCTTTATTTGAACATGGTACTTCGCTATTCCAACTGATCAATGATTGCCAGACTGCCATGGGTGGACGCCTGCTTAGTCGCACCCTGATGCAACCTTTACGCGATACCGCACTGCTGGATGAGCGCCTGGATGCCATTCAAGCCTTACTTCAAGGTTTCCACGAAGTGCCTGTACGTTTGGTCCTTAAAGAGATTAGCGATATTGAACGTGTGCTGAGCCGTATTGCACTTGGCAGTGCCCGTCCACGTGATCTGGTACAACTGCGTCAAGCCTGTGCGCAAATTCCATTTTTACGCCATGCCCTGCAGCCGATTGTCAGTCAGCAGCAATCTGGGCTATTAGAACAGCTCAATGAAGAACTCGGCGACTTCCATGGTCTACATCAACGCCTGATGTCAGCTATTGTTGAAAATCCACCCGTCCTGCTGCGTGACGGGAATGTGATTGCAGAAGGTTTTGACAGTGAACTGGATGAATTGCGACAGATTCGCGATCATGCCAGTCAGTTCCTGATTGATCTGGAAATCAAGGAACGTGAACAGAGCGGCATTCCCACCCTAAAAATCGGCTATAACCGCGTTAGTGGCTATTATATTGAGTTAACCCGCGCGCAGGCTGCACAAGCACCCGAGCATTATATCCGCCGGCAAACCCTGAAAAATGCAGAACGTTATATCACGCCTGAACTGAAAGCCTTTGAAGATAAAGTCTTATCCAGTGAATCACGTGCTTTGGCCCGTGAAAAAATGCTGTTTGAAATGCTGCTGGATGAGTTACGACAGGATATTGGCAATCTACAGATGATGAGCAGCGCCATTGCTCAGATTGATCTGATTGCGAATTTTGCCCATCAGGCACGTTTACGCAACTGGTCGCGTCCAAAATTCAGTCCTGAAGTTGGTGTAAGTATCACTGCCGGACGACATCCGGTGGTAGAGTCCCTGAGTAAAACAGCCTTTACCCCAAACGATACCCGACTGGATTTTGCCCATCGGATGGCCATCATTACCGGTCCCAATATGGGGGGTAAATCCACATTTATGCGCCAAACTGCATTAATCGTACTACTGGCTTATTGTGGTGCCTATGTTCCAGCGCAAGCTGCAACTTTAGGTCCGGTTGACCGTGTCTTCACCCGGATTGGTTCTGCCGATGATTTATCGACAGGCAAATCCACCTTTATGGTGGAAATGACCGAAACTTCGCAAATCCTGCATCATGCTACCAGTCAGTCTTTGGTACTGATGGATGAGGTTGGTCGTGGAACCAGTACCTATGATGGTTTGTCACTGGCCTGGGCCTGTGTGCTGGATCTGACCAAACGCATTCAATGTCTATGTCTGTTCGCAACGCATTATTTCGAACTGACCGAACTGGGCAAGGAACCGGGAATTGATAACTACCATGTCACCGCCAAAGAGTTGAATGGTAACCTGATTCTGCTGCATAAGGTACAGCCTGGACCAGCCAGCCAGAGTCATGGCTTGCAGGTCGCCAAACTGGCAGGTATTCCAGCTGCAGTGATTAAAGAAGCACAAAACCGCTTGAAGATTCTGGAAAAGCAGCATCAGGTCAAACCTCGGAGTCCACAGCATGACCTGTTTGCGATGCCCGACATCATTGAACCTGTGGAACGTATCATCGAAATTGAGAAAGAGTCGCCTGCACTAGACTTGCTTGATGATATCGATGTGGATAGCTTGAGTCCGCGTGAAGCTTTGCAGCAGTTATATGCACTCAAAGATCTGCTCAAACAGCCAAGTTAATTCTTGACCCTAGACCTCATCTGGCATGGGGTCAATGGGCTAAGAATACCGATGAGAGACACAATTCATCGGTATTCTCCCTTTTTTCAAATTTAACAGCCCTATATATAACAAATATCAATAAAAGGAATTGTTAGTTCCCCCTGTTTTTGCCTAAAATACAGTATTCGTAATTAGAACCATATTGTTTAGGTAGCTGTCGCCATGACCTTCGTTGTCACTGAAAATTGTATTAAATGTAAATATCAAGACTGTGTAGAAGTTTGCCCTGTAGACTGTTTCTATGAAGGTCCTAACTTCCTCGTAATTAACCCGGACGAATGTATCGACTGTGCGTTATGCGAACCTGAATGTCCGGCAAATGCAATTTTCTCTGAAGATGAATTACCTGAAGGTCAGGAAGTCTTTATTGAACTAAATGCTGAACTGTCGCAAAAGTGGCCAAACATTACACAAATTGGTGAGCAACCAGCCGACCGTGAAGAATGGAATGGCAAACCAGATAAATTGCAATATCTTGAAAAGTAATTATTTTAAATTTAAAAGATCAGCATATGCTGATCTTTTTTATACGCTTTGCACACATTTCATTGCAATATTCTCCAAATTTCTCCTTACATTTAGTCTAAAATAGCGCTATTTATAAATATCTGATTGTATAAATGATGAATTTTGCAAAGGGATTATTGAGTCTTTGTATAATCCCTCTGGTTTTTGTGGGCTGTACTACTGCCACAAAACACCCTGCACAGCCCGCGGGAAAACGGATTTATATTCCCCAAGAACGTGTGCAGTTTGACCGTAAAGCCTACCCTAAAACTATTCCTTATGTTTATACCCAGTGGGTTTCATCTCTGGATAATCTGGCGCGCGTACGTGAGTATGAAGTCTTTCTTGAACGTCATGGCGTTGGTAATATTATTCCAAGTTTTGAGTTGATGCGTACTGCACGTGACTGGGCCAAGTGTGGCCGTTCCCAATACATGATCCCAAGTCGGGAATTATGGGCCAATCAGATACCGACTTTAAAAGTGTTTAAATATCTGATTGCAGCCAATGTGCTGACTGATTTTGAAGTGACTTCAGTCTATCGCGATCTGCCATTGAACCAGTGTGCCGGTGGTGCGAATTCTTCACGTCATCTATATAACTCTGCCATTGATTTCCGGATTGGACCAGAATATCCGCAGGCAGAAGACTATGTCTATATTGAAAATACCAAGTTCAAATTGTGTCAGTTCTGGGCTCAGCATGGCCAAAGTCTGAATATGGGACTCGGCATGTATGCTTCAGGTCAGATCCATATCGATACCCAAGGTTACCGTACCTGGGGGCCGAGTTTGGGGCGGAATTCCTCAATGTGTAATTACTAAGTCATGACACCTACTACACAAAATTCCTCGTGAGTTTTGTGTAGTTTAAAAAATCAGCACCTACAGAACAATAAATTGCGCTCTGCCGCGAAAAGTTTAAAATGCAGGCATCACAATCAAGGTGCCAAGACTATGCAACAAATGTGGACAGACATTGATCACTATATTGATTCACATTTAATTCCTGAAGACCCTATTCTGAATCAAACTCTGGAAAACACTGCCGCGCACGGTTTTCCTGATCATCTGGCTGTAGCACCGAATCAAGGCATGTTGTTGCAGATGCTGATCCAGATGAACCAGTGTAAACGTGTACTGGAACTCGGCACATTTGCAGCATATAGCACCATGTGGCTGGCGCGTGCCTTGCCGGATGACGGTTATATCCTGACCATTGAAGGACGTGACACCCATGCGGCAATGGGTCAGGAAAATATTGACCGTGCCCAGCTCAAACAGACCGTTGAACTTAAATGTGGCCGTGCAGCAGACGTGCTTAAAGCCCTGCCTGAAGACACTGAAGCTTTTGATTTTATCTTCATTGATGCAGATAAACAGAGTTATCCGGAATATCTGGAACTCAGTTTAAACCTGTCGCATTCAGGTACGCTTATTTTTCTGGACAATGTGATTCGTGCTGGCGAGATCATTAATCCGGACAATAAAAAGCCAAGTATTGAAGGCATTCGCGATATGTTTAAAGCCCTGCAAAATCATCCACGTATCTTGTCCTGTACTGCTTTACAGACGGTTGGTAGCAAAGGACATGATGGTTTCGCACTCGCGATTGTTAAATAAAAGCAGAAGAGCAAAAATCACCCAATACGATATTTCTTATAAATAATATATACTTATAAAAATTAACCACAGAGTTATCCACAATATATGAGGATAACTCTGGTCATTTTTAACTCAAGCTGTAACAATTTACGATTAGACTCCGCACCTGGCAATCTTTTGCAATTCTCACTTGGCAACCAGCAAAGGAACTTTGGAATTACGGAAAATTGTGGTTGCAATACTTCCTAAGAAGAACTGGTGGATTTTACTGTGACTGAATGCGCCAAGCACAATCAGTTGAATCCCCTGTTCCTGCTGATAGGACAAAATATTTTCTGCAACATCACCATAGCGATATTGTGGTACCACCTCTAAGCCAGCCTGAGTTAAATATTGCAAAGGTTCATTCAGAATTTCAGCATGATCACCGACATATAACAGATGACATTGCAATAAGCGTAGCAAATCGCTTTCTGCAATCCGTTTCATCATCTTGATGCAAGTGGGTGAATATTCATAGGCAAAAATAAAGCGTGTCGGTGGCTTAAACTGTTCTCCGACTGTCATGACGGTACAGTTAGCCCCACGAATAAAGTTTTCGACATTGGTGCCAATTGGTTTGTTTTTTTCAGCTGAACGTTCGCCGAGCAAGCCTATCACCGCAATATCATCAGGCTGCAGAATCTGGAAGCTTTGTTCCAGAAAATCGCCCTTTTCCTGAATGTGTGTGGTGTGAATACCATGTTCTGCCAGAATCCGTTCAGAAATGTGCTGCAGCAGATTATTGCTATAATCCAGCGCGATTTCACTTTGTTTTTGTTCAAGTTCAGCCAGCTCTTTCAGTAACATGGCGTTACTTTCAAAGCCAATCACTCCACTGATTTCCCCTAAATGATAACTGGCAGGGTAATAATCCAGAACCTGTAACAAGACCAGTTCACGGCCAGTCTGTTTGGCAATCCATGCAGCTGCGTCTGCCAGCGCGTTTATACATGGGGATGAGTCAATGCAGGCAATGACACGTTTCATGTTTAGCCTCTCTAGTTATGATAAAAATTTCTTAGTTATTTTTAACTTAGCATAAGCATTCAAAAATGTGCAGCAAAATCTGTAAGGCTTGAATTGAAATATGTTAACTTTTATGTGAATAAATATAGATCGCTAAACCCATTTTTCTACTCATTTCTATCTTTATTTCAACCCGTTGACTTCAAAAAACTTATTCACGATAACGAATAAATCTAGCCGGATTTCCGGCGACAATTGCACGCGCCTCAACATCCTTGGTCACCATACTGTTCATCCCCACCACAGCCTGATCTGCGATTTTAATTCCGTCCTTGATACCCACGTGTGCACCTAGCCACACATCCCGGCCGATCTCGATGCCTTGTGAGCGCACCGGTTGCTGATAAATTGGCTGCTCGGGATCCATCCCGTGATCAAAGGCATAAAGATGACAATAAGCAGCGATACGTACCTGATCATGCAGTTTAATCCCTACCCGCCCGCCATCCAGAATACAGTGATGATTAATCGCCACTTCATTTCCAATGTCCAGTGGGCCATGCAAGGTGCAATCTGCGGCAATAAAGGTATTATCACCGATGATGATTTTGCGCCCCGGCTCGGCAAAGATATGTGCCAGTGGTGAAATAAAACAGTTTTCACCAATCTCGATGGTTTCCATCTCCATCAGATAAGCCTGATATTCCTTTTGCCATGCTTCTGCCCAACCGCGATTTTTTGGCTTTAAGGACCAGTACAGCCAAGGCATATAGTTCAGACGATGTTTATGCTGCTCACGATATTTCAGTAATGGATCTACGTCAGTCATCTGTCGCTTCTTCAATAATTTTTAATTGTTCCCGGCCACGCGTCACATCCTGAACTTTCAGGGCAAAGGGTTGAATTTGATGTAATTGAAATAAGGCGCTGACCTGCACACCTTCGGCTGTATATTCTTCCTGATAATCGATTTGCTGCTGATTCAATTCATACTGGAATATGGCCCACTCATTAAATTGACAGGAAAATTGCACCTTTTTCTTTTCAATCAGTTCAATTTTTTCTGCTAATAGCAAGCATTGTCCAGCGCAACCCCCATAGGCTCGCACCAAGCCTCCTGTTCCCAGCTTGATTCCGCCATACCAGCGATTGACCAGTACCAGCACATTGGTCAGTTCATTACCCTCAATAGTCGCCAGTATCGGACGTCCTGCAGTACCTGAAGGTTCACCGTCATCATTAAAGCGTACCTGATGACCAATTTTCCAGGCCCAGCATTGATGTGTGGTGCTTGGATCACGATAAGCCTCCAGAAAATCTTTCACCTCCTGCTCATTTTCAACAGGGGTAGCAAAGGCCTGAAAGCGGCTTTTTTTGATATCTTCCTCAAAACTGACTAGGCTGGCAATGGTAAATGGCATAACTTCAGGCTTTAAACTCTTACTGTTGCAGTATACCCGCTTTGTACAGACAAATAAAAAGCCTCTCCAAGGAGAGTCTTGATTTTACTCGATTGTTTTGAAAGGCTTTAAAAATCATCAGATCCGGGAAACTTGCATTCTTGCCTGTTTTTTACTCATTTTTCTTCTTCGGCAAGGACATTGAATGCAATGGTTCTTTGCCGCTAATTAAAAAACCTGCATCTGACAATTGAAATCTGATGCAGGTTTTTTATAAAGTAAGAGACATTTAAACAGTGAAATCATCACCCAGATAAACTTTTCTCACGGTCTCATTCGCCAGAATTTCTTCCGGTGTACCTTCAGCAATCACTGCACCTTCACTGACAATATAAGCATGTTCACAAATCGCCAGTGTTTCACGGACATTGTGATCGGTAATCAGCACGCCAATACCCCGATCTTTCAAGTTGGTAATAATATCTTTAATATCTCCAACCGAAATTGGGTCAACACCGGCAAAAGGCTCATCGAGTAGCATAAATTTAGGATCAGCGGCCAAGGCACGTGCAATTTCAGCACGACGTCGCTCACCACCGGATACACTCATTCCCAAGGAATCTTTAATATGGGTAATTTTAAAGTCCGCCAGTAGCTCTGCCAGACGTTGCTGACGTTGAGCCTTGGTCAGCTCTTTACGGGTTTCCAGAATCGCCATAATATTTTCTGAAATCGTCAGCTTCCGGAAGATTGAAGCTTCCTGCGGCAAATAGCCAATCCCTTTACGTGCCCGCTCATGCATGGCCAGGTCGGAAAGATCCAGATCATCCAGATAAATTTCGCCCTTATCCATCCGTACCAGCCCAACAACCATATAAAAACTGGTGGTTTTACCAGCCCCGTTTGGGCCCAGCAGTCCCACAATCTGGCCACTTTGCATACTGAACGATACATCTTTGACGACCCAGCGCTTATTATAATTTTTCGCCAGATGCTTAATGGTTAAGGTCTGAACCTGCTGCGATTGCTCCATTAATCACGCGCTCCCGGGAAGGATTTTGAAGTAGACGGTGGAATCACGATTTGTACACGGCCTGAAGAAGAACCAGTCTTGTTTGGAGTTCCTGTGGCTTCGATATCGCCTTTATTCATGCTGTACTTTAAAGTTGTACCGCGAATACTGGCACCATCCTGTTGCAGGAAAGCATTACCGGACAAGGTAATAATGCCTGTTTCGGCATTATAGACAATTTTTTGTGCCTGACCTTTCGCCAGACCTTTGTCCGGATCTACTTTTTGCTGAAACTGTGCCGGACTGCCTGTCGCCGTAATGAGGCTGATCTGGCGTTTACTGTTCAGATTAGCCACAATCGAATTGGCTTGCAGCTTCATGGTGCCCTGTTCAATGATGACATTACCAGAATAAGTCGTCACACCCGTCCGCTCATTAAAAGTCGCGCGGTCAGCCAGCAAGGTAATTGGCTGATTACGGTCAGATGGCAGCGCAAAAGCAGTGATTGAACCGAGTCCAACCACAGTCGCTAGCGTTATACGCTTTAGGAAAGTGTGCATCATTTTGGCTTTAGGAGTTTGGTTCATACTTTCCTCGAATATTAAAGAATTCGTATTGACCATCATTAAGATTGGCTTTAAGACCCTGGCTGACAAATTCAGCCTGTGGAGATTCCACAATCACTGTCTTGTCTGTTTCAATTTCGCGTGTTTTCGGAAAAGCGGTCAGTTCTTCAGTACGGAACTGCATTTTCCCATTTTGCATGATTTTGGTGGCGAGCACTTCTTGAGAGAGTACAACTTTTGTATTGTCATCATAACCATGCGCCATTTTGGCAAAGAAAGTGGCATCGATTTTACCATTGTCATAAGTCGATGCTCGCAGATTTTCCAGCTTTGAGGTTTCTAGCTGCAGATTCTGCTCAAGTCGATCCACTTGGGCACGAACCGACACCTGGCCTGATTCATCTGTCTGGGTTAAGTTAATATTTTGAGCGGAATAGGTCATGCTGCGTGCAGAGTCTGCCTGCAGCTTGTTACCTTTGCCGCTGTAATAGTAATAACCACCACTTATTGCGGCAATAATCACAGCCGTAATGTATAAAACTTTAGTATCCATAAGCGGTGTACTTAATCCAAAAGATAGGACTTATTAATAAGGTGCACGAATATATTTTTCAAGTAACTCTTGGTACATGCCTTTGGACATTAACAGCATGTCGCAGATTTCACGAACCGCACCGCGACCACCGTAGGCTTGAGTGACCAGATCGGCCCGACGGCGAACTTCGACATGACCATTAGGCACTGTCACTTTCATGCCCGCAATGGCAAAAGCAGACAGATCAGGCCAATCATCACCCATGTACAGGCAATCTTCAGGATCAATGTTAAGCTGTGCACATGCTTCACGAAGAGCTGTGCCTTTATCTTCACGGCCCTGATAGACCAGATCAACACCCAGATCTGACATACGCTTTTCAACAATACGACTTTGACGACCGGTGATAATAATCACCTTGATTCCCGCCTGCTGAACCAGTTTCATGCCCAGACCATCACGAATATCAAAGGATTTAATCTCGTCACCCGAATTAGTCAAGGTAACAAAACCGTCACTTAAAATACCATCGACATCAAGCACCATTGCTGCGATATGACGTGCCTGCTCTAACAATACATAAGATGCCATCTATTAATTTACCCCAGCCTGAATCAGGTCATGCATACTGATCACGCCAATGACTTTATTGGCATCATCAACAACTACAAATTGATTAATTTTATGCTCATTCATACGCTCCAGCGCGATCACTGCACGTTCTTCCTGAGAAATAGTCAACGGATTCTTGATCATTACGTCTTGCACTGCCAGATTGACATCAAAGCCTTGCTGTTTATCGATTAAGCGGCGTAAGTCCCCGTCTGTAAAAATACCGAGCAGGAGGTCATTTTGATCGACAATTGTGGTCAAACCTAGACGTTTATTTGAAATCTCGTATAAAACCTGGTTCATCGGCGTATCTGGCGAGACTTTCGGCAAATCGGCTCCAGTACGCATCAGATGTTTTACATGCAACAACAGGCGCTTACCCAACGCACCCGCAGGATGTGAACGTGCAAAATCATCTGAAGTAAAGCCGCGAGCATCCAGCAAAGCTACTGCCAGAGCATCACCCAAAGCCAGTGTGGCGGTAGTACTTGAAGTTGGCGCCAGACCGAGTGGACACGCTTCCTGGATATTACCGAGCGTCAAAGCTACATCAGCATTTTGTGGCATGGGACCTTGGTCATCACCACTGATGGTAATCAGGGGAATTTGCAGATGCTTGATCAGGGGCATCAGCATCATGATCTCATCACTCTTGCCCGAGTTTGAAATTGCAATCAGCACGTCACCTGACACCAGCATCCCTAAGTCACCATGACCTGCTTCACCAGGATGCATAAAGAACGATGGCGTTCCGGTCGAAGCAAAGGTCGCCGCCATTTTACGGCCAATATGACCCGACTTGCCCATTCCGGTAATCACCAGACGGCCGGTACACTGCAGAATAATCTCACATGCGCGGCTAAAACGGTCATCAATCTGTGTTGCTAAAATCTGTAACGCATTTTCTTCGATGCGCAGTGTTTCAAGTGCGACTTTTTGGAAATCTAGCTGATTCGCTGTTTTTTGTGGATTCAAAGCCTGTTTACCTACGCTAAGGACAGAGAAAAACTCTGGTTTGATGGGCATAATTTTCGCAATTTTAGCATAGCTATGCAATTGCAAGATTTCTAAATGTATAAGATTCGACGTATTTTTAATATATTTCGATTGTATTTGACTTGCGAAGCCAGGTATATCCACCTCTACATTTGCTCCATTTTTGAAACTGGAGAATGTGCTTGTTTTTATTTTTTATCGGAATATCCTCACGCTTGTCTTAATGAATTATATTCATAAAAGAACATCCTCATTCCAATACTCCTTAATTCCCCTCGCAAACACTGCCCCAGAAAAGACCAATTCATTATTGTCATTTCAGTCCAGAAATTTTTTCTTTCTCAATCATTATTGCTACCTAACTAGGCTAAATAACTGAGGCTTTTTACGCTTTTATCTTTATGAATAATTATGCTTGGGTTAAGATGAATCATCCTTTTATTTGAAGTCCTTTGAACAGCTATGCAACCATTTGTTCTATATAACTCAGAGCAACGCAAAAAAGTAGAATTCGTACCTCGTGTTGAAGGTCAGATTGACCTGTATGTCTGTGGAATGACGGTCTATGATTATTGTCATATAGGACACGCACGTACAGTGGTTGCATTTGACTACATTATCCGTTTCTTGCGTAGCCAAGGCTGGAAGGTCAAATATGTGCGCAACATCACCGACATTGATGACAAGATTATTAAACGTGCCAATGAAAATGGTGAAAGTATCTCGGCGTTGACCAGTCGCTTTATTGATGCGATGAATGAAGATTTTGCCAAACTTGGCTGCCTTGCACCTGATGTAGCACCTAAAGCAACAGATTACATCGATCAGATGCAGGATATGATCAGCAACCTGGTCGACAAAGGTACGGCTTATCCATCCAATAATGGTGATGTCTACTTTGAGGTCGAGAAGTTTGCCAAATATGGTCGTCTTTCTGGCCGTAAACTGGAAGATATGCAAGCGGGTGCGTCTGAACGTGTCGATGTTGAAGTCGAAAAGAAACATCCATTTGACTTTGTACTGTGGAAACATGCCAAGGATAATGAACCGTCATGGGCTTCCCCTTGGGGGAATGGCCGTCCGGGCTGGCATATTGAATGTTCGGCAATGTCGACCTGCTGCCTGGGTAATCATTTCGATATTCATGGCGGCGGTGCTGATCTGACCTTCCCGCACCATGAAAATGAAATTGCACAATCTGAAGCTTCTACTGGCGAACAGTATGTCAATTACTGGATGCATGCCGGATTTATTAATGTCGATGGCGAGAAAATGTCGAAGTCTTTAGGCAATTTCTTCACCATTCGCGACGTGATTGAAAAATTCCATCCGGAAGTGGTACGTTATTTCATTGTTTCTTCCCATTATCGTAGCCCGGTGAATTACTCGGATGTTGCCTTAAAAGAAGCAAAAAATACCTTATCTCGTTTCTATCACTCGTTTAAAACCTATCAAGCGGTTTATGGTGATCATCTGGTTGAAACTCTGGATGAGGCTTTTGTTGAACGTTTTAATGCCGCTATGCGTGATGATTTCAATACGCCTGAAGCGATTGCGGTATTGTTCGAAATCAATAAAGAACTGAATCGTGCTGTAAAAGAAGAAAATGCGGAACAAGCAGCGATTTATTATGCAACTTTACGTCACCTGACCAATATTCTCGGTCTGGTACAGCAAGATGTAGATGAGTTCCTCAAATCTGACATTGGTCAGGAAGCATTGGGACTATCACCTGAACAAATTGAAGATTTGATTCAACAGCGTCAGGATGCCAAGAAAGCCAAAGAATTCGCCCGTGCGGATGAGATTCGTCAATCTTTACTTGATCAAGGTGTTGTTCTTGAGGATACCCGTCAAGGTACTGTCTGGCGACGTGCTGATTAATTAATCAAACAGATTTATAGAGAGTTGACACTGCTGTGGAATTCTCTATAATTCACCTCATTGCGGGAATAGCTCAGTTGGTAGAGCATAACCTTGCCAAGGTTGGGGTCGGGAGTTCGAGTCTCCTTTCCCGCTCCAGAATACGAAAAACCCTTATCGAAAGATAAGGGTTTTTTTATTAAATTCTAAAAATTTTGATTGATAAAAAGTATCTCTAAAAATCACGTCTTAGCTACTTTCACCCCGACATTTTTTGGGTAATTCACAACAAAGTGCTATTGTAAATAAACTTCAAAACTTTCAATTCTTTTAATTACGATATCGTTTCATGACTTATAAACTGAATGCACGTCATCTTGTTTTAGACCTTCTCTACGCTTCGAAAGACTCAGCCCTCTCTATTAGGCGGATATTAACGGCTGCTGAATTATTAGGCATATCTGAGAATGGCATACGCGTCGCTGTGGCCCGATTAAATCAGGAAAATGTCATTCAATCTGTAGAGCGCGGTGTGTATCAGTTGCTAGAAAAAAAGTTCGATACTTCTTTTATCAGTTTAAACAAACAACCCTATATACAAACTGTGACCACATGGAATGGAAAATATGTACTGGTCTATACGGGTACTTTAGGGCGCGTAGATCGTACGTCATTATCTAGAAGGGAAAAAGCGCTGCATTATTATGGTTTTCAGGAATTGGAACAAAATGTTTTTATTCGTCCAGATAATTTAACACTGAGTCTAAGCACATTAAAAACAGCTGTAATCCGGTTTGGATTAGATGCTGATGCACGTTTTTTCCAAGTCAGTCAGCTGGAAAGTGAAACTGAAGTTCGTGATTTATGGGATATCGAAGCGCTACATCAGACCTATCATGTAGTACAGCATGATATCAACGCCTGGTTTGAGAATTACCAAAATCTGAATTTAGCAGAGGCTGCAAAAAGTGCCTTTTATCTAGGTAAGTCTGCCCTATTTAGTTTACGTGCTGACCCTTTGCTTCCTGCAGAATGGATAGATACCGAGGCTCGACAACAATTTGAGCTCGCAGTCCGCAAAATAGAAAAACAGGGACAACTTTTATGGCAACACTATTTTAAAGACCAAGGGCTCTAAATTATTTCTTTTTTATACACAAAAATAAATTGACTGTAATATTTCATCCAAATATATTGAATATAGCAATAAGAACTAAATATAGGCAGAAGAATGAACAGCAAGGTCAGTGTCACAGAACTTTTTAGTCGTGATGAAATTAAAGAACTCACCACGACCTCAGACTTGCACGGTGTCTGGGCAGTAGGTTCGACATGGACCGTAATTGTCATGACCTTTGGCACGGTCGCCTATAGCTGGGAATATTTACCTACGTGGGGGAAAGTCCTGATGTGCGCGCTGGCATTGGCCATTCTTGCGGGACGCCAGCTTGCGATGGCTATTTTGATGCATGATGCCTCACATCATAGCCTGTTCAAAACCAAATGGTTGAACACTCATTTGACCGACTGGCTCTGTGCACGCCCGATCTGGAATGATGTCAGCAAGTATCGTCCTTATCATCTGAAACATCATGCTAAAACCTCGCAGCCAGATGATCCTGACTTGGGGTTGGTAAAAAATTTCCCCATTACTCAAAGCTCACTATTCAGGAAATTCTTCCGTGACCTGAATGGGCAATCTGGACTTAAGTTCCTTGCAGGTCGAGTATTAATGGATCTTGAATTACTGGAATGGAGTGTTTCCAATGACCCCAAGCCAATTCCGCGTGGTGATCGCAGCAATTTAGAGTTAGCAAAGAATCTGTTTAAGAATAGTTCCGGTATGTTCATCTCAAATGCAGCAATTTTTTATGCACTGTGGGCCAGCGGCCATCCTAAACTGTATTTATTATGGCCTCTCGCCTATATCACTCCATTTCCTTTGTTCATCCGCATCCGCGCCATGGCTGAACATGCCGGATTAGAAACCAGTCATTCTGCCCTGAGCAATACCCGAACTACTCGTGCAGGTTGGTTGGCACGTGCTTTGGTTGCCCCGATTCATGTGAACTATCATATTGAACATCATTTAATGGCCTCTGTTCCGCATCAAAAGCTGGCGAGAATGCACCAGATGTTAAGGGAGCGTCATTATGTCGATGCCCCACCAAGTTATCTGGATGTGATTCGCTCACTTTTAAAAAAATAATCAATTTTCCTGATGCTTAGATTAGTCAATTTCAATGCTGATGGCTTTCGGCATGTGAATGCTGATGTGAGGATTGTCCCCGATGTTCCGGCGGACAATCTTCCGCTTCGATCTGCAAGGTCATCTCGGTAATATGATGCTCATGGTGGAGCATCTCAAAGGCCTGATGACGCAGTTTCTGATAATCCACATTCGGCGCAACCAGATGCACGGTCAGCATGACTTTTTTGGAAGTAATCGCCCAGACCTTGAGCTGATGAATATCCTCGACCCCGTCAAGCGCCAAAAGATCGTGACGTAATTTTTCAATATCAATTTCCTCCGGCACACCTTCAAGCAGAATATTGATGCTCTGTTTCAGCAAAACCCAGGTTCTTGGCAATACCCAAAATCCGATTAATACTGCAATGAGTGTATCAATCCACATCCAGCCGGTGAAATAAATCACTAACGCTCCAATAATCACGCCTACAGATCCCAGTGTATCACTCAGCACTTCCAGATATGCACCTTTGACATTGAGACTTTCCTGACTGCTGGACACCAGAATTTTCATGGAAATCAGGTTAATGATCAGCCCCAAAACAGCAACAATCATCATGCCAAGGCTCTGGATTTCTGGTGGATGACTCAAACGCTGATAAGCTTCAAACAAGATATAAATCGCAACCACAAACAACATCAAGGCGTTAAACAGGGCAGCCAGAATTTCAAAACGTTGATAACCAAAAGTCCGTTTATTGTCTGCCGGTTTTTGTCCGATCTTGATAGCCACCAGTGCAATAGCCAGTGCGGCAGCATCGGTAAACATATGTGCAGCATCAGAGAGCAAAGCCAGACTTTGGGTCAGAAAACCGGCAATTACTTCCACAATTAAAAAAGTCGTGGTTAATCCCAGCGCTATCGATAATTTTCTGGCATTGTCTGCAGTCACGTTGACATGACTATGCTCATGATGATGTGAATTCCCCACCGGCTACTCCTTCCTTCTTATTCAACGAGGACATGCATCCTCAGCATCATTCAAGTCTTGTTCTGATTCATATTACGCTTGAATTTTATCTATTTAAGTAGGTTTTTTATGAACTGTTTTATCAGTCGGCATTAAATTAAAGTTTTGGCTTTTTCATGTTCTGCCAGCCACGCCTGTACCGAAGCACGCTTAAAATTACGCTCGACATATCCTATTATTTTCACAGGAAGTTTCACCTGATGGCTCAGCAAACGATGCAACATAAAGGCCAGATCAAAGTCCGCAATGGACCAGTGTTCAGTCAACCATATGTCCTCTAGCATATGTTCTGCCACATTTAACAATCGCTGAATTTCTTCAGTTATCGCAGCTGTAAGAGGTGAAGATATTTTTGGTGGATGAAATACCGAATCAGAAGGCATTTGCTGACGGATTTGCATAAAATCGGTTTTGACCAAGGCTTGTAGGGCGCGACATTTGGCTCTGGCTTGAATTTCCTTAGGATATAAAGCTGGATAATTAGGTGCTGCAAAGACATCCTCCAAGTATTCAGTGATTGCCCATGATTCAAACAGACTAAAATGATCTAGCGTTAAACACGGAACTTTAGCACTTGGACAAATGGCTTGATAAGCCGCAGATTTCTGTTGCTGCTGATCTAAATCAATCACGATTTCCTGAAAATCTAAACCCTTTTCTTTTAAGGCAACATAGACCGACATAGCATAAGGGCTGATTCTATTTTGATCGACATATAAACGTATATTTTGCATATCCTTGTTCCTGATGACCTTATTGTTTTTATTCAGTACGGCAGCCTTACTCTACTCTCTTTCTTACACAAAAGAAAAAATGAAATGCTTGATGTAGCGATCACACGAAAATTTTTACTTACTTGCTGATAGTGCAACGATACCCATTATTTTCTATTTTGCACAGGATCGGTAGATAAAGCCTTTTATTTTGCTTTTGATTCACGTTAAATTAAATCATTCTCTTGATATCAAAAAACTATGCTGAACTTAGCCCACCTCCCCGATACTGTATATGCCATTCAACATCTGGCTTTTGAAGACTTAGGCGCTTGGGAAGATGTTTTTTATCAGCTCGGCTTACGCGTCCGCTATTTTGAAGCCGGCATTGATGATCTTAACAAAGCTTTTGAGCATCCTGGCTTAGTAGTCATTCTTGGAGGCCCTATTGCAGTCTATGAAACTCAAAACTACCCATTCCTACAAGAGGAAATAAACTTACTTAAAGTTCGTTTAGAGAGAAATCTACCGACTTTAGGTATCTGTTTAGGGGCTCAATTAATTGCTGCTGCGTTGGGTGGCAAAGTCTATTCCGGGCATACCAAAGAAATCGGCTGGTCTAAACTCAACCTTGCTTCTGTTGAAAATAATCCGCTGCAAGCTCTGGAAGATATTCAAGTCCTGCATTGGCACGGTGATACTTTTGATTTACCTGCACAGGCTGAATTACTGGCCAGCTCTAAACTTTATCCGCATCAGGCTTTCCGTGTGGGTAATCATATTCTGGCCCTGCAATTTCATCCCGAAATAGCCAGTGACAGTCTGGAAAAATGGCTGATTGGCCATACTGGTGAATTACGACAGGCTAATATTGCTATACCTACACTTCGCGCAGCCAATCTTCAATTTGCACCTTTGCTGGAAAGGACTTCAAAAACTGTCTTGGAACAATATCTGGCTCAATTAAATATGGCATCTTGATTCAGCGCATTTTAAACTTGACTCCAATTCTTGATATTAAAAATTTTATGAGCGCATTATTCGGTATCGCTGTTATTCATTTTTTCGCCCTGATCAGCCCGGGACCAGACTTTTTCTTTGTAACACAAAGTGCGATACGGCAGTCCAGAAAACATGCGCTCTTTGCAGCTATCGGGATTTCGTTGAGTATTCTGCTCTGGTCAATCTGTGCGCTCAGTGGTTTACATTTCCTGTTTCAGAAAGTGGCCTGGTTGCAGCAGGTGTTAATGATCTTGGGTGGCATATATCTACTTTATTTAGGCTACCTGATGTTAAAGTCAAGTTTAAAAAAACCACTATCCTTAATTGAACCAAAACATGAATCTGTCCCGGTAGCACAAGCATCATATTTTAAATTATTGCTTCAGGGGTTTTTGACCAATATGGCCAACCCTAAAGCCCTGATTTACTTTAGCAGTGTCTTTTCTCTGGCCATCAGTCCCAATGCAAGCTTATCAGAGCAATCCTCCCTGTTACTCTTGGTATTTGTAGAAAGCCTGCTCTGGTTTGCAGTTGTTGCTGTTATTTTTTCAATGCGCAAGATGAATACCTATTATCAAAAATTTGCCAAATGGATTGACGGGATCACCGGTGGAATTTTTATCAGTTTTGGCTGTTTACTTATTTTTAACCGGAATTAAACTTGTTGGTCCAATTAAAAAAGCACCTGAATTTAGGTGCTTTTTTAATCAAGTCGTGCTTATTTCGCTTTGGCTGTTGGCACGCTTGCTTCAGTGGTAATCTGTACGGTAATTTTATCACCTACATTAGGTACATAGTTTGCGATACCAAATGCAGAACGGTTGAATGATGTAGTGGCATTAAAACCGACTGTTTCTGCTTTGGTCATTGGATGTGGGCCTTTCTTGTTCAAAACGGCATCCAATACAACTGGCTTAGTAACGCCTTTAATGGTCAAATCACCAGTAATTTTAAATTTCTTTTTGTCCTGAGTTTCAACTTTGGTACTTTTAAAAGTGATGTTTGGGTATTTCGCTGCATCAAACCAGTCTGCCGCCACTAAATGCTCATCCAAAGCTTTCACGTTGGTATTGATACTCGATAGTGGAATTGTCACATTCACAGAAGAGTTCGCAGGTTTTTGCTCATCAACATTAATGGTACCCTGAATATTTGAGAAGTTACCTGATGGTGTAGAAAAACCAAAATGATCCCAGCTAAATACAGTAGCTGTATGGGTTGGGTCAATGGTATAAGCCACTGGTTTAGCCATAGAAACAGTTGCCACGGACGCAACCGCCAAGCCTAATGCTAATGTTTTGAAATTCATGTTTTTATCTCTCGTTTTGGATGTCATCAAGTGTATAGAAACTGGCAACGTTTGCAGCCCTAAAGATAAAACGTTTTGTTGCAGCTATGAAACGATAAATTTGTAAGTTATTTTTCTAACTTTTGATGGTCAATCCATACGATATTGGATGAATCCGGTTTTCTTGGCGACTTTGTTATATAACGCTTGTGCCTGATGGTTTGATTCCTGAGTCAGCCAGTACACCCGGTCGCAATTACGCTGCTGCGCTACCTGATAGATATGCTCAAGCAACTTGCGCGCTACGCCCCGGCCACGATAATCTGGATGGACAAATAAATCCTGCAAATAGGCATATGGTCTTACTGTCCAGCTACTGTTATGCTCAATGACATGCACAATTCCCACAACCTTTCCATCCATCATTGCAGCAAAACCGTACATTGAATCTAATTCATAATTGGTTAATTTATCCCAGGTATTTTCACTCACCTCATCCGAAATTTGCGTCTGATAAAAGCGTTGATAGTCTTGCCATAAAAATAGCCATTCCGGCTGTGATATTTGCTCTAGAGCTTTGATCTGGATCTGGATCTGGGGCTGTATATTCATGTTTAACCGCTTCTTTGGCTTATTTCTTTAATTTAAGTCGTTTCGATAGTGGTCGCTGAATTATTATAGCGGCCTAAACCTAGCTTTATATCATCTCGTGTTCATAAGCAACCCATCAGATGAAAATCATCCGGCATAAAAAAAGCCCCAATCAGGGACTTTTCACGCTTTATGTTTAAAGTTTTTCAACCAGAATACGATCAACCTGTTTTAGGCCAGTCGTCTTTTCATGATTTTTACGACGCACTTTAATGACCTTTTCTTCGGCTAATTCTTGCAGCATTAAATCAACTGCAACCATCGCGTCAAGAGGTAACTCCTGTCCGATCCACTTGAGTTCGCCTGCATCCATTAAAGTAATTTCATCGTTAATTTGTTCATACAAGCTCATGTTCATCTCACTCTTTCATTTCGACTATGGAAGAACTTTCTAACGGTTGCCACATGAAAACAACGCTAAAAAGCGAAAAAACAAAAGACGCCCCATAACTGGAGCGCCTTTTAAAAAACCACCTAATCAGTTGATTATGCAGTAATCTCTTTTACAGCTGCTACCACTGCTTCAGTAGTAATACCGAAGAACTGGAACAGATCTTTTGCAGGTGCAGATTCGCCATAAGTGGTCATACCGATGACGCGACCATCAAGACCCACAAATTTCCACCAGTAATCTACATGTGCAGCTTCAACCGCAACACGTGCACGAATGTTTGATGGAAGAACCGCTTCACGATAAGCTGCATCTTGCTTCATGAATTCTTCGGCACATGGCATAGATACCACACGCACGCCTTCAAGCTGTGCATAAGCGTCCATTGCCAGAGATACTTCTGAACCAGTTGCAATAATAATTGCTTTTAATTCGCCTTTTTCTTCAGCCAGTACATAACCACCTTTTGCCACGTTCTCGATTTGTGCTTGAGTACGGGTCTGGAATGGCAAGTTCTGACGAGAGAAGATTAATGCTGTCGGACCATCAGCACGCATGAGTGCAGATTTCCAGGAAATTGCTGCTTCAACCGTGTCACATGGACGCCATGTATTCAGGTTTGGCGTAGTACGAAGCGATGCGATCTGCTCAACAGGTTGATGCGTTGGACCATCTTCACCCAGACCAATTGAGTCATGCGTATAAACATGAATCACGCGCTGTTTCATTAATGCAGACATACGTACTGCATTACGTGCATACTCCATAAACATCAGGAATGTAGCGACATAAGGGATAAAACCGCCATGTAGCGCCACGCCGTTGGCAATTGCAGTCATACCGAATTCACGTACACCGTAGTGTACATAGTTACCCGCAGGATTATCCTGCACGCCTTGCGCACCTTTCCAAAGGGTCAGGTTAGAACCTGCAAGATCAGCAGAACCACCTAGAACTTCTGGCAATAATGGAACAAGTGCTTGCAATGCATTTTGGCTAGCTTTACGCGTCGCAATTGTTTCAGCTTTGGCATTCACTTCTGCAATGTAGGCATCCGCTTTTGCCGCGAAGTCAGCCGGCAATTCACCCGATAAACGACGTTTAAGCTCAGCAGCTTCTGCTGGATATTTTGCAGCATAGGCAGCAAATGTTTCGTTCCAGGCTGCTTCTGCTTCTGCACCTTTAGCTTTCGCATCCCAAGCTGCATACACATCTTCAGGAATCACAAATGCTTCATCAGTCCAGCCCAAAGCTTCACGAGTCAGGACGATTTCGTCATGACCGAGTGGTGCACCGTGACTGTCTTCTTTACCTTGTTTATTTGGTGAACCCAGACCAATTACTGTTTTACAGATAATGATCGTTGGTCGGGCAGTTTCAGCTTTTGCTGCTAAAGTTGCAGCACGTAAAGCATCAGCATCGTGACCATCAACTCTAATGACTTGCCAGCCGTATGCCAGGAAGCGTTGTTCTGTATCGTCAGAGAACCAGCCTTCCACTTCGCCATCAATCGAGATGCCATTGTCATCGTAGTAAGCAATCAGCTTGCCTAGACCCAATGTACCCGCCAAAGAACATGCTTCGTGAGAAACACCTTCCATTAAACAGCCATCGCCCAGGAAGCAGTAAGTGAAGTGATCTACAACCTGAATGTCATCTTTGTTAAATTGTGCAGCTAAAGTTTTTTCAGCCAGTGCAAAACCCACGGCATTCGCGATACCTTGACCTAAAGGACCAGTTGTCGTTTCAATCCCTGGCGCATAACCCAATTCCGGGTGACCAGGTGTTTTAGAATGAAGTTGACGGAATGCTTTTAGATCTTCAATTGAAAGATCGTAGCCCGTTAAATGAAGAAGCGCATATTGAAGCATAGAGCCATGGCCATTTGATAATACAAAACGGTCACGGTTTGCCCAATTCGGGTTGGTCGGGTTATGGTTCATGAATTCACGCCAAACCACATCAGCGATATCTGCCATCCCCATTGGAGCACCTGGATGTCCTGAGTTTGCTTTTTGCACAGCATCCATTGCCAATACACGAATTGCGTTTGCAATACGACGTTCATTAAGCGGGGTTGTCATAAATCAGAGTCCAAAATATTCAGAAATAGGAAATGATGAAAAGACTTTCAAAACTGCTGCCTATTGTCTTAAAAAAACAGCGAGGGGTAAAGACTAACCAACAATATTTATCAGTTTATTGAGTGTCTCTTGCCTTATCGTACAATTATTCCACATTTCTTCTTCAACTTTGATTGGCTTGACTGATTTACAGGTTGAATTTTCCTGCATCTCGACATTGACTTCATTTTCTGACGTTAAATTTTAAGCTGGCAAACAGGATTGAATTTATGTTAGTTTTGCCTCTATTTCATACTTTTTAAATCAGTCTCTCTAAAGAAAATTAATAGATTCGATTGAGCCTTATATAATGTAATTTTTCTTATTTTTAATTATAAAATATTTATAAATCCATATAAAAATCTAATTAGCTTAGGCTAAATTTTTAATATGGATGGACTTTGATTATTGACCCTGACAATCGTTCGGCAAATAGCGCTGCTGAATATTGGTTGAATAACATTTCCCACTATAAACATCAAAGGCAATTGATTTCCCGCGAATCGCGGCATCTACACCTTGTTGCCGCATCTTAAATTCAATCCGGCAGGCAGCGTTAATGATCACTTTTTCGATATATTGGCTACCACCACCAATCTGCCGTCCGGCATCACACTGTTGATCCGAGGCAATAAAATGGCTTCGATATACCCCAGCCTGCTGAAACACATCAGCCAATTGAGAACGTACGATATAGCCTTGATAGCTCATAAAAGCCATCGTGGCTAAAATCGCAACAATTATCGTTACAATCAGCCCCTCAATCAGGGTAAATGCCTTTTGATACATCATCTCTGATCTCCGTATAGTCTTGCTCCAACAGTCCATACAAAAAGATGTAGCTATTCCTAAGTGACAAATATTGAAGACTGAGGCTAATATGAAGATATACCCGGACACCCACAAGACAGCTAGTCGCACGGCATACCAGCTTGCTTTGCTTTATTGATGTAATGATCACTTGCTTAAAACAAGGTTTGAATTTTTAGCTTTATATTCTTTGCACGTTTATTTTTTTAAATTCAATTTGAAATCTAATAATTTAATTTTTTGTCAGTTTGGGGTGTTAAATATTATTAATGTATGTTCTCTCACGAATACTGCTGATTTAATAGGCATATCAATTTTTTTAATTCTATTAATCAATTAAAAACACAATATTTTGAAACAATTTCGTCCAATTTTGTTGCGTTAAGCTAGTCCTAGAGCGCAACTCGATGTAACATATCGGGTCTTTAAAATTAACTGTGATAGGACTATGCGCGAGTACGCTGTATTTACTTCGGAATCTGTAAGCGAAGGCCATCCAGATAAAATGGCTGACCAAATCAGTGACGCTATTTTGGATGCAATCTTAAAAGAAGACCCATATGCACGGGTTGCTTGTGAAACGCTTGTAAAAACAGGTGCGGTTGTACTTGCCGGTGAAATCACCACTACGGCAAATGTTGATTTTGAGGCAATTGTACGTCATACCGTGAACGGAATTGGTTATCACCATTCTGATCTGGGTTTTGATGGCTCAACCTGTGCTGTAATCAACATGATTGGCAAACAGTCACCTGAAATTGCTCAGGGTGTCGACCGCCAAAAACCTGAAGATCAGGGTGCCGGTGACCAAGGACTGATGTTCGGTTATGCAAGCCGTGAAACTGATGTACTGATGCCTGCCCCGATTTCATATGCACATCGTCTTATGGAAAAACAGGCTGAATTACGTCGTGATGGTACGTTGCCATGGTTGCGCCCGGATGCCAAAAGTCAGGTAACTTTTGCTTATGAAAATGGTGTGCCAGTACGTTTAGATGCCGTAGTCCTTTCGACTCAACATGATCCTGAAATCACTCAAGCGAACCTGAAAGAAGCTGTGATTGAAGAAATCGTGAAAAAAATCATTCCTGCTGACATGTTCCATGCCGACACCAAATTCCATATTAACCCGACCGGTATGTTCGTGATCGGTGGTCCTGTGGGTGACTGTGGTTTGACTGGCCGTAAAATTATCGTAGACACCTACGGCGGTATGGCGCGTCATGGTGGTGGTGCTTTCTCCGGTAAAGACCCTTCTAAAGTTGACCGCTCTGCTGCTTATGCAGGTCGTTATGTTGCGAAAAACATCGTGGCTGCTGGTCTGGCTGACAAGTGTGAAATTCAGGTGTCTTATGCGATCGGTGTTGCCGAGCCAACTTCAATTTCAATCAATACTTTCAATACTGCAAAAGTATCTGAAGAATTGATTATTGCATTGGTGCGTGAACACTTCGACCTACGCCCATATGGTATTACCCGTATGCTTGACCTGATCCAGCCTATGTACAAGCAAACTGCTGCTTATGGTCACTTTGGTCGTGAAGGTTCGGATACAGCCTTTACCTGGGAAAAAACAGACAAAGTGGAAGCGCTTAAAGCCTCTGCCGGCCTGTAATTTATTCCTGAGAAAAGCCCGCTTTATGCGGGCTTTTTTTATGCTTTAATATCGATTCAATGAAAATTCAACTTACTTATTAAAAAAACCTCAGGTAGCTCCTGACCTCTCTCAAATCTATAAAAGTTACATTTGATAAACAATTTTTGATCTATTTTCTAGCATAAATTCAAATAAATAGTTGATAGATTAAAATCCAGCTCTACAACAACAAAAGGATATTACCCGATGAAAAAACTACTTATTGCTTTAGGTTTAGTTACAACTGTTGCCCTGGTAGGCTGTAATAAAGAAAAGGCACCCGAAACAGGTGCTACTACAGGCGAACATCTAGAAAATGCAGCAGATCAAGCTGGTCATGATATCAAAAATGATACACGTGAAGCTGAAGTTAAAAGTGAACAGGCCCTAGATAAAGCAGCAGAAGAGACTGCTAAAGCTGCTGATGATGCAGCTGCTGCAGCTTCCCGTGCCGCGGATGCCACTGCTGAAGCAGCTCGAAAAGCAACTGCCTCTACCGCTGCAGCAGTTGAAGAAGGCGCTCAAGATGTACGTGAAAAAGCTGAGAACTAATTTTAGGATTCAGTCTGATATTGAAAAGCCTGCAAATTGCAGGCTTTTTTATCCCTGATAGTTCTGGTTATTAATATCTATAAATTTAAAGTGGTTTTATTACCAGATAAAATCTGCATTGTATCTAAACCGCCCAATAAGATCAGATAAGCTGATAGACCTTATCAACAATTAGAATGACTTAATAATGATTAATGCCCTAAAACAGGCTGCATTAAAGCTGAAATTCAGTAGAATACCAGCCTTTATTTATTATTTTTAAGATTTTCACTCCCATGTCAGTCATTGTTGCTGCTTCCCAACGCTCGAATATTTCGGTTTGGGTAGCTTTTATTTTTCTTATGATCGGCACGGTTGGTGCCTATCAAATCGTTGGCTTAAATCAAGCCCTGTTATTCTTGATTGGTGGTGCACTAGGCATGACCCTGTACCATGCATCTTTTGGTTTTACCTCAAGCTGGCGTGTGTTTATCAAGGAACGTCGCGGTCGTGGTTTACGCGCGCAGATGATTATGCTCGCTCTGGCCGTCTTGCTGTTCTTCCCCGCCTTAGGTGCAGGTGAGTTATTTGGTAACCCAGTTAAAGGCAATGTTAACCCCGTTTCCATGTCAGTCATGATTGGTGCCTTTATTTTCGGTATCGGCATGCAACTTGGTGGCGGCTGTGCATCCGGTACCCTGTATACCGTAGGTGGTGGTAGCGCACGTATGCTGGTGACGCTCTTGTTTTTCTGTATCGGGTCAGTGATTGCGACCTCGCATCTTGACTGGTGGTTTGCCCTTCCGCATCTTGAACCGATTTCTCTAGTAGAAAGTTTAGGGGTGATTCCTGGATTACTGTTGAGCTTTATCATTTTTGCCATTATTGCTGCAGCAACAGTTTATTTCGAAAAGAAACGTCACGGTAGTCTCGAAATTGAGTCTAGTAGTAAACACCAAGGCTGGAAGCGCTTTATCCGTGGTCCATGGCCTCTGATTTGGGGTGGTATTATCCTGACCTTACTCAACTTTGCGACTCTGGCATTGGCAGGTCGTCCTTGGGGCGTGACCTCTGCACTGGCTGTGTGGGGTGCCAAAGGTGCAAGTCTTGTAGGTATAGACGTTGCATCTTGGGATTATTGGCAACAGGCTGGTAATGCAAAAGCGCTGGCCAACTCACTCTGGTATGACATTACTTCCATGATGAACTTCGGTATCATGCTGGGTGCTTTGTTGGCGGCGAGTTTGGCAGGTAAATTTGCGCCGAATTTCAATATTCCAAAACGTTCACTGATTGCTGCTGTTTTAGGGGGCATAATGCTGGGCTACGGCGCACGCTTAGCTTATGGTTGTAATATCGGTGCATATTTCAGTGGAATTGCGTCAGGTAGTTTGCATGGTTGGTTGTGGCTGGTATTTGCCTTTATCGGTAATGGCCTTGGGGTAAAACTTCGTCCGATTTTCTTCCCGGATGAAAAACCGCAGCCTGAAAAACTGACCGGTTGCTAATGCTTAAAATCAAAAAAGCCCATCAAAATTGATGGGCTTTTTTCTTTCTTTAGGATTTACAGCGCAGCTTTTAAATTACAGCCATAACCCATGGTCTGCTGAACCTGACGATAAGTCGTATAACGGTCCAGAATAAAGGTATAAAAATGATCGGCGTCAGAGAAATTGGCTTTTAAATTTTCATTCTTGGCATTAGGTAATTTAATGTCATCGACCAGTTCCAGATTGTAATGTCCCAAACGGTACATATCGGCAAAATAACTATTCATCATATCGCAATAGGCGATTTTACTGGGTTTTAATGCGGTACTGCTAACGAGATGCTGGTTCAAGCTTTGCAGGTTATTCACATCTAAAGGAAACTGGTGTGCGAAAGCAATACTTTCGACTTTCTTAAATTTCTGAAAGTCCTGGGCTAACTGGACATTGAGGGCATCAAAACGTTGCTGCAGTTCCTGTGCAGTCTGAACCTGATATTTGACTGGATCTACGACCGGTTTTTGTGGTTGTTCCGAACATGCAGTTAATCCAGTGAGCAGCGCTAATGACGTTAGCCATACCTTCATGTTTATACACTCAATTTAAATATACCAATGCTTATTATGCCTGAAAGCAGCCTGATGTACTGTTTAAAGTAATTTCTCATTCATATAACGCCAGTAGCGCTTTGGCACATATTGAATATGCAATTTCATGTTTTTGCGCGCCTGAATATTCACACTGTTGAAATAGTCTTTCCAGAGCTGATCATATAGCAGTTCTTGATCATCCAGTTCAATACTGAATGACTGACTATGACCAATCCGGATTTGTGGATCGATTATTTCCGCGTTCATCTCGACCTGATGCATCTGCTTTAAATCATAATAAATACCGTAATTACGCTGCTCGTCATAGATCAGCCAGCTCTGATCCTGATAACGCTCCTGAAAATGTCGGGAAATAATCGGCAAGACATTAAAGTCCGGTCTGACCAGACTCAGAAACAAGCCATCTTTGGCTTTTTTAAAGCGTATAAAAGCCTCCATGCGATGCTTTTCCCGACCCACTTGCTTGGCCCATTGCGACATGCCGATTACCGCAGCATGACCATAATCTTTATCGACTGGACGCTGGTTTTGAAAGACATAAACTGCAAAATCAAAAAGAGTCTGGAACGCTGCTTCCTGCTCTGAAAGAAAAGTATAGTAAAAAGCACGCAAACTGCTGGAAGATACTTTTTGCTTTAATCCCTGCCACACCCGCTGCCCATGTTGATCATTAGAGGCCACATGGATAAATTCATCAAATAAACCTGTTTGTGCTTGAGGATTGGCCGTCACTATCACATTAAATTCTTTAAACTCGAAAGCACGAAATACACAACTGAGCAGACCAGTCATGCTGCCATCAAAACAGTAACTTGCCACTAAAAACCCAATCCTAATTGAGGGGAAAGTTGCTGCTGATATTTAGATTGTCCTGACATCAAAATTTGCTGGCGGATCTGATGGGATTGCTGATCTTTCCCAAATTTCGGTGTATCCGCACAGCGAATAAAATGCTGCGCCCGGTTATAAGCCACACCCATACGCTTTAGCTGGTCAATATGGATCTGTCCAAAACGGCGTGCCTGTACAATTTTCTGGGCAGAACGCACGCCAATCCCAGGTACACGCAAAATCATTTTATAGTCGGCACGGTTAATATCGACTGGAAAGGCTTCAGGATGACGCAAGGCCCAACTGAGTTTGGGATCAATCTCCAGCTCCAGATTCGGATGCTGCTCATCGACAATTTCATCAGCAGCAAAGCCATAAAAACGCATTAGCCAGTCGGATTGATACAGACGGTTTTCTCTTAATAATGGCGGTGCTGAACCGATGGCGGGTAAGGTTTTCTCTTCAGGATTAATCGGGATATAACCAGAGAAATACACCCTTTTCAGCTTGAATTCCTTGTAATGCCGGTCAGCCATCAAAATAATGTCCTGATCGGTTTCACTATGCGCACCCACCACCATTTGTGTAGTTTGTCCGGCAGGTACAAATTTTGGAACGGACTTTATCAGCTTGCGTTCATCTTTGAGCTGGATCAACCGGTCACGCACAATGCCCAAGTCTTTTTGTACTTCAGCATGGGTTTTCTCAGGCGCAAATTTTTGCAGTCCCGCTTCCGTCGGCATTTCCAAATTAATACTCATACGGTCGACATACAGTCCGGCTTCGGTAATGATTTCCTGTGATGCACCCGGAATAGTTTTTAGATGGATATAGCCATTAAAGTTTTCTTCGAGTCTAAGTTTTTTGACGACTTGCAGCATCCGCTCCATGGTGTGATCGGCTGATTTAAAAATCCCCGAACTGAGAAACAGCCCCTCAATATAGTTACGCCGATAAAAGTTCATGGTCAGATCGACGACTTCCTGCACGGTAAATGCTGCACGCTGAACGTCATTGGAACGGCGCGAAACACAATAGGAACAGTCAAAAATACAGACATTAGAGAACAGAATTTTCAGCAAGGAAACACAGCGGCCATCTTCGGTATAGCTATGACAGATGCCATTCCCTGTATTGCCCACACCCTTGTCTTTATTTTTACGGTTGCTACCGCTGGATGAGCACGACACATCATACTTGGCAGCATCGGCTAAAATTCGCAGTTTTTCACGGATACGATCAGACATGGGCTCAGAGGATATTTGACCAAAAAGCTATTATAAAGTCTTACTTTCCAGACCTATAAACAACCCGTCCCAATTGCGACATAGTGTGTCGTAACAAATGTAAATGGCACGTAACCCATGCTGCAGTATTTCAAAATAAAATAACCAATATGATTTGCTTAATTTGGTGCTCAAAGGCAAAGTAAAAGCATAACAAGGAGCAAATCTATGTCTTTATTAGAAAATCTTGGAATTAAACATCCTATTTTCTTGGCACCGATGGCAGGTGTCTCTACACCTGAGCTTGCTGCCGAAGTGTCCAATCAGGGCGGCTTGGGTTCACTGGGTCTGGGAGCCAGCAGTATCGAGGCTGCCCGACAACAGATTTTAAAGACCCAGGAACTGACTGATTGCCCTTTTCAGGTCAATTTTTTCTGTCATGACAGTGTGTCTGTAGATGAAGCTGTAGCACAGGCATGGATTGCACAATTTAAAGATAAATTTGCCGAATATGGCGCTCAGGCACCGGATCATTTGGAATGCATTTATCCGAGTTTTAAAGACAATGATGACTTCCTGAATCTGATACTGGAAACCAAACCGCGAGCGGTCAGCTTTCATTTTGGTATTCCGCATCCACATCAGATTCAAGCCCTCAAAAAGGCCGGAATTCTGACTATGGTATCTGCCACCAACTTTGCCGAAGCCAAGGCTATTGAAGCAGCGGGAATCGATATTATTGTCGCACAGGGTATTGAGGCTGGCGGACACCGGGGAGTTTTCTCAACCAAATTTGATGCCTCAGTTAAAACCTCGAATCTGGTCAAGCTGATTAGACAGCATTCGTCCTTGCCCGTTGTAGCGGCAGGCGGAATTATGGATGGTCAACAGGCCAGACTGATGCTGGATTTCGGTGCAGAGGCAGTACAACTCGGAACTGCATTTGTACAATGCAAATCTTCCAATGCCAATGAGGACTATCGTAAAGCTCTACTTTCCAAGCCACTCACTCAAGTCAGTGCCAGCATTTCCGGTCGTCCTGCACGCGGCATCATCAATCACTGGCATATGGAAGTCGATACCCCAGACCGTTTGGACGTGCCAGCCTATCCATATACTTATGATCTTGCTAAACAGCTAAATGCTGCTGCTGCCAAACATGGAGATAAAGGTTATGGTGCATTCTGGGCGGGTTCAAATGTAGCACAGATTCGTGAAATGGAAGCCTCCGATCTGATTAACCAGCTCGTACTGGAAATGTCGCACCCTTAATCATTGAAATCATAAAAAAACCTCTCTATATAGAGAGGTTTTTTAATTCAGCCAGATTACTAGCGTGTAACACGATGCCAGGCATCTTTAACCGCGAATTTCGCTTCTTCCCAATTTAGGCGTGATTCACCTTTCAGTTTTTCCCACTTGGTACGCAGTTCAGGTTCGGCACGATCAAAATCTGTATCACGATCATACATTGAGCGGTTTTCATAACCGACTCGGTAGGCATCGCGATAGTCGCGATCATAATCCAGATCGATATAAGTGGTCCGCATTTCACTGAAATACGGGCGGTTTTGATACTCATCTCTCCAGTATTTATCTTCTGCAATCAGATGATCCGGATGTCGATAGTTATCGGCTTCTGGGTGATTTTCAGGATGCTGATAGTTATCGGTCTGTTTTTGATGATCTGGCGTAGCAATATCATTACCTGCAATTCCGCCTACAATTCCACCGATAATACCACCTACCACTGCACCTGGAGGACCACCTACCAGACCTGCAACTGCTCCCACAGCCGCACCACCTAAAGTACCAGCGCTGGTCGCAGCCAGATTATCCTTACCTTCATTCATGTCAGGAACATGAGGATTATCTTTTACGGGGGTATTCAAATCCGGGCGTGCATTAGTGTCAGCAGGATTGACATTCAGACCTTCACTACGTTCTTGTGGCAATTCCGTTGACGTTTTATGACTAAATTCTGTAACTGGACGATTGGTATTTGTCATATAGATCTCCCTCAATCATGACTACAAGCCAGAAAGTTCACATCTGGGTTATATATGGATGAATCTATCTTAGAGGAAGCCTGAGTAAGCAATGTCCAAATCCTGTCCAGTTTAAGTGAACAAAATGTACTGGTATGTATTAGATACACTCAAGTGTAAACAGAGTGCTAAAATTTGTCTGCTCAAGATAAAAAAGGTTGGTATTTAACACAAAAAATATTACCTAAATCTGTCAGTTGTCCTGACTTTATTGGGTCTGCAGTAAATTCACCGCTTCAACCTGTACATCATTCATTGTAAGGCCATGTTCTAGCAGGGTATTAAAATAATCTTCTACCACACGATACTGGTCAGCGGTATTTTCTACCTGATACATGCTTTGACGAAACTCGTTACTAGATCGCAGTCCTTTGGTGTACCAGGCAATATGTTTACGGGAAATTCGGCAGCCGGAATATTCGCCATAGAACTCGTATAATTCTGTCAGATGTCCCAATAAAACTTCTTTGACTTCTGCAATACTTGGTGCATGCAGATGTTGACCAGTTTTTAGATAATGTGCAATTTCACGAAAAATCCAGGGCCGGCCTTGTGCTGCACGTCCAATCATAATTGCATCTGCACCGGTATAATCCAGCACATATTGGGCTTTTTCAGGACTGTCGATATCACCGTTAGCAATCACAGGAATATTCAATATTTCCTTTACATCTTTAATAAGTGTGTAACGCGCGGTATTTAAATACATGTCTTCACGGGTACGTCCATGCAAAGCCAATGCAGCAATTCCCGCTTCTTCCGCGCGTTTCGCGACCCGCATAATATTTTCCTGACCATTCAAATAACCAAGACGAGTTTTTAAGGTTACCGGCACGTCAACTGCAGCAACAACTGCATCTAAAATACGCGCAACCAAATCTTCATCCTGCAACAAAGCTGAACCGGCAAGTCGGTTACAGACCTTTTTGGCTGGACAGCCCATATTAATATCCACAATTTGTGCGCCATTGGCCACCTGATAACGTGCCGCTTCAGCCAGATCATGCGGGTCTGAACCGGCAATCTGCGCCGAAATCGGTGCCAGTTCTCCATCAAAATTGGCACGATATAAGCTTTTTTTACTCATTCGCAAAGTTTTGTCAGACGTCATCATTTCACTTACCGCATGACCTGCGCCAAAATATTTGCACAAGGTTCTAAACGGGCGGTCGGTCACACCTGCCATGGGAGCGACCCAAATTTTGTTATCTATTGATCTTCCAAACAATTCTTCAATTACACTGTTTTTACTCAAAATCTTTAACCTCATTTAACTTCGTTTAGTCGCTCTGTATTGACTTTTAATGCCCTATAGTTGCACCCTGTTTGCACCACAATATTTTAATGGTGCAAATTCATGGGCACGGTCACTAAGCGACAAACAAAAGACGGTACAACTCGGTATAGAGCTCAAGTCCGCGTACAACGTCAAGGCTACCCTGAATTCAAGCAATCCAAGACCTTCAGCAAAAAATCATTGGCTGAGGAATGGATCAAACGCACGGAAGCAGAAATTGAGTTGCACCCTGAAAAAATGTTGAACCCTGAGGTGCAACTTAAGCACAAAACTCTCAGAGACTTTATATTTCAGTACTTGGATGAAGCGGACAGTTTTGCCAGGACAAAAACAGGAGCACTACAGCATATCGCTAGTTTAGATATTTCTGAAAAGAATATCTATTCTTTAACGCGACAAGACTTTTCTGATTACGCCATTATGCGTCGTAAAGGTGATCCAGTTAAAGGCACTGATGGTGTTGCACCTGCAACGGTTCTTAAGGACCTAAGTCATATTAAAGCTGTCATTGTTCATGCTGAATTTGTATGGGGTGAACCTTTAGAGACTGTCTTGGTCGAATTTGAAAAAGCCATGATCGGTCTTCAAAAGTCTCGGATCGTGACACGTTCTAAACAGCGTGATCGGTTGCCAACCGCTGAAGAGCTTCAAATTCTGACCAACTATTTTTATAAAAGCTGGAAGCGCGTCAAGAATTCCACACCTATGCACTTGATCATGTGGTTTGCCGTGTATACCGCACGCCGAGAAGATGAATTGTGCTCATTACGTCTGGATGATTATGATGACTTGAATAATCAATGGCTGGTCCGTGATGCAAAAAACCCAAATGGATCATTAGGCAATCATAAATATGCTCACATGGAACCAAGGGCCATTAACATGATTGATGAATTCATGAAGCCTGATGTACGTGAGCGTATGGTTGCCTTAGGTTATGACAAAAACATTTTAATACCGGTTAATTCAGCAACCGTGTCGACTTATTTTACCCGGGCATGTAATGCATGTGGTATCACTGACTTAAGATTCCATGATTTACGCCATGAGGCTGCCACACGATATGCTGAAGATGGATTTACTATTCCTCAGTTGCAGACCATTACCCTGCATGAGTCCTGGAATACATTAAAGCGATATGTGAACCTAAAAAAACGTGGTACCCGGTTAGAGTTTGAAGAAGCGATCCGTGTTGCTGAGGACAACTATAATAGTTATTACAAAGAATGGAGTAAGAAACAGCGCTATATGGCATTGGTTGATAAAAACGATGCTTTTGAAGATGATGGCGAAATTAATGTCGAATTTGATTTCATCAAAAAACATTTAGATGTATTTATTGAGATCCACCAGAACAATAAATACTTTAAACGCCTGCATGTGAATAAGCTGAATAGCAATAATCCGTTCGCTTGGAATAATGAAAATAAGCATTTTGTAGCTCATGATATCCAATTAGCCTGGGAGGATTGGTTTATTGAAAATGGGAAAGTAGACTGGGATGAGTTACCGGAAGGAAGTACGCATTTTTCAGTTAAAGACCTTACAATCGTGAAGAAATTAAAGACGCGTACATATTTATGGGATGAATCTATTCAAGGCTGGATGGATAGTTTTGGGCAGTATTTAATTGATGATAAACATATTGAGAAGTAAGGGCACAATTAATGATGCAGGATTGGGCTGATATGGTAGTTGGGTGGTAATTAAAGGATATTGAAATGAAAATATATAAAGTAATTAGCTGTGTCATTGCACTCTTCTCTTTCTTATTTTTTAGCTATTTTTTTTCAGGAAGCGGTGAAGGATTTAGATTATCTACAATTAATCCAGTTGAGGCCTTAGAAGGTCTTGCTTTCACCTTTGGGTTTGGATTTGGGGTACCGATCTGGTTATCTTACATAATCTCTATTCTGATTCTCATAGGTATTCCCCTCCTAATTTACTTCTTAGTACTTGGTTTACTAAAGAAAATTATCAAGTTATAAATCGATTAATGTCCAAATTAAAAAGTCAATTTGGGTTGTAACCATTTATCTGAAATCTTATATTTTGACGTCACTCTATGTCGCATTATTGATTTTAAAAGACTTATTTTAATTGTTTGATTTTTATTGAATCCTTACACTCTTGATTAATGTTACAGAAATCAAGGAGCAGTAAGTTATGAATAATACTCATGGGGGCTTTCGAGCCGGGGCAGGTCGAAAAAAGTCTGAAGAGACTAAAGTTATTCGAGTACCTGAATCTAAAATTCTTGATATCAAAGAATACTTAAAATCCCTTAAAAAAGAAAATGAAATCACTGATATCCGTCAGTTCGATCCAGTGACTAAAATAGAAATACCATTGGCCACTGAACGCGTTCAGGCTGGCTTCCCCTCACCGGCTCAAGATTATGTCGATAAGAAACTCGATCTGAATGACTTCCTGATCAATAACGCCAATGCGACTTTCATTGTACGAGCAAATTCCCTTTCGATGCTGAATGCTGGAATTGATATCAATGATGCTCTTATCGTGGATCGCAGCATTGAGGCGCAGCATAGAGATATTGTGATTGCCTGCGTAGATAATGAGTTTACTGTTAAGCGACTGATTATTGATACCAAAGGTTGTTGGTTGAAAGCTGAGAATGAGGGGTATCCAGATATTCATCCCCAAGAAGGCCAGCAGTTTGAAATCTGGGGTGTAGTCACAAATGTAATCAAGAAATTTAGATGAGCTATAACCATGAAATATATGCGCTCATTGATGTAAATAATTGCTATGTAAGCTGTGAGCGCCTGTTCAACCCTAAACTTAAGGATGTGCCGGTCATTGTTCTTTCCAACAATGACGGTTGTGCAGTTGCGCGCTCTCAAGAAGCAAAAGATATTGGTATCAAGATGGGGGTTCCCCTATTCCAGATCCGGGAAATTGTCGAAAAATACAATGTTCAGGTTCTTTCTAGTAACTATGCTTTATATGCAGAAATGTCTCACCGTTTCCATTCGATTCTGGCTGATTACGTGGCGCCAGGTGAACAGGAAATCTATTCAATTGATGAATGTTTTCTAAAGCTTACGGCCTATGCCCAGAATTATGATCTTGAAGCATATGCCCAAGACATGCGACAGCGGATCTTGCAGTGGATCGGATTACCGGTTTGTGTCGGTATTGGACGAAGCAAGACTGAAGCCAAGCTAGCTAATCATATGGCCAAGAAGGCTAAACGCTTCAATGGGGTTTGTGATCTGGTTTCTATGGATCCTAAACATCGTGATTATTTTTCTAGTCTGATTGATGTCTCCGAAGTCTGGGGAGTGGGTCGTCAGCATAGTAAAAAACTAAAGAGCTTAGGTGTTAATACTGTTAGCGATCTAGCCAGGTCTAATTCCCATCAAATGGGAAAACTATTTTCAGTGGTCGTGCAGAGGACTGTCATGGAACTGCAAGGCATTTCCTGTATTGAGGTTGAGTCCTCACCCGCAACTAAAAAACAGATCATTTCTTCCCGATCCTTTGGTGCACGGGTAACAGATATCCAGTCATTGTCTGAAGCAATGAGTGATTACCTGCAGAATGCTGTTAAACGCTTAAGAGAAGACAAATCTCTATGTGGCTGCGTAATTGCCTTTGCCCAGTCCAATCCTTTTGACAAGCATAGACCTTTCTATAACAAGTCGATCACTATCGGATTTGCCGAACCCACTGATTGTGCAGCCATAATAAATCGAGCGGTAATGAAGCGAATAAATGAACTGTTTCAGGAAGGAATCGAGTTTAAGAAATGTGGAGTAATTTTGACCGCAATTGAGCCTAAGTCGACATACATATATGACTTGCTCTCTGATAGTATGCAAATAGAAAAAAATGAAAGGCTGCAAGAGGCTTTGGAAAAAGTAAAAACTAAGTTTGGTGATAAGAAACTTGCCATTGGTCCATGCAAAATGCATGGTCGTGCTTGGGCAATGTCACGCCAAAACTTGACCCAGAATTACTTTAGTTGGGAGGGGATGTTAACTATAAAATAAAGATTTAGCTTATTTTTAAAGGAAATAGAATAAGAAAAAATGGATTTATTTTTATATGGTACATACGATTCAAAAGGGAAATATTTTTAGGAAGAGATATAAAGGCTTTAATATCTCTTTAAAAAATCAAAAAAGATCCGCTTTTAAATTTATGAAATATATCTAATTTAAAAAATATAAATTATACAATCTTAAGTGTTTAAAGAATAAAATACATTATTTCACTTTTCCACTATTTTTATGAGTATTGCCTACAGACCAGATATCGATGGCCTTCGTGCTATTGCGGTATTACTAGTCATTTTCAATCATTTGGGCTGGTCACTATTTTCTGGCGGTTATATTGGGGTAGACATCTTCTTTGTCATTTCAGGCTATCTCATCACCATAATTTTGACACGCGAAATCCAATCCCAACAATTCTCAATTGCACGATTTTATAAAAAACGTGTGGTTCGTTTGGCACCTGCTTATTTTACTGTACTCTCAGTTGCTAGTGTCGTTGCCTGGCAGGTGATGCTACCCGGTGAACTGACTGAGTACTTTGAGAGTGTCATGTATGCCACTTTACTTCTTGCGAATATTTATATGCGTAAAGAAGTTGGGGATTACTTTAGCCCTAACGTAGAAAATGTGCCGCTGCTACATTTATGGTCATTGGGTGTAGAGGAACAGTTTTATATTTTCTGGCCTTTAGTATTGTGGATGTTTTTTGCCAAGTCATCACGTAAATATCTTTGGTTGATGATCAGTATATCTATCGTTGTTCTCCTGGCATATGCTCAGCTAAAACTGATTCAAAATCCTGCTAAAGCTTATTACAGCATGCCAGTACGTGCATTTGAGTTGCTACTGGGTGCATTGATTACTTGTTTACCACAACCAAAACTATCTAAAAAACTACTGCAAGGGCTTGTCTGGGTTGGGGTTATTGTTCTATTTATAGCAGCGATTTATTTTGACAAGCACACGCCATTTCCTGGTCTTATGGCACTGATTCCATGTTTGGCGACAGCCATCGTGATTTATTTGGGACAATCTGTACCTTCTAGCAATCTATTATTGAGTAATCGGCTTAGCACCTGGGTTGGAAAAATTTCTTATCCGCTGTATTTGTGGCATTGGCCAATTATCGTTTTATTCGGCATTTATATGCTGCCATTAAATCTGGAATATCAGATCATCATTGTTCTGCTGTCTATGTTGTTGGCATATTTAACTTATGCATTGGTAGAAAAACCCCTAAAACGATTTGTGATGGCAAAAAATTACAAGGTGATTATTTTAGGTTTCTTGATTCCTGCAAGCGTTTTTATTAGCGTTGCCTTGACTGTTAAGAGCAATGACGGCTTTCCAGATCGGTTCCCACCGTCGGTTCAGGCCAAACAGGAGGCATTGCATTCTTATGCACATTTAATCCGCAAAAAATGTATGGATACTGGAGACTCCAAAGTCTTACCTGACCCAAAGGATTGTGTATTGGGGCAGTCTAAAGAGGAAGTTGATTTCTTATTGATTGGTGATTCTCATGCCAATGCCTATACTGCAATGCTAGATGAGTGGGCGAAAGATGCTAATCTGCGAGGTTATGACATTACCCAAAGTTCAACATTTTATCTACCTGGAATCAAGAGATTTGTATTTGAGCTGAAGCAGTGGAAGGAACTTTCCAAATTTCAGGAACGTAATGATGCCATTACAGCTCATCTTAAAAATACGCACTATCCAATGATTATTATGGCTGGCTCTTATGCATCGTATTTTGGTGATGAGTTCAAACTTAAAGATGGTGTCCATCAGAGTGAAAAAGATATCTTTAAAGGAGGCTTGCTAAAAGCTTTAGAAATTGCTCATCAGTCCAGCGATCAGGTGATTTTATTGAATGATGTGCCGCGTCTGGATTGGGATGACATTCCTTCCGACTGTAATATCCGTAATGAGATTCTAAATCGACATGCTCCCTGTACGGTTTCGAAAGCGAGTTATGAAACGCATTTAAAACAGTTTAATCAGGTTGTGGCTGAAGCTAAAATCAAATATCCACGATTGAAAGTCATTGATCCCAATAAGATTATTTGTGACCAGCAGGCATGTAAAATCATGCTAAATAATGTGCCTTTATATCGCTGGAAAGATGACAATCATATTAATGATCAGGGCTCGCGACAATTGGGCGTTGAGTATTTAAAAAAGTTTGGTAACCCCCTGAAAGATATAATTGAAAATTAGTTCCTTAACTAAAAAATCTATGGTCAATAAATAGCTGTGCAACCTTATAGGAGGATGCACAGCGTTAAGATTTTAATTGCAGTTTTCATAATCGATCAATATTTTGGCCGCAGCCTTAGCAGCCAACCAGTAGCGCGCATTAAATCGGGCCAACTCATCCTCATTGGAGATAAAACCAAGCTCCACAATCAAACCACCAGCATTCACGTATGCCAAGCGGCCACGTGCTGACTTAGATTGATCAATCCAGCCATTATCACCACGTAACCGGCTACCCAGCGCATCTGCTACAGCTTTCGACAAATCCTGTGCGAGCTTCTTGTCTTTCGGCAAAGCAATCGTTTCAACACCATTGGCCTGCTTCGATGCTGCAGCATTCATGTGGAACTCAACTGCAACACTTGAGCCTTGAATTAATTTGACTGCAGCAGACAATGGGTCGTTCTTGGTGCCAGTGCCATCAGTTTTGACTTGTAGCCCTGCCTCACGCAAATAATGAGTCACTGCATTGCGGAAATTAACCACCAGATCTGCTTCTTTCACTTTACCATTCACGGCACCTGGATCAGTATTGCTATGCCCTGCTGTTATTGTGGCAAAGCCTAAAGGCTGCTGGAGATTTGGCTGGGCCTTTTTACGGCCAATAAGTACAGCCAAAAACATCAAACCTAAAGATGCAATCGTTTGATATGGCTCAGGCAGCACATTGGCGTTATACACTTCCTGAAGAACCAAATGTATACAGGATAAAAAAAGCGCCATATAGGCGCCATATTTTACTGAGTCAAACTTCCATACACTTTCATTAATTAATTTCATGGTTTCCTCTCTTTGATGATTTATTTTTTCTGTTGATCAATTTGATTTCGCATTGCTGCTAAGTCCGTATCCATTCGAATCTGTTTTGATTCAATGATGGCCAGTTTTTGATTTAGTCCCGCATTCTCTTTGGCAAGTCCGGTATTGCTCTGAAACACCCAGGAACCGAACGCTATAAGCAGTCCAATAGCAGATCCCCCCATGGCTTTGGCGAAGGTGAGCCCTCCCTTTGCTTGATTCATATCTGCTTGAAGCAGATCAATATCCCGTCGGTTTGCTACTGCCTGTGATTGGTAATATTCATTTCGTTCAGTTAAACGAATAACGTTGTTATTCAGCTCACCCATTTCTAAGCGCAGCTGATCTAGCTTTTTCTCAACGCGCACCCCGTATGTTTCACTGTCAGGCATACGCCCTCCTAATTTTTGGCAATAAAAAAGCACCTAAAAAGGTGCTGTTGTTTGGTTAAGTTTAGACTTCTATTTCTGAGTGCTGGCCAGTGGGTGCTGGCCTTAAAATTACTTGGTTTGAGATGAATACTCTGGTACCCAAGTTATAAGCAGTACCGGATGTGCATAATACTGGACCGGATCCTCCATCAATCTGAACCCTATACTCTGGATGCTTAACCGAGGTGATGGTACCTATATATTCTGCATGGGTCGGATTAAGCAGCTTGCGCAGTTCAAATAAGGGATTCGTCACGGCTGATACGCTCCACAGTAATGGTTTCATTCACCTTTTCATGCGAAAAGCTGCCTGAAACTGAATCAATGACACCCCACCACTGGCCATTAAAAGCAATCAATTCCCCTGGTAGCATCTCGCCAATTTCCTGACTGACAGGAATATCAGAAAAGGTATGCAGCTCCTGAATATTGGCTTTTACCAGTGCATTCTTCCCATAGCTGGCACCCGATACCACGTTAAACAATGGACCAGTGACCACCTCTAACGGTACATCACCCGAAGTACCACGCTGCTGTACTTTCAGACTTTCACCACTTCTACTATTCACTACGGTGAGGGCATTAAAGTCAGCAATGTATTCATCATTCTGTTTGATGTTTTGTTGCATCACCAGGCTTTCAGACAACAGAATGTCGTAATCATCCACGGTCATCGTATCCCAGTAACCTTTCTGGTACCGGGGTAAAATAGTCAGTGTATTACCTGCCTTATGGCTATAGATAAAGCCACCTGCTGCATCAACGACCTGTTTGATTGCATCAATGGGGGCAAGTTCTGCATAACTCAGGCTTTCGATCGGTACAATCCAGCCCAGTTCATCAATCAGTTTCCAGTCCAGAACAGTATTTGATTGTGCCCGATCCAGTTCAGCCTGAACCAGCTGTACAGAGGTTCGTTCATTATCCTGGATGAATGAACGTGAAGCTGCGTATTTATCCGAGTTCAAGGCAGTGATACTTCTCCCTGGATAAGTGTAAAGAACACTGGCAAAGCGTCGGCTCTCCTCCGGATCTTCCAGCAGAATATGATGTTCAAAACCATTGATCATGACTTTAAGGACCACCGGCTGCCCATCAATAGGCTGTAGCTTGTCTTTTTCAGTATGAGCTACGGTAATTGAGTAAGTCCAGCACCATTGCGACCGGCTGGTGCTATAGGTACCATCCATGACTTTAATCTTCTCGCCGGTATCCAGTCGCTCGGCTATTAGTGTATTCACGATATACCACCAGTTCCTTTTCGGCAGTGCTGGAATACAGTCATCTGCACCAAAATTTAAAACAACATCATGTGAATCAACGTCATGACATAAGCAGATAAAATTTAGATCTGTGCTGCCTTCATATTTAGGTATTGCAGGCTTTGGCCATGGCAAAACCGGATGCTTGCGGTAGTGAATCGCTTTGGCTTGATCCCATGGCAAATCTGACCTGGTGACAATCTCAAGCCCTTTATCCCACTCAAACGAAAAACAGTGCTCAAAGACCTGGGCCACTTCATGTGAACAGGTCAAAGTCTTGCGCTTGCGGATCATCTCCTGCCAGATCATTTCCCGGTTATGGCGCAGTTTGATCGTTTCTTCATGCAGATAGCGCTGATGAATAAAGCGTTTATCGCCTTCTTCCCAAACAATATAAGCATCAGAACTTAATCCGGTTGCCTGCTCATGCAAGGATCTGACCGCTTGGATTAATGAGCCTGCCTGCTCATACTGAATATTTGCCTGATTCGAAATGACTAAGCCTTGATCATAAAAAAGAGCCTCATTCGAGACTCTTAATATTGGCTTGGCCCATGGTATTTCTGTGATACTCAAGGCTGCGATGGCCTTCTGATATCGCATGTCAAAACCATAGGACACACCCACCAGATGATTGATATCGAATATCGCTTTAACCTCAAATTGAAATTCAGTATCTAAAACGGTATCAATTGTGCACAGATTTTCACTAAATACCGCTTCGATTTCAAAATTAAAGCTTGTATCTAAAACCGTATCGATCTGACCGATAACATTAGTGTTTTCACTAAACTTAGCAACCACATCAAAGCCAAACTCAGTATCTAGTACCGTGTCTATGACTGCAGTATTGGCACCACTGTCAGCATAAATTGCTGTGACTTCAAATGAAAACTCAGTATCAAGTGCCGCATCAATAACACCAGAAACATCATCACCAAAATTGAGATTGGCTGAACCATCGGTCAGATGCTCAAAATTCAGAATAATGTTATGGCTGTCGGTATTATCAGGCTTAAAGTTTAAGTTTAGGTTGTGAGCATCAATGGTGCCGAGCTTATTTTTAAAATCCACATGAGCACCCTTTTTAAATTAAGGTCTAAGTTTTATTGATGTGACTGCAAGTGTGCCGCCAAGCGCTAAATTAGTATTAGCCAGCGCAATATCTGTACCTACTGTCAGATCGGCAGCCGCCTCACCAGCGCCATTGTAGATCCGTGCCCAAGTAGCGGTCCCGGTTTTAATCACAGTCGCGGCATCTGTTGGGTGGAATTCAATATAAGTAGCTGTGGCTTCTTTAATGCATGGCTCAGGAAAAGTCAGCGTCACCAATGCATTATTTGAATCTGGTGCAACGGCAGTATTGGCAGGCTGCACGCCTTCATAAAAAATAACGGTAGCACTTTGGCTACCGCTATCCATAAATTCTGCAAAGGCTTGAATCATGGCAAGCCGAGCATTGATCGATGTTTTACTCATTTTGGCACCACGTTATCTTGAATAACAGCGTTGAATTTTGATTCTGGATGATGAGCGACAATGAAATATTTTTTCAGCTCAAGGTTTTCAAATTTATAAAAGCCTTCCTTGGTAGAAATGGTTTCTTTAATCAAACGGCCAGATACTTTTTCAAACAATCTAATCCTACATGGTAAAGCTTTTCCCAACTCGGATGCTGTTCCTTGTATAGATAAGACTGAATCTGATCCAACATATTTTCCATTGATTGTGGAAATATTAATGATTGGCACTACACTCATTGAGTATCTCCAATTTCAAAAACCATTTGACCAAACCTAGGTGCAACATAAGCTGCAATATTGATTGCAATGTAGGCTTTATTATCTTTGACTATCAACTGCTTGTGAGAGTATGGAATCATCTCAACTAAGTGATAACCGTATTTTAAGCGACCATACATACCCTCGCCTGATAAGTAGATTGGAAATATTGGTTTATCTACTGGGATATAAGCATGAGCATTTGATGATCCAGATGGCCTGTTAGTGTTGAATAACGATGAGACTGCTTTGGCTTGCCCGAACTTATCTAGTCTTGAGAGCATACGCTCGGTTAAAATATTCTCAGCGCCTCCATTGAGGCCTATTGATGTATTCTCACCAACTCGGTTGTAATCATTAACCGTTCGATCAAATAAAGATGTTGATAAAAAGTTATTAAACGCATATCCATCAATTAATGACTCATAAGCCCCAAAACCGTAGACTTGGCAATTATCCATTTGGTACCCAGTTGAATTAATCAAATAAAAGCAATCAGTCGAGCCAATTAAAATATATTGTCTTATGCCGTTAGGAGGAGATACGTTGTCCTTCACATCTAATGACGCATCACCATTTCTCGCATAATACCAACGCGACCACCCGTTGATGACCGCTGTTCCTGAGCCTGTACCCACCCAGTTCTTATCAGGATTTACAGCGTCAAACGGAGCCTGCACGCCAAGCATCGTATCAATATCTGTCATATCTTCTACAATACCAACCTTTGCGTATTTAGCATAAGTTGCTGTATATGCAGGATCTAGCTCATCTACGACACGCAAGAATGGACGACTTGGCAACAATAGATTCAAAGAACGATATGCAGCCTTACCACCACCATTTGCATTCACGCTCGAAAAAGGTCTTTCCCAACCTAGTGGTGGTAATGATGCGCTGATTGTACCTGTTGCAGTGGTTACGCTCGGCACAGCAGCCAATTCAAATGTAAATGAGCTTGTATCAGGGATGGATAAAATACGATGCTCACCATTAAATTCGGGTTGGTTGGCACCCGTAATTTTAATTACTTGGTACTGCATTAAATTATGTGCAGCGCCGAATGTTGCTGTCACCGTATTTCCCGATGCTGTAAGTGAACTGACTACTCCGATTTGAATACCATCAATCAAACATGCATCTAGCACATTAATCATTGAACCATAAGCATTTTGCAGTTGTGGTGCATTATTGTTGGTATGCACATAAAACTTAATATCTGTACTTGCGACCATTTTTATTTATCCATAAAAAAGACCGCATAAGCGGCCATATTTGATTTAATTTTTAAACTACACGGTCAATGTCACCACGCAGCATGATCTGGAATTGATCTGACATGACAGTTGGCTCAGATTGTTTCACTGTACGAATCACCCAGACAGGGAAATTTGCGGCAATGGTATTAAAGCGTAAGACGTTACCATTCGCCCAACCTGCACCCCAACCTTCCTTTTTCACTGTGAAATACGGCACGCCTGTCACTGGGTTAATCGGTGCATAGTCTGCATTGGTGGTACCAGTGCCAATCTGGCCAGAATATTCACCGATACAGCGAAACGATTGTACATCGGTAAAGATTAATGCCCAGCGCTCCTGAATCGCACCTTTATTCATTACTTGGAGTGGATACAGTGAGTCGTTGTAATTCGCTAAAATTCCTGAACTTGGTTCATCTGCCCAGACATTACTCCACGCCCCTTGTACAAACTTGCGTGTGTAACGTGCCTGCATATCACCAATCACTAAAGCGGATCCAACAATCGTATCCACTGCATCGTAGTTATGGGTTAACGGTTTGGTGAAAGTCAGCTGGCCGTTGATCTGGACATCACGGATCAGGCCCATATCTTGATAGCGGTATTTCACTGTCAGTGGTGCAACCAGATTGCCCAGTACAAAGTCACCGCCCAATGTCACGCGGCCATAATCATAATCAACTGTGTACAAATCGAAGGCTACTTTCGTTCCGTTGGCATCTTCAAGTTCCGCCCATGAAATGCGCTGATCATTCAGATCGTATGTGGTTCCAGCAATCGCACTTGGTAACTCTTGCGCTTTGCTTGAACTGACAATACCAATACCACCAACACGAAAGATCGGCACCCGGCCATCAATCGGTAATCGTGTAGCAGACAGACCTAGAATTTCAGAATCCAAAGGAATATAGGTATAAGCCACAGCGTTATAGCGTACGGATGAAGCATCGACCCAGACCGGGACATTGATATAAGCGTCTAAGCCTTCCTGATATTCCAGTAATGGGTCATACCAGTCATTCGCTTCAATGTCTGCTCGGTTGGTTTCGGTGATTTTGGTTTTGGTATAAAAGTAAATCGTGACAAAGCCATTATCCCAATTGACCTGACCATGTGCCCGGCTGGTTTCAATCACACCGTTTTCATCAGCAGTTAAAGTTAGCTGCCCAAATTCAATTGATGCTAAAACCACAGTTAATGATTGTGGTCGGATCGGCATGATTGGCGTTCTGAAACTGATCTTGTTAACCGGCAACATATCAGTTGTCGTGGTTAAGGATTCCAGAGTAATGGTGTTATCTGCATTCGGTGTCCAGGAGTCAATTTCAACGATCCCAGTACCGTATTGAATGACACCCGACTGAATCCCGCTATTATTGGCTGGATTCACATTGCGATACAGCAAGCCGGTACGATCCAGAAAGGTATCAGCGCCCACTTTGAATCGGGCTGAACCTGTCAAAATCTGCTCATCAAAACCAGAAGATAAATCCAGCTTGAGCTTGTTTGCCGTCACCGTATGTGTTGCTGAGTTTGAGCCAGAGGTATCGCGGTATCTTACTTTTACATCAACAGTATTAAAGGCCTTCAGCTCAACCTGCTCGCCCTTAATACCAGATGGTTGTGGAGAATAAAAAGACATATTTCCTCACTATGCTGCTGCATAAGTTACTGACATCATTGGCAAATACTCTTTTTTAAATACTTGCTGATATACAACCGGTGTGACTTCAACTGCACCAGTGGCATAGGTAATACTGCCCTGTACCTGACCGCGCTCATCGACCAGATTGCCAATCATCGCATTCACTGGCACATCAAACAGCCATACTGTTCCTATTAATTTCCGGTCGGTATTCTGCACGGGAATCTCTAGCTCGATGCTATTCGGCTGAATTGCTGGTCCGGTACCGATGTTGAAGACCATCTTCTGGTTGGCATCTGGTGCAACATCCATCTTGGTCTGCTCAAGTGATTGGCCATAGTTATAAATCACTGAGAAAACTGTGCCTTTCTGTGGCAGCTTGTTTGGAATGATCTTGCCGATACCCGTGGCATAGTTGATCTCACCTGTGGCATCACCAGTAAACTTGCCTTGAGCATTGGAAGTCGCTGTTTTGGACTCACCCTCAAGCAACCAGTTGATGGTGATGCCCGGCAAAACACCCGGTCGACCCAAATCAAACTCAAATGCAGCTTTTTCAACACTTAAATTAGATCGCACAAAAATGATAATCGGTGTGCCCCAGTTCAGCAGAATCGGTGTGTCTACATCTGGTAATGCGCCAGTGGTTAATAGCCATGAGCCAGTTTCGTAATTGATCATGCCCGAACCAAAAGATGGACTGGCAGCCTTTAACTGGCCTGAACCATCGTCTTTAAGTTCATAGAACTTGCCCTGCGACATATAAGAAATCGACAAAGCTCCCGGTGCTGGAATCGGGATTAAAACTCCAGTCCAGTTGGTACTTTGGTTGTTTTGAGTGACCGGGATGGCATGACTTTGATAATACTGGTTTGGTGCCGCAGCTGGTTTGAATGTAATATTCAGACTTGCGGTTCCAGCCGGTGCTGCCGCAGTCCACTGAATCAAACCACGCTGATAATCAATCGTACCAACCTGTGTACCTTGAGTATTCTTAAGTAATCCGCCCTGATCAGTAATCTGCTGACCTTGCAACGTGAAAGCTACACTTGATGGAATAACCGCAGAGCCGATATACAGGTTTTGGCTGACACCAATCACCATATTTGGATAATTAACAGTAATGGTGCCTTCATTGCCTGCGACCAGCACCACGCTTTCACCTGCAGCGTTCACATCAATGATCGGTGTTTCGGTCTGGGCCGATGGAATTAGCTGGGCAAAAATACTTTTGGCATTGACCGTAAATTCACCCACATTGGCATCAGATGCCAGCGCTGTAGATGAATAGTAAAGGCCGGTATCCGCCACAATGGTATCGCGAATAATAGTTTTTGATTTCTCACCGTTGTACCACTGGCGTGCCGATAATCCGACAAAATCAACTTCGAGCGGATCATTGAGTGAGTAGGTCGCCACCTTATACTCAACATTCTTACCATCGATGACCATAATGGCAGTACGGGTTTCAATCTTGGTGATTCGCACGTACTGTTCGCGCTCCAATACCTTGCCTTCATCACTGACCAGCACAATGGTATCGCCTACCGAAGACTCCACTTCCTGAGGAAACATGGCGACCTGGAGTGATGACATACCCTGCCAATGGGTATCAAGTGGTGTGCCGGCAATTTGCCCGCCTTTGGCTAAATAGTTTTCTACACGGTTCTGAGCCGACTGACGTTCATCCGTCCAGTTCTTGGTGCTGAATAGCAGTGCAGATACGTTTGGATCTTCTGGTAGCTCAGATACAAAAACAGTTGCACCCATGAGTAAATCGGTGTCTTCGGTTGTGACTGCCGGAAAGACCTTGCGCATGGACACATCGCCCATGGTGCGATCCATCTCTGAAACATCATTGAACAGGTTATTGCTGATGCCATCCTGCACCACGACACCAGAGTATTTACCACCACCATCCGAGTTATCGGTCAAGCGTTCAGACTTGTAGATCACTAAATCCTTGGTTTCAATCGCCATCGTCTAACTCCGTAAAGCGCAAAGTCACATTAAAATAATCATCCAGTGATACCGCTGGAATTCCTTTTACCGGTGTGGCCTCTAAAGCCCCATCCTGGTGGTTAAATTTGACGGTGAATTTCCGGCTATCATGTGGCTGCTCAAATTGCAGTTTGAAATTCTCCTCCTGTAGCCTGGACCATTCCAAAACAGTCCGCAGTTCACGCAACCTGATCCAGCCCATCTGTGGATCTGCCGGCTGCAGGGTAATTAGTCGGCCCGACTTCTTTTTACCTTCCTGAATGATCAAAGTGCCATCCATGGAGTAAGCCTGACTCTGCTCAATGGCCTTCCATGAAAATTCATCAGGCCATAAAAAACCGTCCTCTAATGGGACGGTTTCTGATGTTGCTAAGCGAATAAGCTTCATGTGGATTTCGCCTGTATTTTTAATTGATTCACAAGTTCATTCATTAAAGATTCCTGTCCCGCAGGACCGCTAAATTTCATCTGCTTACCATTGAAGTCAAAGTTATAGGTAACTTCTTTGGCAGGCTGATTAGTGTCTCTGACAGATGGTACTGACGGAATAGACGGCGCATAGTCATTGAGACCACTGGAACCTGTTGACGCGAGATTAATAGAACGAAGCAATTCATTGATCTTGTTGGTTCCGTGCTGAGTGGTCAGACCATTCGCTGCTGCCCGATCAAATTCAGCATTGATTAATGCTTTCATTGCAGGGTTGCCATCCTTACCCAGTCCTTGAGCCTTGGCATCCCGATCAGCTGCCATCGCTTTAGACCAGATATCACCAGCCAGTTTTTGAGCCTCTTTATCGCTATACCCCTTACTTTTCAGCTCGGAGAGTACTTCATCTCTGGTGTAGGAGTCATAGCCATAAATGCCCTTGCTTAATGTATCACCCTGTCGCTTCATTTCCTTATTGAAATCACCTTTAGCTTTATTTACTGCATCAGCCCAGGCCTCAGTGGAAGTTTTGGCCTCTTCCCGTGCGATCTGGCCTGCATGACGGAATCCATCACCGATTCTATGTGCAGAGTCTCTGACCCGATGATTGGCCTTCTCCCAGTCATCCATGGATTTGACGGCAGCAATACCTGTGTCATCAATTTGAACCTTAAGCTTTTGGGTGGCATCCGCAGCATTAAATGCAGCTATGACTCCCGCATCACCAGACAGTGCTACGGCTTGGGCTGCTTTTTTATGCGCTTGTTCAATTCCTTCGGCGGTAGCTTGGCCACTATTTCGAATAGTGTTGTAATCCATTAAGGCTTGTTGAGCGGAAAGCTTTAATTGCTCCTTGGTTTTAATCCCGAGACGTTCAAAGGCCTTCCCTGTTTCATCCAATTCATCTGGTAATTCAGCATTAGCCTTACGGATAGCCATGATGCCGAGTTCAACCTGCTTGGTTGAGAATACCCCTTGGGCCTCAAACTCACGCATCTTGGCATTTGCTGCATCAATCTCCGCTTGGCTTCTGGCCTTACTAAGCCAATCCTCCCATGCTTGGTAAAGAACATCACCAGCTTGTTTACCGGTAATACCGGCCTCTTCCAGCCTAGTCTTCAAGTCATTTAAATCATTGCCAGAACTATTGAATGACTTGGAGACCTTGTTCAAGGATGCATCCAGATCCACGCCAAACAGCTTGGCAGCAGCAGATGCTCTTGAATAAGCCGTTTCCGCCACTTGGCCGGATCCAGTATTGGCTTTATTTAATTCAGCTATACGTAAATCACGGTTTTGGGATAGCTCAGCTTCTTTGGCATTAATGGCATTAATTGAGGCTTGTGCAGATGCCAAAGCATTTAAATCACCAGACTTCTTGGCTTGTTCAATCTGCTGTTCTAGAAGTGCACGTTCAGCTGCAGCCTGTTTCTGATAGGCCAGATATTCCTCATCGGCTTTCTTAACATTCTCCTTGGCCAGCTTTAAGGATTCTTCTTTTTTAGCAGCACTTTCGGCAGCCTGTTCCGCACTTTGGCTTGCCTGAACACTAACCTTTCCAGCCTCATCAATGGTGACGATATAGCCTTTGGTCAATAGATCGGCCTGCATCACGCCATCCATGACACCGCCATTGGCTTTGATAGCGGCCTCGGCATAAGCCTGAGCAGAAGCCAGCATATCCTTATCTAATGAGGTTTTATTGGTAGCGTGCTCCTTTTCACGACTCTCGAGCTCATTAGATTTCTGGATAATTGCATCAATGGTCGACTGATTGCCATCCTTGCGAGCTTGGTTTAACTGCGCATCGATGGCCGCACGTTCTGCTGCCAAATCCTTAGATTTTTGAGTGAATTCATCATTTTGCTTGGATAGCTCTGCAAAAGTTGCGGTATTCCCAGCCACCGCCTCACGATTCTTTTCATCCTGGGTTTTTCCAATCTCTTCCCATACTTTTTTGACTTGAACCTCATGATTTAGCGCCAGATCATCCGCTTGTCCATAAAGTTCTTTGGCTCTTGCAGTAAGATCCTGAAATTCTTTAAAGGCAGCCTCTTTTGCATCGCCAAGCATAAACTTGGACTTCCAGTACATGAATGCACCGGTTGCCTCATACATAGCGCCAGCAAATAGATTCACAACAATAGCAATGCCTTTAAAGCCATCATTAAATAGAGCAAATGTTAGGCTTGCGCCCTGTAATGCCTTGGTGAAGCCATTAGTCTTGTCAGTAGATCCATCAATTCCACTATTAAAATCAAAGATGGCAGATAGTGCTGTATCTAGCACCTGGGCAGTCGTACCAAACATAGAACCAAGTGATGTTACTAAGGACTTCACCGCCTCATAAGCAGTACTTAACGCCTCCTTAAACGCCTCAATTGTGGCCGGGTCAATCTTCTTAAGCTGATCCCCTACCCAGATAAAGCCTTCGCCAATATCTTCAAGTATGGTTTCCACTACGTCCATATTGTCAGCAAGAGTCACCAGCCATTGCGCCACAGTTGCTGATGCGCCGTTTGCTTGGTCCATCGTGCCAATTAGGATCTGCCATTGTGTAGCGATTCGCTGTAAGGCATTGCCAATAGTGGTTGGGAACTTGGCGTAATCAGCTTCAATTGCAGCTGATTGACTGTGTAAGGCCTTAATGACTTTCTCGGCAGATAGTTCGCCATTCTCGGCCATCTTACGCAATTCACTAGTGGTAACACCTAATGACTGGGCTAAGGCCTTAGAGATGCCCGGGGCCTGCTCCATGATCGAGTTGAATTCATCGCCACGGAGTACGCCAGATTGTAATGCTTGCGTGAATTGGGTTATTGCTGCATCAGCTGCAGCTGCTGATCCGCCGCCAGTCTGAATGGCCATGTTGATGGTTTTGACCAGATCTAGACTCTGCTGTTGCGTCATCCCCATTTGCTTACCGGTATCATTCACCTTTGTAAATAGACCAGCGGAGGCATCCAGACTTGAGTTGGTCATCAATGCAACCTGGTGCACCCCAGCCATGGCTTGCTGAAAATTACCACCATCACTGGTTGCAATGTTGATTCGAGCTGAAAGGTTGGTATAGGAATCCGCGGCCTCTGCTAATTCACGAAGGCCCAAGCCAATACCAATACCACCCATAACCCCAATAAGGGCGGTAAATCCGGTTTTTAGTACCCCTATTCCCTTCTGCGCCGTCTGAGCAGCTGTATCCGTTTCTTTTAGGCTTGTATTGGCTTTGCCTACTTCTGCCTGAAATCCATCAAAAGCCTGATCTGCTTGCTGTACTTCTTTTTCTAGTTGATCAACCTGGACTTGTGCTTTTTCAATATCTGCAGGTGAAGCTTTAGTTTTTGAAAACGCTTCAAGGTTTTGCTTGGCTTGAGCTAAATCCCCTTTAAGTTGGCCTAAAGCTTTTTCGGTTCTATTGCCAAAATCAGTAAAATTCCCTGCTGTAGATTTTGCATTGTCACCAGCATCTTTGATAATGCCTGTAGCAGCATTTAGAGACTGAGAAAGCTTATCTGCTAATTCACTGGTGCCTTTAGGTACGATATTACCCATTTCCTTTGAGGCATCGGTGGTTGCTTGTTTTAATCGATCAGACTCTTGCTTAATTGTGTTGAATACTGATTTAACTGTATCTTCAGACTGCTTGATATTGCCAACAAAGCCTTTGGTGTCGGCATCCATGATTAATTTAAATGTTAAGTTCTTACCAGACATGCTGACCTCTAAGCTTTAGGCAATAAAAAACCCCGCTATTGCGGGGTTAAGTTTTAGTTACTACAAATATCTACGGCACTTTTTTGTGGATCTGGCCAACTATTTGGCTGCTGGCTTAGATATACAGTCTGTCTTGAGCTTCTCAATTGTATCTGTAGCACCAGTTAGGTCTGCCTCATAGGTCAGAGATGTATCTTTAACACTAGACATCTGAAAAAGGACCTTTGAGGTTGATTTTAACTGATCAATAACAGCTTTGGATTGGCGCTCATCAAGAATAATAACTGTATTATTTCCTCCAGCACGCGCCACCCCGGTTAGAGGCTCATTTTGATCTATCTTCATGCGATATCGAGCCATAGGACCATCTGATGTGAAGCTATCTGTTTTTACCGGATAGGTCGCAGATATCACAACATTTGTGATTCCTGTGCTGGATCTACAAGCCACAGCAAACTCGGAATTAACCTTTGTCTTAGTATCAAAATCTAGTGCCTGAACAGTAGCGGCATAAGTATTAATGCCACTAATAGGATCAGTATCGCTATCAAGTATCCAGTTGGAAACAAGAGGTTTGTTTTCATTTACTGGTACAGATGTGTCTACAACATCTATAGAGCCAGAATTCTTGTTATTAATAAAGAAATATGCCGCAATACAAATAGTAATAATTGCTGCAACAATAACAACGATTATCATAGGGCTGTTTTTGTATTCCTTGCCGCATGTTTTGCAATGAGTATCAGTAGGCCTCATTGGCTTTTTACACGATTTACAAAATTTTATAGCCACTACAATCCCCTAAATTATTATTTTTCCATCATAACTTTAGGGTTCTACTTGATCAATCAGAAACCATTTCTTTCTTGAATGACTCAAAGCCTTTCTTGTCTGATTGAGCTACACGCGCTGCAACGGCGTTATTGAAGATTCCCTGCTTATATAGCTTGTTTGCTGCCTTAACGTAGTTCTGAAATGCGCCGTAAGTCATTTCCATGATTTCACTATGTTGATGGCCCATTGATACCAGAAACTGGAATGAATCAAACCAGGAGGAGTCCTTATCTTGTTTATTCACTCCACGTTTAGGCTTTTCATATTTGAAATAAGCTTGATTAACGAGAAGCACCGCTTTAAGTAGATCTTTAAATCCCTGCTCATCAGCAGCAAGTTCTACCAGTGATTCATGGTCCAGATCGGTGACGCATGACATAGTCGAAATGACTTGAACGCCATGAGCCTGGAATAAAGTATTTAAAATCTCATCTGAATGATTTTGGTCTTTAATGAAGTTCTTCAATACTTCAGCATGCATTGCCCAGGTATCGAAATCTTTCATCTGGATCTGACGTACTTCAATATCATTAATTCTGATGCTTCGATTCGTTGCTAGGAAAAAATCATTCATGATGATGTCTCAAATTAGATTTTAATGACAAAAAAACCCTGATGGTTATCCCATCAGGGCTCAATATAAAATTATTTATTTTTTAATTTTAGATACTTTGATCAATCAGTTTCTCAATAGTATTTGCGGCAATATCATTGAAATATGTACATTCATACTTAACCTCTTCTATTGCTGCATTAAAAGAAATACGATCTTCCTGACTAACATATGGTTGCTGGAGCAGATTTTCATATTCTTTCAATGTTTTTTGCAATGTAGTATTTGGATCCTTCTCCCAATAACCAACACTCAGCTTACCATCAATATTTGCCACAATATCTGCAACGTAATATTCAGGTTGATCATATTTTTTTAAATAAGCCCAAGATACACCGCCCCATGTCCCGCTTACCTTATTAGTACCGGCTGCTTTCAAGAACTCATCAAATGTTTTAACATTTTGACCATTCACATAAGCACTTGAACCGATTTCAGTGATCACAAAAAATGGCATTGAATAAGTTGTCTTTTCAGACTTAAAACACTTAGCTCCAGAAGGAAACCTTGTAACTTTAGATAGTGCTAAGAATTTTTTAAATTGGGTGCCACGCTCACCTTTATCAAACCAAACACTTGATGGCAACTGATCTGCAAGAATATTCCAGTAGACAGCTGTTCTATCACTTACTGTAATGTTATCAAGCGTAATCCACTGTCCTTGTTCTTGAATTTGAAGATCTTTTAATTGGTTTAAACTATATGGCGTTTTACTAAAAACATTTCCATCTTTAGAAACATAATTAATATTATATGTTCTATACCCTAATTGGTAGTTCATTGGATCAGGTCTGTATAACCCGTCTTTACTCAAAATATGTCGTTTATATAGCTCAATATTGTCAGGCTCTAATTTCTGATAATTAGTATATAAAATATTTGAATTTCGCATATTTTTAATAATTTCAACAAAACCAGTTTTAAATTGGATTGATTTCCAATTGAATGTAGTAAAGCTGTCAAAATTTTTACTGTTGATACCACTATTAGCGGGCTTTTCATTATAAGAGGTATCAGATGAACCTCCACCTCCACAGCCCAATAGTCCTAACCCCATTATACTAATTAGTAAAATTTTCTTCACATTATTATCCTCACAAAAATCAGGTGTAAGTTATCAACTTATGTGTAAAAAAACTACTAAATATGCACTCTTAATTTTCTTGAGTTCTAATGAAAATTTCACAAATAATAGGCACAAAAAAAGACGCTAATGCGCCGTGGAATTCTTTGTGCCTGTGTGGGTTATGCTGCTACCTTAAAACGCTCAATATGACCAAAGATACTAAGTTCAGTATCATGCGCTTTCGTGATATCAGCCAAGCATTCACCTTCAATACTGTAACTTGCAAAATCTTCATGAATCAAATCAAACTCCGTATCTGGGGAAAGCTCAAGACGCCAAAGTGTAACTGCGATTTTATCACCCTGATAAGTGTCCACGCCTTTGAAGAAAAAACGGTATTCCTCCCCCAAATTTGTAGCAACTGTGGTCCGGGTGATAGCTCCAGATTTTCCTGTCCATTTCACATCAGTAATGGCTTCACTAAAAATAACCGTACCAAATACTGAATCCAAAATGTATTTATCTGCAGTAATTGCTGCGTCTGATGGCCCTTTAAACTCAACATCAGATAAATTGCGAATTCCGAGGTCAATCATTTCACCAGCCTTAACTGCGCCAATGATTGACTCTGGAACTGTTGATTCAGGAATTTCTATTGTTTTCCCGCTCAACACCATTGCAAGATTTTCTTTAGTGACTTCTTCCAGTGTGCCGCTGATTTTTACGCCCGTTTGCTTGCGCAACACTGCATCTTTAGCACGCAATCCGGTCTTCGATTCATAGTGATCTGTTGTTTCAGAACTGATCTGTAATTGAAGCTCTGGCGTATTACCAATTGGTAAAAGTGCAGAAGGTTGGCCATTGATCATTTTTGCTAAAAATAGCTGACCTTGAAGCGAGATTAAATCTGGTTTATTAGACATCTGCTTTCACCTCTTTTTCTGTTTTAGTTGTTGCTGTAGCTTTTTGTGCTTGCTTTACTTCTACAATCACTCCGCGCTGCAATAAATCTTGGATTTGTGCATCATCCAGCCCACCAACGACATCGCCTTTTTGAAAGCGACCGACAGGCTGTAATGCTTTGTATTGTTTTGCCATGACTGGCTCCTAAATGAATTTTTGTGATTCAAAGATAATCGTGATATATGCAAAGCCTGGACTATACCCATCTCGAACTGAAATAAACTCTAATGCTGTACGTGATGCTTGAGGCTGCCAGCCTGAAAGCAACTGAATTACTTTCTCTGTTAATAGTCCTGCTTCATCACTTACCGCCCGACCATCAGTCATCTGAGATTGAGCATTGCGACAGGCCACCGTGACCGCCCATTGCTGACCGATCTGATTAACACTTCCACGACCTGCACTGGCTTTTTTATCGATACGGACAAAATTGACATGTGCTGACGGCGTGACTTGTGACATCTCTGTTACGCTGACTGAATTCAACGGCGTATAGATCTTTAGAAATTCTGGAATCTCTTTCAGCTTTTCTGCAATCTCATCACGTACCGCGAAGAAAGTGCTCATCTATAAAACTCCCCACAATATCTAAAACCATGGCTTCATCTTCTGCATTGATCCCTAACTGTGTTCGAGGTGGTAAAACTGACTGCTTAACTTTCCGATATTGACCACCCACTGCAAAAGTAATGTACTGGCCATTCTTGGGCAGGATGGTTGCTCCAAAATGAAGATGAGGGGCGTATTCAACGTTTGTACCAACTTCCACACCATTGCTAAGCACATTGTATGTGTAGGAATTCATCAAACGCCCAGTATCACGCAACGTTTCACCGCCTTGCATGCGTGCACGCCATGAAATCTTCCATGGATTTCCATCCACACCAGTACCGGTTAAAAACCGATGCTGAGTACTATTCACAAGCCCAGCACCAATCTCATCAAACAACTGATTCTTCAGCGAATCAAAGTTACCTAATTGTTTAAGCACTACTTCAATAGGTGAGCTATCGGCTTGAATGGTTATTGCGAAAGCCATAAACACCTCACTTCATACTGGGCATCATGTCTAAAATGGCATCACCAAATACACCACCCGTATAACTTGTTCCGATGGGTGCTGTTGATGGTCTACCTTTGGGTTGGTCGTCGCTGATTTGGTTACTGGTATCTAGAATTGCCAGTGAGTTTTTGCCATCCCGTACACCCTTTAAGAAATCTATCGCCATCTTGTAGCGCAGTTCAACTGCCTCAGGCGCTGCTTCAAAATGGAGTTTATAACGTGCTATATCACACACTAGTCGCTTCAAATTATTAGGCACATTTGGCAAGGGCAATGGGTAACGTACTGCTAGATATCCGTCCACCTCCTCACAAGCATCCTGCAAAGAAATTTCTAATGGATCTGAAACATCAGCAGGAAACATGAGCGCAAGGTTAAGTACGTTTTCACCAAATCGAGCGACTAAATCAGCTTTAGTCGCGTACATAGATCACCTACTTGTTTTCGTCAGCAGGCTTTGGGTCTGCTTTAGGTTTTGTAGCAGGCTTGGCCTTTTCCAGTTCAGCCACCTTTGCTTTTAGCTCATCCACTTCTTTCTCAGCCTTCGTTTTCGCAGCTTCAAGATCAGTGTTGGCTTTCGTCAGATCAATATTGGCCTTTTCAAGCTCAGCCAGGCGAGCAGCGGTGTTGTCTGCCTTAGGCTCTTCCAGCTCTTGATATTCTTCAATAGCCCCAGATGATAAAAGGGCCTGAAGTTGTTTAGCTTCAAGCCCTTTGATTTCATCACCTGGCATAAAATGCCCGATGGATTGTTTTGCTGTGTACTTCGGCATGTCTTGCTCCTTATAGAGTGATAAAGCCAGTACCACCAACGACACCGTTCTTGTTAGACGGCACAACTAGTGGAGCTGATTCGGTCATCAGCATGATGCCGCTTGGGTCTTCGCTATACCATTGACGGTCAAAGTACTGCTGAGCAAGGCCGTTGGCCAGCACATTTTTAATCTTGCATTGAGCTACCGAGCCATTGGTATCAGAGATCAATGAGAAGTAATCCTTAGGAATAAAGCGCTTTACTTGCCCCTTGTTGCGGTAAGTTGCGTCATATACCCAGAATTCGATTCCATCAAAGGTTCCTTTGAAGGTTGCTGACTCTTTTACACCAAAACTTGGATTCACTGGAACAGAAATACCCGCATACGGTGTGATGAATTCTTTTTTGAACTCGTCATTGTTCCAAAGAGCTGCCCAAACCAAACCAGACATAACAGACAGCTTAGCTTCACCACCATCAGCCACCAATTGACGCTCAAGCATAGTGCGGATATCAGTTACTGGCTTGGCACCTACTTCATTCCATTTGGTCAACGGCGTATATGTCAAAGATGCATCACGACGGTAATCCACTAGGTTGTATTCATAATCATCAGAATGAAGCGCATATTTACCGTTTTTCAGTAAATCAATTGCCATCATGAGGACCGAGTTATCAATTGCATCGTGGTTGCGCTTCATAACGGCGATCTGAGAAATGATCATTTTTTCCTGATCGGATAGCTGCTGATTGCCAGTAGAAATAATACCTGCAGTACGCAGACGCTCAAGCAGGGCAATTTCAAAAGTTTCGGCCGGAGTAACCTGATTTTTTGGCTTGTAGTAGGCTGGTTTTACATGACGTACTTCACCAGATTGTGTGGTATCAAATGGCTTACCGGGCTGTTGCGGTGATACCAGTGGTGCCAAATCATGTTCAGTAGAAAGTTCAGCTAAAGGCACGTCATCACGGGTAAATAACGGGCGGTTCGGGAAAAGCTTGTCTAAAAGCCAGGTATCCATCGGACGGTAATTCGAGTGAATCAGTGCGAGTTCACCTACATCAAGCAGTTCGAGCGGAGTGCCCTCAAGATTAAAAGACTGTGGCATGTTAATTACACCTTAGAAAGTTCGATTTTGTTTTTAGTTGCCTGTGCACGCGCTGCATCGTATTGAGCAGTGGTGAGCAAAGTTCCATTAAGTGAGACAGCTTCGATACTGAACCCCCCGCCGTAATACACCGGGATTTCAATTCCGTCAGCGGCCTTAATCGTAGCTTCAGCTGCTGTGACATCCTGGCCACAGATCACATCCCATGTTTTTTCATCAGTAGCATGAGACAACACATTGGTATCTGACAGTGTTAATAGATCACCGTATTTAAATGCTGTGGCGGTTGGCACCTTGGCATTGGCACGACGTAACTTTTCATTGTCCAGGATCAGCCGTTTTGAAGTGACTGAAATAGGTGGTACATAACGAATAGTCATGAATTATTTCCCCTTTTGTTCTGCAAATGCTTGTGCACCTGAAGTGAATTTGTGAGTGTCATTGTTGTTTGACTGACCACCTTGCCCTGGATTAGCTTGATGGCTAAACAGGTGAGCAAATGCGGGATTCACACTTGGTGTTTGTTGTTGCTGTTGTCCAGCTGGCGGTTGTGTATTGCCTGCCGAGAATTGACGAAGCTGCTTAGCAGTAAAGGTAAAAACTGAGTCATCCATATTGGTATAAGCCGTTTTATCTTCAGCACTGAACTGGGTTTTCAGCTCAGTTTCTAAAGCTGCAATTTCATCAGCACGTTTTTGCGCTTTGAATTGTTTAAGTTCAGCCAGTGCTTCATCACGCTCACGCTCTGCCTGCTCTTTGGCCTGTTGTGCTTTTTCTAATTCGGTCACGTCTGTGTCCTCTTTGGTTGGGTGTGGATTGGCTTTGCCCGAGAAGGCTTTAATTGATGTATTGCGATCAGCACCGGTTGAGCAGATCGTAAATTCACGGATACGGTTTTGACGGAAGATGGTGATTGGACCTTCAAACGACTGACCATTCACAGTGACTGTCTTGCCTTGTGAGACTTCTTCAATAGATCCCGGATCAATCATCATCGACATCTGGAACGGGAAGCCATCATCGGAATCTTGAACAATTTCCTGTGCCTTGGCATTCGTAAGAAAGTCACCTGATACATCAATCTTTCCGTTGGTATCTACTGTTTGAACAACACCAATTCGACTTGAACCAAAGTGTTCTTCAAGTAAGGCTGTCGGCTTATCAATCTCGATCCCATCAAGATCAAAGACCACGCCGGAGCGCCCCCAGTACCAGTGACCATCTACACGACCACCGGCATAGGCAGTGCCTTTAAATTTCCGCTTCTGCCCTTCTTCAGCTTTTGGCACCTCAATTGCCGAAGCATTGAATAAATACTTCAGCCGTTCTTCATTTGGATCTGGCATTTTCATGCTCCATAAAAAAAACCCGCTTTAGCGGGTTTTAGATTTCACAAAGATCAACGATATTTTTTCTTAATTAGCTTGTTGAAATCATTCCAACAGGCCCATTCATAGAAAATTTTTATTAAAGTTAAAAAACATATTAAAATCGCAATCCATATTCCTAATGAGGTAATACTTTCTGGAACATTTAAATCTACTTTGAATGCTTCAATGTAAGCATGAAAGTTAATTAACAAAGCCAAAGGAACAAGTAAAAACATAGAAAGCATAAAAAAGTGTAAAAAATGCATTAACCAAAATTGCTTCGATATAGATTTAATAATTTTAAAGCCATGCTGATTATCAACAATTTCATATGTCATTCTATTTCTAGCAAAAGCTAAATAATCATTTTCAAAGTTATTTGGGTCAAATTGCTCTAGAAAAAAATTAAACTCTTCAATGTTCGAAAAGCTCGCCCCCGTCAGTGCAGAAACTGCTGCATTTAGTTGAATATTTTTTTCTCGCTCTGAAAGTGAAGATTCTAGAATTAATTGTCGTTCCTCGAAAAAATTTTTTAATCGCTCACATCTCTTTTGATGAATCTTTCTTGCATACTCAGGTGTGATTAACTCAATAACCTTTGAAAAATATTCTAAAGCTTTCATGTGCTTACCTCTTAATGTTTCACACATTCAAGTACAGAATTAAGTTTATTTCAAATCATAAAAACACAAAATTTAAACAAATATAAAACAGATAAACTACAATAAATTTGCTATAAAACCATTTATCAAAGAGTGGCGAATTTTCCAATTCATCACTCTTTTTTTATTTACAAATCTAGCTCGATTTTTTATTTCTTAAGATGTAAACCATCTGCCCTTCGATCGCTTCAATCGACACCACTTCAAAAGATAATCCCATTGGTATCAAAACGCCGTTACCAGCATTCAACATATCCAGATCAATACCGAGCCCTTTACCATTTTCAATCTTAATCACGATGTCTGAGGCTGCATCAGCCATCAGAAACGGCGCACTCAACTGGACAGTTTGCCCAACCTGATAAGCCGCTACTTGTTGAAGTGTTGCAGTACCCACCACGGTTGGAGCCGTATTGCTTGCCACAGCTTGAATCGCTGCCATATCGGTACTAAGCCAGCGCTTAAGCACATCATCAGCCAGTGAGCTTTCAGCAGAGTTTAAATAACCAGACAGTGCGGCATCATTTCCTTGTACATAATCCAGAAAGGTGCGAATCGCACTTGGCCGAATACTTGGATCAAGTGGAATTACTGTATTGGCCACCGTATCGAATAGATCCCGAGTTTTATCATCCATCGGAGCAAATAGACTGGTGAGCTTTTTACTCGCCATCCATTCAGCCTTGATGACCTCTTTCTGCTCCAAGAGATATTCCTTATCCAGACTTGAAGCACTGATCTTTTTATCCACCAGTGATTCAAGCTCGCCGAACTGCAATGGATGAGAACTCCAATCTAAGGCTTCAGCTACCTCAGGCAACTTATCATCTGGTGTAATACCGTATTTCAATGCCTGCTTCTCGGTTAAGGCAATCACGGTGCAGCGACAACGAAAGCCCAACGGCGGGTAATGGGTTAGCCAAAATGGATGATCAATCGGCAATACGATCCGGTTCAAAGCCAAATGACTCGGACGCACTCGACTATCATTGATAGCTGAATACATCAGATATTGTCGTTTGGCCTTATTTTTTTGCTGTTGTTGCCACCGGCCATGACCGTACGCATTCTGGATATTGGTACGAAATACATTATCCAGGTAGTGCTTTGGCAAAATGATTTCAGATTCTTCAATGAGTTTCTGAAAATCTTTGAAGGTACCGCCCTCGGCAATGGATTTATTCACCGCCTTGATGACAGTCTCAATTTGCTCAAGACTCGATAGAAAGCTAACTGTGGTTGCCATCTGCCGGGTCTTTAGATCCATTGAATAGAACTCATCAGGTAACACGATCTTTTTGCTGTGAGCGTATTGAAGTGCCTCAAGGAAGGTAACTGGTTGCATAACTTACTTCCCATTTTGAGCGGTCACATACCCCAGTACATCCGCTGCATACAAGGCCTGATCTAGATTGGCCGTAAACTGAGTTTGTGTTGCGCTAGGTATTAATTGCATCAGGTTATAAGCCAGACTTTCAGGACTATCAGATTTGAATACTAACTCCTTGACCTGATCAGGTTTCAGTAACTGCAATTCACCCTGACTATCAGTCAGTTCTTCAACTTCCTGCTGCTCTGGTGAAAGCTTGTTTACTGATGCTTTAAAGCTAAATGCCTGACGTGGTAAAGCGGTGAACTGATTAAAACCTGTTTGAACCTGCTCAATTACATCACCCTCTTCTAATCCGTACTCTCGCTTAAAGTATTGCGGCGTTAAGACTGCACCAGCATTTTTCAACTTCACATCACGATCTGCTTTAGGTTCTTCCAGTGACTTCTCTTCACCAATGATGACCCGGTGACGTTCCCAACCATTGATATCGCATAGCGCATTAATAATTGCCTGGATCGTTGGCATGATCATCCGGACATCGGCTTTATACTTTGAGTTTTGAACCTCAAGATGCACATCACCCAAGGCACGAGATCCAGAGCCATCAGTACCAGATGTGAGAGTCTGGCCAAGGATGACTTTTTGAATACGGCGCTCCAAATTCTTATCAAAGACTTCAAATGTCTGGGATGCATTGCCATTAGTATTGGCAGTTTGAATTTCAACCGAATCTGTACCACTTAACGCAATCACTGAACTAGCATGAGCTCTAAGCAATGCATCACGCATATCAGTCGTTTTACCTGCTGTTTTACCAACCAGCATTGGCAAACCAAACTTTTCAACAAACTTGGCCCAGAATTTAAACCCTGAAGTTTTGAAGAACCAGACCCAATACAAACGGCTTAGGAGCGCTTCACCATAAGGATTTTCAAAAGTAGGTTTACAGCGCGTTAGGAAATGCTTAAACCGCTGATCAACTTCTTGATCTTTCCTAGCCGTATTGTAGTTTTCCAATAAAATAAGGCGACCATCATTCTTAGGCTCATACCATTGCATTGGCTTTTCACCAATCCACTTAAAGCCTATAAACGGCATAATGGTATTACCTTCGATATGCATACATGGCTCTTCAGGCTTACTGTAAATCGCTTCTAAAACTGAATACCCATACCAGCGGGCATTCTGGGTACCCAGCAGAATCTCAGACCACCATTCGCGCAAATGCTCCATGATGATTTTTGACTCTGGGCGGTCTATCGGCTCTATTCGCCACGGCGCACTCTCAAGTTTATCCTGGCGTTTTTCTACGGCCTGATAAATCTCATCGTCATACATCATAACTTTCAATCGTGGACGTGTGACACCAGCTTTTCGAAGTACTTCATCGCCGTCTGGCATTTTAGTTAGATAACTGATTAAGGCCTGTTCGGCCTCATGAGAATATAGTGCACCAGCTTCAGGTTTTGCATTCTCAGGCTTCTTTCTTTTCTTAGACATAACTCAACCTTATGCAGCCGGAGGGCTGTAATTAATCGCAATTACTGCGTCTTCAATCGCATCAATGAGCGTATCCACTTGGTCGTCATGATCGTGGGTAAATGCAGCATTGAATGCCTCACACTCTTCAAAGAATTCACCAACCCAGTGAGCATCTTTAGGTACCATCACAAAACGATCTTCAGGCTTATCCTTGTAATTCGCTTCAAGATGGACCTGCACATCCATAAACCGGGATAGCTTGTCTGTATTACGCTGTACTGGTATGACGGCGACACCGGAGTAAGTTCCTAGTGTCTGGATCAACTGGGTACCTGACGCTTTATCCTCTACTTTCATGTAGCGAATAGGCTTGGTGTGCCAGGTGTATTCCTTGTGCTTATCTAAAAATGCTTTAGCTTGACGATTTAATTCTGGTGCTTCCCATTTGCCGCGTAAGAGATCCAGTAAGTACAACTTGCCATCTATACCCATGCCTACAAGCAGGAATACTGAGTAATCATTGTGCTCTTTGGTTTTCTGCGCCGTATCTACAAGGACAGCGCGCCATTGAAGTTCTGGGTACTCTTTATAGAATCCAAACCATTCAGACTTAATCAGGTCACCGCCTAATTTCTTAGGTTGCTGCATGTACTGACTTGAGAATGTATAGCGGGATACTGTGGCACCTTCTTTGTCCTTACCGCCCTTTTCTAGCTGCAGTAAGGATTGCAGTGATTCTTTCTTTGGCCAGTAACTTTGGCGACCATGCTCATCACGCTCGCTATCTCGCGGCACTAGCTTTTGAATATGTTCTGGTAGCGTTGAAATGTACTTATCATCAATCAGTGCCGGGATAGATATTTGGGTCCATTCACCAGGTAAATTGCCTGTCATGACGAAATTGGTTGGATCCTCAGTGTGAAGGCGCTGCATGATCATGATAATAGGTGTATCAGACTTGGCTTTACGTGAGTTCACCGTGTTCAGTAACTTACGATTCGCGGCATCCCGCTTGATCTTACTGAAAGCATCTTCGGGCTTTAACGGGTCATCAATGATGATACAGCCAGTAAAGCCATCATCCGCCAGTGTACCTGCCCGCCGTCCTGTGACCTGCCCACCCATGGAAGCCACATAGACATGGCCAACGTCATAGTCCTCAACCGTAATCTTCCATTCTTTCTTTGAATCAGTACTGTTGGATACTGTCAAATCCCACATTTGGCGATAGTCTTTCGACTTCACGATGTCACGCGCCGTATCTGATACTCCCTCAACCAATGATTGGGAGAATGACAAATACAGAAACCGGGAACGGGCATTTAAGGCTAAGCCGCGTGGAATCAGGTTGGTGGTCAGTTCAGTTTTACCCGCGCCTGGTGGAACGTTGATAACGACGTTCGCAATCTCACCAGCAATGACCTGATCAATAATCCATGAGATGTAAACATGGTGCCAGTTCACCGTAAATTTAAAACCCATACGGGGCTTAAAGAATCGCCGGGTGAAATATAAATGCTCATCTTCACACAGCTTCTTTTCAACCTGTGTTTGCAGATCCATTTAATATTCCTCTTGGGCCTTCTTTACTGCAGCTTCAACTTGTTCCTGAGTAGCATGAACGACGGTGGTCTGTAATGCTTCGCCGTCCTTACCAGTAATCTCTTGACGATTGGTATATTTACCACCCATATCTTCGGCAGCCTGCTTCAAGATACTTAATGCAGCTACTCGATTCTTGCCATGCTTTTGATATTGATTTTCTAAACGCTGTAAACGAACAGACAAATTCGCTATTGGAATGTTCTGAGGGGTATCTAAAAATTCTTTACGAGCAACTTCAAATTCAGATTTCAATTCAGTACTTAAATCTTTACCAGCTCGCTTAGTTGGGTCATAGGTTTCAACTTGCTGTCTGGAGACCTCTAAGTCAAATTCTTCCTTGACGAGCATTACAGTTTCTTGAGGGGTATTAAATACTGCAAGTGACCGTACAATAAAGTATTTTTGCTTTTTATTTAGTGATGCCATCTCTCTCCATCCGTCAAGGTACGTCAAGGAAAGTGGGCAAAAAAATTAGCCGATAACACAGTTCCCACAACATGCTGCAATATTCGTTTCAGATACAAACGGCGCATTCTTGGCAATTTCCAGAAGTCGCTTAACAGACTCGTCTGCACCCCATCGTCTGGTCTCACCAAAGAACACTTCAACGTCATGGCCCGCCAAATAATGCTTAGGCAGTCCGGTCATATCGCTATAAATGATTTCACCATCAGCATCACGCTCTACACCGATGTGATACAGTTCATGTTCAATCAAGCGGCAGAACTCACGATCTGAGGCTTGTTCGCAATAAGTAGCATCTACAGTGATTAAGTATTGAGGTACAAATCCAAACCAATCTCGCATCTGTTGTTCCTGACGTGCTTTCTTCCAGCCGCCCTGGTTAAACATGACCTTTTCACATTGACCCAGTACCATACGTTTTTTTGCTACGGCGGCAGATGAAGCCCAGGCGAATGCAAGAAACTCTTCATTGTCATGCAGTAATTCAGCAATATGGTCATGATCCGGGTTATGCAGCTGACCACCGAGAGTGAGCCAATTATTAACGACCCATTCTTTAAGCTCTGGCGCAGGTGCCAAGCGAATAGCTTCCTCTTCCTCAGCCTGATCGATCAGATCGCTCGGTGGGAATGGTCTGAACTGTTCCATAAGATGCCTTTAAATTTCTAAGCCACTTAGTAGCACGCCCCATGTTGATATCATTGGCTTCAAAACGTTGATAGCGATAACCCATTTCTTCAGCATGGTCATAACGATCTATGCTCCAGGATTTTGTAGCAAGTTTGCCTTTTCTTCCACCTGACCAAGGACCACCAACAATTTCAATCAGTATTCGATATTCAATAAGGTGTAGATCGAAACGCCAATGCTTCGTACTTTTAAAATGAAAGTATTCTTCATACTTGATTTCCATCCGATCAAGGATCTCTTTCAATCGTTTGAAGACTTCTAGGTATTTCTCACCAGCTTTAGGTAGTGGCCTATTACGAGGTTTATTCTTAACTGGGCCTTTCGCTGTTAAGCGTTTATAGAGTTTTGGATCCATAATCTGCACACATTAAAAAACCACCCTAAGGTGGCTTGGTTAATGATTAGTTTTCATTTTCTTTTTAACTTCATTTTCTTGATTGCATAGCTGATATGCCTCCATTAGTGCCTCAAGAGCATCATCAATCTTTTTGTTAAACTTAGGATTTATTTTTTGATGATAATATTGATGATTGGCAAGGTGGTCATTCACAAATTCAACAGCAACACTCGTAGTATGTAATGCTTCATGTCTAAACCATTTGGGGTTTACTTTCTTCTTAGCCATCTTCTTCTGCTTAAGTGAAAGCAAAATATAATATCATCTTTAATCACCAACATCCGCTGAGTCTTCAATAACCTTTGTTAAAACATTGCCTCACTTTCTATCCAGTTATCCAATTGGAGCGTATCGAACTGAAAATGACAGGAATAGCATAACGACACTGTAAACGAATCATCTGCTTTAATACCTTTACCCTTGCCATGCGACACTATTTGAATGAGCAGCTTGACTGTGTGGATTACCGCACCTGATGCATAGCAGCTTTCTGATTGCTGCGAGTCGCTTTGTATTACGCATACAATGCAAAGCGCAAATTCCTAATACGCTCTTTCAACTTAATCATGATGCCATCGATTGCCAGCAGCTCATTACGTGTCAAACCAGATCGAGTGAGGTTCTGATACTTAGACAACTCAGCACTGCAAAATTCTAAGTCTTGTTTAGCTTGTACTTTGTCTGTCATGGATACCACCAATAAGAAAAGAAAAACCCCGCCAAGTTCGTTATCTAGGCGAGGTCTTATGTACCGTAATACGTCCGGTGATTTAGGAATAAAAAAGCCTGCTTAACTCTCCCAAATTAAGCAGACTAGATTTGCGCTATATCTTCATTTTTATTTGCAGAGCAAAGATATTACTCAAATATTTCAGTATGATGATATGACGTTTTGGTTGATCAACTACTGCTCAAACTCTTTTAAACAGACTTGATATTCTTTCTTGTCGTCGCCTATCTCAGTCACGCCATGTAGAGAAAAAAAACAGAATATAAATCGGAGCATATCTTTCTCCTTATAATCTTATAATAAGAAGCCCGCTTACCTTTGTTAAATAAACGGGCTCGTGATGTAAACAATAAACAGTGTCTTCGTATTACATGCGTCTTCTTGGTGGCGCAGAGCTAATATAGCACCGAGCCTTCCACAATAAAGTATAGATAAGATTTAGAATCTGTTTTTTAGTGTTGGTTTTAGGTTTCTTTCTTTTCATGTAATAAATTTTAAGCAATAAAAAAGCCCACCTTTCGATGAGCTTCTTCATAGTAACATTTCCAACGGCGGGAGTGGCACAAGATGAACTTGAGCGACTGACCCACATCGGCAGTTACCGCCTTAAATATAATTTATCACATCTATTAGTACAAAAAAAGCCCACCATTTGGCGAGCTTTTAAATTTCAATATAATCTTCATATTAAGACAAGAAGAAATGATATCTAAACTCTAGAATACTTGATACTAAATTAAACGAACAAGATCATTTATGTCACTCTGCAAGGCATTTATCTGTTTTTGATTTGCCTGAGTTGATTTACCATAAATTGAGTACCTCTTAGACTGTAATGAGCTTAAAGGGCATCCCTCATGATTGATAATTGAAGCTAAGGTATTACCATCTTTAATATTGATCACTCTTTCATCTAAATATTTATCAGTAAGAACTCCTTTATACTTCTGGACTACCTCTTCTTGCACTAAACGATTAATCTCTTCAGCATGTGACTGGAATGCTTGAGCTACATCTCTAGTATTTGAACGAGATCTATTTTGAACGAAAAGATGTATTTTAGGTAACTCTAAACCACTCTTTTGTGTATCTTGATAGAAGTCCTCAAACTCATCACTAATTGTCTGATTATCAATTGAAATATTAAAAATAAGTTTAAATAAGTTTTTAATACCACGAATAGAGGCTGCATCTGCTGTACAGGGTACAATAATCCTATTAGCAGCAATAATTGCATTTTCTGTATAGTTGGAAAAACTTGGATTACAATCAATAAAAAATACTTGTTCTCTACCAGTAGGTTCTTGTTGCAACTCAAAAGAGGTGATTAAATCATCAATTAAAGTGCGACTAATTTTCCATGCGTGTCGTATTGGGCTAATGCCTAGATGGTTAATAATTTTTGAGCAAATATCCAAATCCATATCACCAGGAAGAATGTATAAGTTCTCTGGCATTTTAGAATTATGCTTTGAAGCCTGAATAAAATAAGAAGATTCATTTCCTAGTTTTGATGATTGTTTAGTATTAAATCTTTCTTTTATATAGCCAGCAATTGTTCTATTTTTCTCGCTAAATTCATTAACTATAGCAGCCCCCTTACCATTACCACCAAGAATCATCTCAGAGACATTTGTTTGGGGACAGGCATCAATTACAACAATATCCTCATCTGGGTTATTAATTGCATATTCAACAGCCAACATATAAGATAAAAATGTTTTTCCAACCCCACCCTTGTTATTCCAGAGTAAATATTTTTTGCTCATTTCTTTGATCTCAATTCTTATACCCACTAACCCTCTTAGTATATCTTAGAATTAAACAAACCTGTATCTATTCCGAATTTCCTAGACTCTTCTTTTAGCAACAAAAAAGCTCACCTTTCGATGAGCTTCTTCATAGTAACATTTCCAACGGCGGGAGTGTCACAAGATGAACTTGCTAAACTGACCCACATCGGCAGTTACCGCCTTAAATCTAATTTAACACATCAAATTGCACAAAAAAACCCACATTTCTGTGAGTCCTTAAATTTAGTTGTCTTATGAATTAATAAAGTGACTATAAAAAAAACCAGTCTAGAGAGACTGGTTTATAAACTTTGAATCTTTTCGTTGGTAGCGGGAGCTGGATTTGAACCAACGACCTTCGGGTTATGAGCCCGACGAGCTACCAGACTGCTCCATCCCGCATCAACGAGTTAGCTTTATACGTCATAAGCAGCATCAAAGCAAATGTTATTAGAAATATAATCGCTTACAGAGGGAATTAGATTAATCAAGCCTCTTAACCCATATTGGTTTCAGTCTTAAACAATAGATGAGAAGCCTGATAAAGCTTCAATCTTCTTCTCTCATCTTCTAAAAAAGCCGTTGGCTCTTCTAACCATGTTGATGCTCGAGAATCAAAATCTGAATTACGTAACCTCCAATCAGAAATTGAGCCATATATAAAAGTATTATCGGCAAATACCAATTTTGCTTTATTAGAAACGTTACTTACAAGTACTTTGTGGGTTGGTAATGAGCCAAATATACTTATTTGAGTGTATCGGTATTTATAAAAATCTGACATAAAACAAATTACTAAATTAGTAACCCACTATACCATCTACAATATTAAAAAAGCTCGCCATTTGGCGAGCTTCTTAACTGTGCAACTTACATACTTCGTGCACTATAAACGAAATATGCCATATCGTGGCATGCCAGTCAAATACTATTCGATTCTTAATCGCTTATCATGTCCAGCCAAGTAAAACTTACCCGCATAGATCATATTTCGCAGAACATTTCGACCCAATTTAAACTCATCTTCCATTCTGCGGTCAGATAGTCCACGTATATTACGCTCTACAAACAATTGAACCGCACGCTTACCTGACTCACAAACCGAACTCGACTTATTAAAATCTACAATCAACTTCCTCACCTGTTCAGCTTCAAAATCATTAATTTGACAAATGACTTGATCCTTACGTGGTGCAATCCCTTTGTTATTTTCACAGATCAGCCAGTAGATCTGATTGACTCTTAGGGAATCTGGTTCATTACCTGACTTCATACGTGATATCTGGATGTATGCCCCATACTGCTTAAGCCACTCTTCAACAGTAAATTTCGCCCAATCCATTACTTCTGATTTCACCGCTGCATTCATCCCAAATCCCCTACCATCTTCTCTATCTGCTGAATCGCGTGACCTGACTTCACTTGATCCGTACTAAACCGTATTACCTGAAAACCCATCATTGTTGCTGCGTTATACTTTTCCATATCCCCTAAATACCCTTTGGCTCTGGTGTGTCTCCCGCCTCCCTGTATCCAAATACCACCTTCAACCTCAACCAATATCTTCTTACCTATCAGATGGAAATCTGCCCGCCACTTTCGTACCTGGTGAAACTCAAATTCTTGCTGGAACTCAATTCTAAGAACTTTTAATTCTCTGGCCAGCTTCGCTTCAAACTCATTCGGTACCTTTTCACTTTTAACCTTAGGGCGCTTGGAACGCCCTTTTGGTCTGGTGGCTTTCACCATTTTCTTGTATTCAGCGATTGAATAAGCTTTCAATGCTCAATTCCCTTTGCTAAATCCAAGAAGAGTAATTTTGCTGTTGCCGTCAAAGTGAAACCTTGTGGTGTCTCCCCATCTTTAGCCACTAATCTCCAAGTCACCAGTCCATTCAAATACCGTTGTAAGCTTCGGATGGAAATTCCCATATTTGGTTCAATCGCTTTATGGATCTGTTTGACAGATACACGCCCTTTGGTGGATGACAGAATCTTGAAGATCATCAGGTGCATGTAGGTTCGATCTGCTTCAGTCAAGCTGCATCTCCTCTTAGCACACCATTAAATCCAACCTGTTTCAGGTAGCTTTCCCATTTCTTGGCCTGTTCAGGTTTCTCTAGTTTCACTGCAATACGAGCAGCAAGTTTTTCATAGGACTCACCAGGTTCTGCATACTTGCCTGCGAACTCTGGATGGTTTGCAAGTTTCTGAGCAAAGATTTGAATCTGTTTTTCAGTCAGGCATTTTGGTTCTGCAGAAGATTTTGATTTTGTGTCTGCACCGGTTTTTGAATACTTGGTTCGGTAGGCATTGATCAACCAGTCTGCAAAATGGAAATTCATGAGTTCATCACAAAGATTCTTTTCAGCGTTGTAGATTTCGAATGCTCGTTTCTCCCGTTCAGCCCAGGTTGAATTCATGAGCATCTCAAAATCTAAATCGGGATCTGCCAAAAATATTTCTTCACGAAGTTTTTTAAAGCAAAGCCACCCTTTTTTATTTTTAGATTCTAATGGGAGATTCATTGGGAGATTCTGTGTCCCGTTAACGGCACTATTCAAAGTCCCGTTATTGGTACTATTCAAAGTCCCGTTAACGGAATCATTCCGTTTTTGGTACTGTTCCGTTTCCGGTACTATTTCAGACAAATTTTTATCCTGTAATGGTTCCGTTTTTGGCACTCTTTCCCGGCCATTCACACCAATCAGTCGATAGACCTTTACGCGCTTTGTAGAACCTTTGCGCTCACCTGTATCTGCAATCAACTTGTCTTCCAATAGTTCAGCAATGATCTTCAGTACGGTTTTACGTTCAAGGCCAGTGTCTTTTTCAAGACGTTGCATACTCGGGTAGCAGCAATGATCTTCACCAGCACGATCGGCTAATGAAAGCAGAATGAGGCGTTTCAGTGGTATGCGACAACCACCTTTCTTTTCGCTCAGTTCCACTCTCCAAGCCCAGTTTGAAGCATCTAAGCTCATATCATTCCCCGTCCCTATTTTCGCCGGCTTCAGCCATCACTCTGCTCGAACTAACTGGTTTGACGTATGCAGCATCAGGAGCCAAGCCAAGTTCAAATTCGCGTGCTTCAACCTTCTCAAGCAGGCTTTGCTTTACTTGATCAGTTGTAGTCGCTTCACATTTGAAAGAACCTTGATGTTGTGCTAAATTTGATCCCATATTCAATGCCCTCTAAAGTTTTGAATTGATAAAGCCTGATCCACGAAATCAGGCTTTTTCTTTTTCTACACAGGTATGAACTTGTGTATCCAGTTCAGCTAAAAGCATATGAAGCTGATGAATTACTTTTGACATATCCATTGCTTCCCCTTGTGTTATACGTCCATCTGCCATCATTTCCTTGAAGACTGCGCAAACATCACCTCCCCCCATCCCAATGCTTAAGACAAGATCCGTTAATGCTATATCCCGACATTCAGGTATTACTGGTAGATCAATGGATACCTTGCCATGTTCCGCATTCAGGCTTTGCAAAATACGAAAGTCACCAGTGATAGCCATGATCTTGGAGGCTTCCGCTAATGTGAGATGGTGTGTATCGGTATTTGGATTAACTTTGCTGTTAAGCACAGCTGGGCTTTTAATTCCTAGACGTGGAGCTATTGCACTTGCGCCACCTGGATAATCATGAACAGTGTTGTATGCCGCATCAGTTATGTTCATTTAAGATTCCTTTGAACGTTTTTGTAAGTTAGCTATGGCTTAAGCTACGTTTGAGACAGTGGAATCTAGAGGTTTTAATCCATTTGCTAAATCACGCACTTGATATTCACGCGCTAATGGAATTTTTTGCTCAGGCCATTGGCTGATTGCTTGCGAACTAATGCCTAGTTTGTCTGCCAACTCAGTGACATTACATTTCAAGAGTTTTAAAGCTTCTGATTTGGTCATAGATAATGCCTCAATGGTAACTTTTCTTACCTTATTAAACAGCATAAAACTTACCTAGTCAAATGGTAAGATTTCTTACAAACAGGATCGGCTTGAATTTATGGAAACTTTAGGTACTCGGCTTAAAGCCTTGAGAAAAAATAAAAAAATAACTCAACAACAAGTAGCTGATGCAATTGGTGTTTCTAAAACATCCGTAATCTATTGGGAGAAAGATGAAAACCTTCCAAAGCACGATAGTTTAATGGCTTTAGCCAGAGTTTTAGGGGTTACTTCTGATTACCTTTTAAATGGTAAAGGGGGCTCTTCCTTTGACAATAATATTAGCATTCCCCTCCCACTTGCTGGTCGCCTTGTCCCTGTTATTTCATGGGTTCAAGCAGGCAGCTGGACTTCTGTCGAATCCGTTCCTGCAGGTACACAATTTGATGAATGGCTTCCGCCAAATCCAAAGTGTGGAAAGAATGGCTATGGGTTGGAAGTCGTGGGCGAATCAATGCTCCCAGACTTTCGCCCAGGCGATAAGATTTATGTAAATCCTGATTTTCAGCCAGATGAATTGAAAACTGGCGATCTGGTGATTATGTCTTGCGAAGGTGATGCAGAAGCAACTTTCAAAAAGTTGATTGTTGAAAGTGGCAATATGTATTTACAACCTTTAAATCCTGATTGGCCGGAAAAGACTATGCCATTGATCCTGGGTTGCAAGCTTGTTGGTAAGGTCGTTGGATTATATCGGGATGTTTGAAAAATAATTCACCGGTGACTAAAAGACGCTATAGGCGGCTTGGGTTGAACACAATTTTAATTATGGGAAGTGTGATATGCAAAAAATTGAAATCAATTCCCACAAGATCAGTCATGTGCTTTATCAACACCATTTGCTGACTGTAGTACTTCAGACGGGTGAAAGATTTCTTTACCGTCTACTTGAATCCACTACTTTTACTAAGTTCATAGATTCAACTGATAAAGATAAATTTTATAAAACTGAAATTGAAGCGAATAAAAAGTTTAAGCGTATTCAGCTTTTTATTTAGTTAAAAGTACCTCTCTACACAGTTTATATGGGAGAGGTTGTATAGAAATACTTAAGATTTAATTGATTATTAGGGGGTAATAAATGGTTGAAACGGCTTCGACTGCAAAAATTGCAGAAAATGAATCAAAACAAATGCTGGAATTTTTCAGATGGTCTACCTATTCTGATACTTTAGAAAACAATGATTATTTATGTCAGGATACTGAAAGGCATTTTCCTGATGGACAATATGATCAGCACCCCTTAGATATAGTTTTTTCATATATACATCCTTATACAGGTAAAGAAATCTTTTTTTATTGTGACTTAAAAAGTTACAGTAGTTCGTCAATAAGTCCACCAAAACTCCGAGAAGCATTAAAATCTTTGGGACAATCAATTTCCTGTGCCAGAGATAATGAACAATGGAGAATTGACTTTTCTAATCCTGATTTTAGTGGAGAAGTTAGAGGTTTATTATTTTTACTAAATCATGATGGGGACTACTCTCAAGACATTCTTTCTAAGCTCAATGTTGTTGCGAAATTTGAGCCGCAAGAACATAGAGGTAATATTAAGACTTTAAATGTTGAAAACTTGCATATAGATCCAAATCAATTTGTGCACATTATGGACCCGACAGTAATTGTATACATGCAAACGATAAGAAAAGACATACAAAGTCTTAGGGGTTCATTAAAATTCCCATTGGGAAATAAAAACTATTACTTTTATTATCCAAATCTTGAATTACATCGAACACAAGGTGATGAGAGTAAGTTTCCTGCGACAGTTGAAGTACTATGTGGTCCATATCTTATAGTTGGAAATTTAGCCTCAGAACAAATTGATGCAGACTCTGATAAAGTCATTAAATTCTTTCCAGGATTTATTGTCTACTACAGATTAGATGGTAGTACGCAAGAGGAATTTTTATTTTTAATTGATCAATTATCAAGATATCAGATGTTTAACAACAGTAAAAAAGTCAATGTTAGACAAATTCATTTAAACCCACATATTAATGCAGAAAAAAACTTTAATAATGCTTTAATAGAATACAATAAAACTTGGAGCGTAAATGGATTAAATCCTATATCTGATGGTCAACTAACATTTAATCAAATTTCAAACTTAGAGAAAAAATTTTTACCTTCACCATTAAATGGGGCTCGACATCTTTAATGAATTATTCAAGATTTTCGTATATAAATCCTAATGACATTGATTTATTTGGAACCTTAAATAGAAATAGAGCGTTAACTAATGATGAAGTTGCGTATTTATTTGCTAAAAGAGGAATAATTTATGGAAAAAACACTTCTCGGGAATTATTAGCAAGAGAGTTTTCTTCATTTTTTCATTCTAGCTACGATTATCATTTAATAGAATCCGCATTAGCTACTGAAAATAAAAGAAGTACGGCAGTATCAGGATTATCATTAAATAACTTAGATGATCTGACAGACAGACAGGTCTTAAATAAACTTGATTCTTTAGAAAGTCAATTTATTGACGACTTAACTAATCAAGAGGAAATAGACATTGATAAGGTTGTTTATAAAAGAAATGGTCTAAAATCAAGACAAATAAATATAAACTATTCAGTCTACGATTTCACAAAAAATGCATTTAATCGTAGAGAAAGAAAAGAAGCAGCTATAATGATACGGCCTATAGAAGGTGGAAACTCCCTCTATTTGGAATACCCAAACTCTAAAGAGTTGGACAACTTGGTTGAATCACAAATATTATCGCATGTCATCAATCAATTTTCACAACCTTCAAAAACTAAAATAGAATTATTAGGTATTACAGATAATCTGCTTAGAAAGCAATTCTTTGATAATCTTATTAGAGATATTGAGGGTTTTGAATATGATACTGTACTAGATATCTATGTAACAAAAGAAAACTCTTCGAGTACTGATGATTTAGCTATCATGACCTCAGTGGCTTCAATTCGCAAAGCTTCTTTTAGTGGTCATGGTTTAATGGATGTTCCTGAGCTTGATACACTTTTAGGTAAAGGGTTTCATATCTATCGTGTAATCTGGCAAGCAACATCAAAAGAAGATAATGATGAAAAGTTTGTATTCGAAGCCAAATTTACCATACCAGATGAATGTGCAGGATTTTCATATTTTTTGAAAGGCCGTAAACTTCAAAACAATAAGATTGAACAGTGCTCTCATACAGAAACTATGAGAATTAATCGTGAAATTTATTTTGCTGCTGTAAGAAGTCTTAATTCCATTAATTCTCCTGGTGAACAATATGCACAAGATTTATCTATATAGAATTAAACTTCCTAAAGGTATTGGGATAATACATAGAACATTAGAAAATTACGAGCATAATATTTTTTCTTTCAATATACTTACTTTTAATAGTCAAATATTAGAGGTAAATTGTTTTGAGAAAATATTTAATAAAGTTTCTTTTTTATCGCCTGAAGGTGAAAATAAGATTATTGAGTATGAAAGTTATCAAAATATTAATTTTTCAATATTTAAAAAACATGATATTTATTATTTAGCACTCTCAAATCCACCGAGATCTTTACGAAATTTTTTCAATCAGTTATCAAAATTGGCAGGAATGGGGTACACAATTGAGCCTGTTAGTATTAACATTAATGCAGTTTCTGAATATTTTTTCAAAAAATACAATTGTAATATTAAGTTTATTTCAATAGAAAAATTAAGCTTAAATAATAAATCATTTGCTAATTTGGAGATTTTTTCTACAGAAAATGCAATTCAAGATTCAAAATATTTTTTATCCAAGGAAGTTTTTTTAATTAACAAAGTAACTTTGCATATTAAAAACCTTATTAGCTCTATTGAACTTACTATTAATAAAAAGGGTTTTATACAATCAAAAACCAATCCTAACTCTTTAAATAACAGTGAAACTTTTAGCTATATACAAGAAATTCTAAATTTTCAAAGCTAACCCACCCCTAGCGGTGGGTTTTCTTTTTCCCAAACTCGCTTATAATTCAAAGTCCAATAACAATAAAACTATAACTATGAAGCACATCACGTTTATCACCCTACTCTTGTCTTTAGCTTTTACCGGCTGCCAAAAGCAACAAGCCTCGAATGTAGATCTGGATGCAGTGACTACTGCCCTGGAGAAGTCAGACAGTATTCTTGGTGTATATATTGAAAAACTAAATTCAGAATTCACCAATCAAGATGTGAAAGTAAAAATTGTATGCAGGGATTACCCTCATGAATACCAAACGAACTATGCCCCCAATATGCTTAAGCTGAATTCGAATTACACTGAATCAGCTCTGTTGGCTGATATGGATAGAACCCTGGACTATTACAATCAACGAGATCAAGTTCAATGCTGATCTAATCTTTTCCTCTGAAACCCGCGAAAAGCGGGTTTTATCCAGTATCATATATTCTTATTAATGAATACTATGATATCTAGAGGAATGATCAAGATTTATTGGAAAATTACTTTATCATTTTTTTAAATCACTATTTTAATTACATAAAATATTTTTTAAGCTATGTATTCTTCTTTTAAAAAAACTTTGTGATTAAGTTATGAAAAAAATATTCTTTGCTTTGGGGTTAATTGTTTTTTGCTCTATTACAAATGCGGCCACTAACCAATGGGAAAGATATCCAGATACGGATGAAGGCCAAGCAATGTACATTATACAAAACAACAAATATGATGAAATTCGTATTCTATGCAATATCTCAAGAAATCAATCAGTTGATCATGGAGCATATTTCATTAATATTGATGGAAAAGTTTATAAAAACACAAATTCAAAATACCCAGTAACTTATGTTTTTAATGATACTGAAAAAGCCTCACCGGCAGGTACAACTGACTGGCACAATGGGGCTGTTCAGTGGAATAAATTTGTTCAAGGTTTAGCTGTAGCCACTAAAATTGATGTATTAGTAAACAATAAAAAAATAGCAACCTTCAAACCTAGTTTTGCAAGTGTACGTGATATAGCTTCTACTATTGGTAGATGTGAAAGTATGGCTTACAGAAAGTTTTAATAACTAAATCTTTTTTTATTGGTCCCGTATTTTGGAACTAGCTTTCCTGTTGACATCTTAAACACCTTAGTAAAATACTCTAGAGTCCAAACAACCCACCCTGTGTGGGTTTTCTTTTGCCTATTAAAACACAAAAGTAATTTTTATTACCATTTGTATTGACTTATTAGGTAAGCTAACTTACTTTAGTTCTCGTAGACAACAAAAAAGCGCCGAAGTTTGAGACCCGAAGCGCTTTTACAGATAACTGCGAGATCAATTATGAACAAAAACCCGATTCAAAGCAACTTGCCGGAATTCAAGCCATCAAGCATGACTTCTGAAAAGCTGTATCAGCATCCAGTCCCTACCCCTAAACCACATTGGTTGAGCAACTTCTCTGCTCTATTGATTCTTGTATCTATCTTCATCGGTCTTGCTGCAATGTTTACCTATGCAGCGGATCGAGAAGCTGCCTATCAAGCGGAAGCGATTGCAAAGGCAGTTGGGGGTGCGAAATGATTTTAAATTCTGCTGATCAAATTTTTGATGCCCTTTTGAATGGCCAGCTAGTCTACTGGTGTGAATGTGGCTCTGATAACTGGTCTCCTCTAAATGATCGTGCTCAAATTAGCTTTGTTGACCTTTATACCGGTTTCCTGCAATTCAAAGCAGATGAACTACCTGTAGTTCCAATGCCAGTAGAGTTTGATTCAACTCATCGTTATTTCTCTGAATACCTCAAGACCTTTGAAGGACTTGAAATCTATCGAGTGGGTAAAACTCGGGCGAGCTATTTTGCCCTACGTGTCAAAAGCTCAGGGACTATTGCTGACTATTTCTGCAACACCATCATCTACTCCATCCAGCCTAATGGATCATTAAGGAAGATGGACAAATCTATCACTCCAAAATGGATTTTAGATGGGCTGGAAAATGCGCGTGTTGCTATGCGCAAAAACAGACGTCATCAGGTTTTGGAAAGTACCGGCTTCTTTGCATCAGAAGATTATAAGAACTTTAAGCGTAATAACCGTCCTGCAGGAGTACGTTGAGATGGCGATTAATATTATTCCAGCGGACCAGCCGCTACTTGTCCAAGCTATCATCGTGTATCTGTATGCGGATCCAGGCTTGGGTAAAACTTCTATTGGTTTCACCGGCGAAAAAGCTATTTCTTTCGACTTTGACAAAGGTTCTCACCGTACTGGTGAGTTGCGTCGCGGTGCTGTGGTTCAGGTCAATCAATGGGCCGATGTGGCCAATTTAACCATGCAGGATCTGGAACCATTCAAGACGATTGTGATTGATACCGTTGGTGCAATGCTTGAAAGCATCAAAACTCATTTAATGCTGAATGCGACCAATAAACAGAAAGATGGCTCTTTGAAACTCAAAGCACAGGGCTTGGCCAACAACATTTTCAAGCAGTATGTGAATACGCTGATTGCTTCAGGCAAAGATGTAGTTTTCATTGCTCATGCTTCAGAAGATCAGAATGGTGACCAGGTAATTTACCGACCAGATCTTGGGGGTAAGAACCGTAATGAGCTATATCGCATTGCAGATGTAATGGGTTACCTGACTACTGTACAAACAGGCGAAGGTAAACATGAGCGGGTTATCAGCTTTAGACCATGCCCTACTCACCATGCCAAAAATGCAGGTGGTTTGGGTGGTGAAACTGGTGAGGTTTGGGTACCTGATTTAAAAGCTAATCCCTCATTCCTGGCTGATCTAATTAAGCAGGCTAAGGATCACATCAACACCATGACACCTGAACAGCTGGCAACGATGAAGGCTCAGGAAGAATTAGAGAACTGGATTCAAAGCTGTGCCGAAGCTCAGTATGCCAGTGATTTAAATCAGCTCACCGAATCTATTGATGATAAGCACCAGTATTACAAAAATATGCGTGTTGAGCTGGTTCGTAGAGCAATGGAACTTAAATGCAAGTTCGACAAACAACGTAATGCTTGGGTAGATCCGGAGGAGTTCTTTGGTATCGATGACCAGCAATTGGCCGAGCTTCAAGCCTTTATCGATGAGCGCGGTCTGGATGCAAAAACCATATGTGAACACCTTGGTATTGATGCACTGAATCAAATTGAAGCCAGCAAACTGGTAGCGGTTAAACAAGAAATCGAACTAATAGCAAAAGAAATGGTGAACGCATGAAAATTCTAAATAGCAAAGAAGCTTTTGAAGCAATGATGGCTGGCCGAAATATCATGTGCCGCGCTGCTGGTGAGCTAATGGATTTTGATGATCTGTCTCAGTTCCCTGCCACAATTTTCGCTATGCCAGGCTATGAGTTCTGCATCAAGATTGAAACCATGGAACTGGCTGGTGTTACTTTTGCCAAGCCTTTAACTCTTAATGATGTGGTGGAAGGTCAGGAAATATTCCTGGTTTACCCTAACTGCATTGTTCACACTCAATTCACTTCATTATCTGGAAAGTATGTTGAATGTGTACGTTATGGTTTCGCCCAGGCGGATCAGGAAAATGCCGAATTACAGCTACAAGCAATTGGTAAACTTCTTGGACGAGATATTCCTTACCCTTTGACAATAGAAAGTCATTACCAACCTGAAAAAAAACGTCGCAGCCGAAAAGCCAAGGAAGATACTCAGCAGGTTAACACGCTAGCTGAATCAGGTAATGCCGTGTCGAATATTGAAAAACAACCTGAGCCAGAGGTGGTTAAGCCTGTTGAGGCTGTACCAGAAGTATCAATCGCTGTTGCTGATGTTTCAAAGGCAGCGATTGAAGAAGATGCGGTTGAAACTGACCCCGTAAAGCTTGTTGAAAAGTTCACTGCCCAGATTGATCAATTTACCACGACCCAAGATGTACTTTCATTCCGTCACGTTTTCTTGGCCAATGGACATTTAGATCAAAAAGATCAACAGCACCTATGCAAACTGACTGAAGACAAACTTCTTGAGCTAGATCCTGAGCAGTACGCACCTAAGGCTGAACCCGAACTATCTCCAGATGAAGTCACTGAAGTTGCGCAACCAAGTTTCATGGATCAAATTGAAAATGTGGCACGCAAACAAGCATCAGTAGAAAGTGCTGAACATGGTAGTGCCCCTATCGATCTTTTCTACAAAAAGAAAAAGCAGGTTTTGATTAACCGGATCTATGACATGGATTCAGTTGAAACATTAGAACGACTTGCACCCGCAATACCTGCAGCTAAATTGCTCCCAGCGGATCATCAGGAGCTACTTAGCATTTATGCACAGCGCAAAGATGCTTTGGCTACTGAGACTGGGGAAGCTTCATGAATTATTCCTATTCTTCTATGACCCGCGTGCTGCTTGTGCAGCACAACGGTCGGGTTAGAACTTACCGCAATATTAACCTGTTCGGTATTGATGATTGCCTACGAGATTTTGCGAATACCTGGGGGTACAGATGATCTTCAGAATCAAACAGAAGCATGAGGCCGGATTCAAGCTTTGGCTGGAGAAGCTAGGTTATACAAAGAAAGACCTTGCCGATGGCAGTTCAACATTTACTGGTAAAGGCACACGTAAGACATTGAGCTATGTGTTTTTAAAAAATGATTTAACAGGCAATGCAGCATGCCAGGTGCTATTTGATGAATATGAAGAGCACCTGGATAACCCAGATTATTTAGATGTAAAGGTGGCGTGATGGATAGTAGTTCTAAACGAGTCATTGAGCCTACTAAATTTGATGATGCGCAATGGCTCTGGTGCGCTGACTGGTGCAAGAAAAAAGGTTTAAGCCCATATGATGCGAAGAACTGGGCAGATGCAAAGTTTGAATACTTGAAGGCTCAAGGAGAAAACAATGATTGATATTCAAAAACCATGTGAGTCTTGTGAAGATAGCAGTATCGATAAACAGGTAAATCTAATGGATCAATTCATTGCTGACGGTGGTTTTGATCAAGCTTTTAAAGATGTGTATGGGTTACCGGAATCAGTAAAACAAAGTTTAAAGGAGATTTCATAATGGGAGCAGCTATGAAAATTGATGATCCAGTTGATATCAGTTTTATGTTACTCATGAAGTATCGTAAACCTGTAATTAAACTTGAAGAACTCTTGCCCGATTACTTGCCTCATCTTACAATTGAGCAAGCGAATAAGCGTGCAAATAAATGTACCCTTCCATTTCCTGCATTTAAATCAGATGGACGTAACTCACCTTTTTATGTTCATTTAAGTGATGTGGCTTTCTGGCTCGAATCCATACAAAAAGAGTCTAAAAAAGATTGGGTAGCAATGAACCACTAAATGCTAAGTTATTGTTTAAAATCCCGCATGGCTGCACCGTATTTGCACCTTGCACCATGCGGATACATACTAAATATATAATAATTATAATTTTTTAATGTAAATCTATCCCACCTGCCATGGGAGCGACAATTAAATTGTTTGACAGTTGATAGGGACCAATATACATATAAATTCATCACTTTTTTGGTGAGCATAGTATACTGCATCTGTCTTATTCACTCATCTTTTCAGTTAATTTACCGCACCATGAATAAAACTTTTACCTCTTGTTTTTCTCTTAAGTCATTGTCTGTGCTCGCACTTTCTTTAAGTCTTGCTGGCTGTGGCAACGGTTCATGGTGGTCAAAAGATGATGAACCAACACTTGAAGTTGAACATATTCGTAAAGCTATTCCAAGCCGTGTCAATCAACGTGAATCTTGGGCACAAGATATTTACGATATTACTGAACAGCTTGGCATTCCTCAGACCAAGGAAAATGTCTGCACCATTGTGGCAGTAGTTGATCAGGAATCTAACTTTGTTGCAGATCCTACTGTTCCGGGTTTGGGTGAAAAAGCGGTTAAAGAAGTTCAAGGCCGTCTTGATGAAAAATTCAAAGACAAACTTGGTGAGGCAATTGGTGGAACAGTTGCTGGATATTTTCAGGAAGTTCTTAAAAATCATCCAAGCCCTGAAGACAATTTCCTGAGTCAGATGCGCCGGGTCAAAACTGAACGGGAACTGGATGAGCTATATCGTGAAATATTTGACTATATGTCGAAGCATTATCATGTCAGCGCACTCACTGGTGCTGCCAAACTGGTCGGGCAGAATATTGCTGAGAAAATGAATCCGATTACCACCTTGGGTTCAATGCAAGTGCATATCAGCTATGCCAAAGAGCATAAACGTCAAGGTGGCAATATTGCAGAACTGCGTACCGATCTCTATAGTCAATATGGGGGATTGTATTATGGGATTCATCGCCTGATGATGTATCCGGCAGATTATGACAAGCCGATTTACCGTTTTGCGGACTATAATTCCGGTATGTATTCCAGTCGAAATGCAGCTTTTCAGAGCATGTTAAATGATTTAACTGAAGCCGAACTCGATCTGGATGGCGATTTATTGCTATATACTAAAGATGGAGCAATCCGCTCACAAAAGAGCCAGTCCGAGCGCGAGCTGATCAGTGTTTTTGCCAAAAATAATTTTATTATTACTGAACGTCAAATCCGTGCCGATTTAAAAAAGGAAAAAGAGAAAGATTTTGAGGACACCATGACCTATCGTGGCGTTAGCAAGCTCTATCAGGAAAAGACGGGTAAAGATCCAATCTATGCCATTATGCCTGAAGTGGTCATTTCCGGACCAAAATTAAGTCGTGATTATAATACTAACTGGTTTGCTACCCGCGTCGATGGTCGATATCAAACATGCATGCGCAAAATCAAGAATCTAAAACTCTAGCCTTATTTGATTTTGATGGAACCCTATATCTGCATGATAGCTTTACCGGGTTCATTTTCCATGCCTTAAGAAAACGGCATATTGTGAAACGCGGCATGCAAATTTTGCCATGGATTCAGGCCTATTATTTAAATTTCTATCCGGCACATCGTATGCGACCCAAATTATATGCCAGCATGTTTAAAAACAGTGATGCAGAGGAAATTCTGCAATTAGCTCAGGATTATGCGCAACAACTAATATTCAAGTTAAATCCAAAATTATTAGAGCAACTTAAACACCATCAACAATTAGGACATGAAGTCGTGCTGGTATCCGCCTCATTGGATTTGTATCTTAAACCGGTGTGCAGTTATTTAAATATCGATTTAATCTGTAGCGAAGTTGAAATCAAAGCAGGGAAATTGACAGGGTTTTATCAAACTCCTGACTGTAGTAACACACAAAAGAAAATTAGAATTCTAGAAAAATATAATCTGGATAATTATGCTGAAATTTATGCTTATGGGAATAGCAAGGAAGATATAGAAATGCTCAGTCTGGCGCAGCAAAGCTATTTTGAGGGTCAAGATCAACAGCTTCCAAAAATTAATATTTCAGCTCATTCGATGCCATATTAGTCCTTTCCATTCTATAGGGTTAACCAACTAAATGCCTTTAGACAACGCTATAAATGGCAGATTAACTTTTTTACTTTATGCCTTGAAATCATCTTAAATAGCTTCGCAATCAGGGCTTTTACTTCCTGTAAGTATTAGCCTCCTAAATAAAAAAACCACTTCAAATGAAGTGGTTTTTTAGCTTTAAGAAAAATTATTTCTTAAACGGAAATGCATATTTCACAATACGTTTGATCACACTGCCGTACTGTTTTACCAAGCTGGCATTGTTATAGTTCAAACCATATTTTTCACAAACAGCCTGAACTTTCGGTGCCATTTGGCGATAGCGACGTGCAGGCACATCAGGATACAGATGATGTTCAATCTGATGACTTAAATGGCCGGTTAAAATATGGAAAGCCTCAGAACCGGTCAGGTTGGATGAACCACGAATCTGGCGCATATACCAATGACCACGACTTTCATTTTGCAGTACTGATTTCGGGAATACTTCTACATCTTTGGTAAAGTGGCCACAGAAAATAATACTAAAGGTCCAGATATTACGCAGACCATTGGCCACCATATTGCCGGTTAAAACCGGTAAAGCCGCAGGACCCGCGATGAGTGGGAAGAATACATAATCTTTAAACAACTGCTTACCGATTTTATTCTGCATTGGACGCCATTCTTCTTTGGTCTGCTCTTTGCTTTTACGGCCTTTGAAGTATTTACCCAATTCAAGATTCTGAATTGCAACGCCCCACTGGAACAATAAACAGAATGGCACTGCATAAATCGGTTGCAATAAATAGCCCGGTTTCCAGCGCTGTTCGGGGAACAGGCGTAATAGGCCATAACCGATATCATCATCCATACCTTTAATATTGGTATAGGTATGATGCTTAAAGTTATGAGTTTGACGCCAGTTGTCTGAAGTTCCTACGATATCCCATTCATAGGTCTGACCATTGAGTTTAGGATCATTCATCCAGTCATACTGACCATGCATGACATTATGACCCAGTTCCATATTTTCCATAATTTTGGCAAAGCCCAAGAGACCTGTACCCAATAACCATGCTGGCGGGAACCAGCCTGCAAACAATAAGGCGCGACCGGCAATCGACGAATAACGAATGGTTGAATAGACACGACGGATATATTTGGCGTCTTTTTCACTCAGGTCATCTAGCACTTCTTGCTTAATCGCATCGAGTTCACGTGCAAGTTCATCAAGTTCAAACTGGGTTAATTCACGGTTTTTAGGATTTTTAAAATACTGTAATTTCACTGGCATATTCATAGGATAAAACTCGCTTATAAGTCGATGACAAGGTCAGTCTGCGCTGAGTTAATACAAATTTTGAGCAGGTTGCCGGGTTCGGTATTTTGTGCACCGTTGACCAAATTCTTGGTCGAACCTTCTACTTTATTGCAGGCACATTTATTACAAATGCCCATACGGCAACCATGGGTCGGTTTAATATTTTGCTGTTCCAGGCTCACCAGAATGGACTGGCCTTTTGGAATGCTGACCGTTTTTTTCGACTGGGTCAGGGTGACATTAATAAAGCCGGTATCCGATAGATCCGCCAAACTCATACTGAAGGCTTCACCTTTAAACTGTTTTGCCTGAGTAAAAAGCTGTTCTGCTTTAGATACAAAACCTGAAGGACCACAGCAATATACGATGCTATTTTCCAGATTTTGCAGATCGGTCAGATAGGTTTCATCCAGACGCGCAGCAGCTGGCTGTTCTTGAGTGGCATACACATGAAATGAGAAATTTGCATGTTTCTGAGCAAGTTCTTCAAACCGTACTTTGAATGCGGCATCTTGATCTTTTTTAACCCAGTACCAGAGAGTGACCGGTGCAGATAGTTCACCTTTTTTGCTCAAACTTTCCAGCATACTGAGCATTGGAGTAATACCACTCCCTGCAGCAAGTAAGATCAATGGACTCGTCTGCGCAGGCAAGGTCATGTCACCATAAGGCTGACCAAATTCGATCACATCACCCACTTGTGCCTGTTCTGCCAACCAGGTACTGACTTTACCGGCATTGACTTTTTTCACGGTCAATAAAACATGTTGCGCATCTACACGGGTCAAACTATAGCTACGTTCATAACGGATGCCGTTTACCACCACATAGACCGGATGATGCTGCCCTGCTTCACCAAACTTAAATAAGCGATTCACCTGAATTTTCAGACTCAGCATATCCTGTGCTGCATTTTCTATATGCACGATCTTGCCTAATGGCTGATTCAACGACCACACAGGATTGAGTTTCTGAATCCAGAAATTAATTGCATGCTGATCGATTACACTATCAGACAGTGCATTCAATGGCATTTTAAGTTTTTGCAGTACATGCATTGTTTGTGACATCACCTTGGGTTTTTAATTATTATACACATGTATATATATTTGTATATACAATCGTATTGTTTCTAATCATTTCACAAGCTTGACTAGCTCGGTTATAATAAAATGTCATGCATGAACCTATCGATGAACGAGCCTTCAATGAAAATAAGCAGTGATGCATCTTTACTACAATCGAAAAGCATTGATGAGCCGATTATCGTACGGAGTGTCGGTCGCAAGGCTACCATTACCAAGGAAGAGCTGTTTCAGGCTGCCTTGAATCTGATTGGACCACAAAAAAGCATCGCTTCTTTAAGTTTACGTGAAGTAGCACGTGAAGCCGGTATTGCCCCAAACAGTTTCTATCGTCATTTTAAAGATATTGATGAACTGGCCATTGAGCTGATAGATCGTGCGGGGATTGTATTGCGTCAGATTTTGAATGAGGCACGGCTGCAAGCTTCCCGCCAGAACAGCATCATCCGTAGTTCTGTAGAAATTTTTATTGCCCAGCTCGATGCCGATGAAGGCAATCTAAGCCTGTTATTGCGTGAAGGTTATACCGGCTCCAAGTCTTATAAACAGGCGGTAGAGCGTCAATTGAATTATTTCCAGCAAGAACTGCAAGATGACCTGATCCGTCTGGAACGTCTGAATAATAAAAAGCTGCTACATGCTGACATTGCCGCCAAAGCGATTACACAGCTGGTGTTCAACATGGGTGCCAATGTGATTGATATACCCGCTGAAGACCGCAAAGAAATTGCCGAACAGACTATGATCATGATTCGGATGATTCTTGAAGGTGCACGCTATCTGGAAGACTCTCAGTTACGTTAATTCTTCATGGCGTAAAAGGATATAAAAGAGACGTAATCAATGTCTCTTTTTTTGTGCCGATCATAAAAGTGCAAGTTGGGCTTTGACTACCTTTGCAGTAGCTTCTGGATGCTCAAGAGGGAACATATGTCCACCTTCGACCACTGAATAATCAATCTGGTAAATCTTGTGCATTCCTTGTGGCAAACCCTGCTGATAAAACTGGCTCTGCTCGGCAGTCATCAGATGCATCGGCACTTCAGGCGCTCGGCGTGGCGTTCTCCACCACCATGCGGGTACAGTCCGGAAAATTTCAGCTTCTACCTGTTTGGGAATGGTTAACGTCACCCCACCGCGTTCAGATTCTGGCTGAATACCGCTCTCGATATAATCAGCAAAACACTGCTCATCGAAATTTTTAAACAGACGGTTAGATCGCAAAGCTTCAATCGCGACCTGTTTCGATGGCCAATGATCCTTGCGTTTTAGTGTAATTCCTGCGGGTGTATAACGATCGATACTTTTCAGATTCAGCTTTTTAATCAGTTCAAATATGGCGCTGTTTTTTCCAATCACAAACGGTGGATCCATGATGACCAGTTTGGAAAACAGTTCTGGACGTCGATACGCTGCCATCAGGGTTACCAGACCACCAAAGGAATGCCCTAGACCAATCACCTGTTGCTGAGAAAACTGCTGCTCGATATCTGCAATGACTTCATCGACCAGATAACGCCAGTCTCGCGTAATCGGATATTGCGGATTCATGCCGATAAATGGAATCGCTTTGACTTCATAGTCTTGCTGAAAATAATCCAGAAACTTCTTGTAAGTTGCCGCAGGGATACCATTGGCATGAGTAAAATGTAGGGCTTGCTTCATTATTTTTTAAACGCAGTGCGTATTCATCCTGAAATCGTAGGCCAAGCTTAATGCGCTGCGTATTAATTTGGCAGTACAAAAATGCTCAACGCATGACCTCAAAGTCACTTCTCGCTATCTCTAGAAAAATAACAGACTTATTTCTGCGATACAGTCAAATGCTGCATGGGTAGAAAAATCGCCCCGCAACTGGCCTTATCTCCTGCAATGACAACGGCTCGTCCTTGAACAGTAACAGACAATTCACTAGCGATCGCGCTAACGGTAGTTAGACATTTGGGACAATAATGCTTCATGCCATTTAAATGTACGGCAACACCATGAATCAAAAAAGAGGGTTCACATTCAGTCACCATGCCGCCATGACTGGTCTTTGTGCCCAGTGTAATCAGTGCTTTTGACATGCTTTTTAGTTCTTATTTAGTGGGCCAATTTTAAACAGGAGAAAAATAACAGGCCAGCATTCTCCGACAAAGAATAATAAAACTGGATTTTGCCCATAAAAAAGCAGCCCGAAAGCTGCATTTTTTAATGATTTAAAGCTTAAGGCTTAACCACAACCATCACCTGAATGGCTTCAGGCGTTACAGATAGACCATCCAGTAAGCTTAAACCTTCTTTCTGCAATTTCTGTAAACGTGCAATTTCATCTTCACGGATACTTGGGTTGAACTGTTTCAGATAGGTCAGGCGATCAATTTCATATTGCCATTTATTGCCATACACTTCTTTGGCTTGCTGCTTGAAGCCCGGCAAAGCACTGCGTGCCAGTTCAAGTGCCTGCTGATAACGTGCTTCAATCACATCACGACGTGCTTTCACCACCTGACGGCAGCTATTGCCATCCAAATGATGTAGATAAGGCTTCAGGATTTCTGGTGCAATCTTCTGGGAGAGATCCTGACCTTTTTCACTGAGTAAGACACGGATTAACTGTTGCGGCAGGCTAGATGGCAAGTTCAATGCTTTCGGTGCAACCACATCGACCTTGAACCAGACTTCTAGCAATACCGAACCTTGTGGCAACGCCGCAGATTTTAGCACTGCAACATTGGTACTACCAAAGCCCTGAGTATTGATCATTTCCATCACGCTTTCAGTGAATGGATGTTCCAGTGTCAGATATTGCGCATCTTCACGGATTTGTGCCTGATCACGATAGAAGGTGGCTGTCATGCCCTCCTCGTCCAGAGTCAAACCTTGAACCTGCATCTGATCGGTTGGCTTGATGATCACGGTCCCATTGCTTTGTTCATCAAAGTCGATATTGGTCGATGCCATGAAGCGCTTCATGAACATTGGCAAAGTGGTATTATCATCATAATCTTCAAGCGCGTTGACAATTTCCTGTGCCACCACCGGACGGCATGAATTGTACTCCAGTAAACGGTCACGGCCTTGCTGCAATTCCGCTTCCAAAGCCTCACGTTGCACGCTGACTTCTTCCAGCAGGTCTTCAAATTCCTGACCTTTGTCAGCAAGCAGACAGTCTTTCAAGGCAACAATAAAGTTTTCTTGCAGAGTTTGCGCAGTTGGTGAAATATTGCTGAAAATATTCAAGGCTTCATTATACCAGCGGAACATACGCTCTTGCGCGGTACCCACCAGATAAGGCACATGAATCTGGATACGGTTTTCCTGGCCAATACGGTCCAGACGACCAATACGCTGTTCCAGCACATCCGGATTCGCGGGCAAGTCAAACAGAATCAGATCAGAAGCAAACTGGAAGTTACGCCCTTCTGAACCAATTTCCGAACACAGGAGAATCTGTGCGCCATACGAATCTTCAGCGAAATAAGCCGCCGCTTGGTCACGTTCCAGCAGACTCATGCCTTCATGGAACATCGCAGTACGAATACCTGCATGTAAACGCAACACATTTTCCAGCGCTTCAACCACTGGACCGCTTCGGGCAATCAGTAATACTTTCTTGTGTTTCAGGTCTGTACGCAGCTTTTCCATCAACCACATCACGCGTGGATCAGTTTCCATCCACGAGCCATCCAGCTGGGCTTCTTCAGGCCACATTTGCTCACGTAGTTTTCCGTCTTTTGACCAGTGTTCTGGTGCCGGCAATGGTGCGGGCTGACAGTCACGTCCCGGGAAGCCTTGAATTGCTTCACGCGTATTACGGAACAGAATACGGCCTGTTCCATGACGGTCTAAAAGCTCATGAATCGCACGGAAACGCTGCTCGGGAAGATCCTCAATCGGATGTCCTAATAAGGTCTCAATCGCAGCGAAATGCTCAGCTTCTAGCGGCATGTCTGACATTAACACTTCTGCAATTTTAGCCGTATGCTGATATTGCGCTTCTTCATCTAGGAAACGATCCAGCGAGTTAAAACGTTGCGGATCGAGCAAACGCAGGCGTGCAAAATGACTTTCCACACCGAGCTGTTCAGGTGTCGCTGTCAATAACAATACACCTGGCGTATGTTCAGCCAGCTCTTCGACCAGATCATAACGGTCGTTGCCGCCTTCTTCTTCACTCCACATCAAATGATGCGCTTCATCAACTACCAGCAAATCAAAACCGGCTTCAAGTGCCTGCTCCCGAAGATCTTCATGGTCAACCATCAAATCAACAGAAGCAATAATCTTTTGTTCGGTCAGGAACGGATTCAGATCAGGATCATGTTCTTTGATCGAAGCAGTACGGGTCAAATCAAACAGCGAGAATTCAAGATTGAAACGACGGCGCATCTCAATCATCCACTGGTACTGTAGTGAATCTGGCACCAAGATCAGAATACGTTCAGACCGGCCTGTTTTAAGCTGCTGGTGAATGATCAAACCTGCCTCAATGGTTTTACCCAGGCCGACTTCATCGGCCAGCAATACACGGGGTGCAAAACGCTGACCGACTTCATGGGCAATATAGAGTTGGTGCGGAATCAGGCCGACACGCGAACCGACCAAACCACGCAGTGGACTGCTTTGCATATTGGCCTGCATCAGCAGCGCTTCAATACGCAGGTCATACCATTCTTTATAATCAATCTGACTGGCCAATAAACGATCTAAAGGCCTAGACAGCTGGATAGTCGCACCAAGACGGGTTTCATTCAGTGCCTTACGTTCTTCTGTGCCATCTTCAAGAGTGCGTACTACCTGATAACGCACCACGCCGTTACGGTCTTCTACTGATTCAACAGTCCAGGTAACACCTTCCTGATCCTGTAATTCATCATTCACATTAAATATGATACGAGATAAGGGGGCATTGCTGCGTGCATAGACGCGGGTTTCATCGCTTTTTGGGAATAAAATGCTGACCGACCGCTCATCAACATCAATAAGAACGCCTAAACCGAGTTCTGTTTCAGTATCTGATAACCAACGTTGACCAATAGCAAATTGCTGCAATTTTTCCACCTTTATCTTAAGTACAAGATTATGAATATTAGGCTCAATCACGGAACGTCATTGGAGCAAAATTCCACACCTTCAAGCAATGTATTTTGACATAAAGCTCACTAAAAAGTGAGCATAATTCACGTCGAATAAATAAGTATTTCCTAGAATGGCGCCGGACAATAAAATTCGACCAGCTGCTCTGTTTGAGGATGATAAAAACTCAAACGTTCAGCATGTAAACATAGACGTGAGCTAAGCTGTTGATGTTCAGGTGATGCATATAAAGTATCGCCAATAATCGGATGTCCGAGATATTGCATATGCACACGTAACTGATGCGAACGACCGGTAACTGGCGTCAGTTTCACCCGGGTCACGGGTTGCCCCTGAATTTCAAAATGTTCAACTGCCTGCCAATGTGTGATGGCCGGTTTATGATGTGCGGGATCTGCGATATGTAAAGGTGGACGGCTTGGATCATACACCACGGGCACCTCAACAGTACCTTCGCCTGCTAATATACCTGCCACGACCGCCTGATAGGTTTTATCGGTCTGGCGTTCCTGAAACTGGCGGGAAATGGTTTTTTGTCCCCACTTGCTCAGACCAAAGATTAAAATACCGGAAGTGTCGCGGTCCAGCCGATGGATCAGTAAAGTTTTAGGTTCTAGTTTGATCAGACGATTGATCAGGCAATCTTGTAAATCTTCTGTTTTACCGGGAACTGTGAGTAAACCTGCAGGTTTGTGGATGACCATGAAATCGTCATCACGATGTATCAGATGTTCGGTTAGAAAATTACTCAAAGTTCAATCCCAGGCTGATCGCGAAAAACAAGGCGGCAATGATAGAAAGCTTAGCCAATAATTACAATGCGCATTTGTGTAAATGGTGATGAAATTTCCGATTTAGCGCATAAAAATGCTCAATCACAGTCCATCAAGCGGAGGATTGTAGAATGAAGCCTACCAACGCATGCAAAGATGGATACTGTAGTACATCTTCATAACGGATATTTGCACCATTGGCACGCCATATACCAACCAGACTGACCACTGCAACCGAATCCAGTCCATACTGTCTGAGGTCGACATGGGGATCAATATCCAGTGCATCCATATCCAGCTGTTCAGCCACTGCTAGCATGATGCCTTTGCTGGACAATATATATTCTGACGGCGCACTCAAGTTCCATAATCGCGTCAGGCTATAGCTGTTCATATGATGCAAGCCTTGTGCCGAGATATTCTCGATCCACTGGATATGCTGCTCCTGACTGGACATCAACATGGCATCATCGATAATACATATTTGCTCAGTCACGCTTTGCAGATGCGGTAATATCTGTTTCAGCATCGGCGTCACTTGCCCGGCAAAAATCAGCTGCGAATGAGTTGAGGCATATTCGCCGAGTTGCTGCATGCCCTGTATCAGGTCATCGCCATAGAGATCGACAACAGGAATGTCCAGTACTTTGGCTTTATTGCTGGTCTGGATCAGGTTGGCCATAAGATCGCTGCTCTCTATGCCTGACATCATCCTTATATTTTGTAGTCCCACCAGTACCAGCACCGATTGTGTCGATGATAGCTGCCATTTGGCTTGAGATGGCGCAAGTTGGATTTTTTTGGGCATTGGGTATAGCATGAGAGAACTTCTATTTAGCTTCGTACAACATTGCTGTATGCTAGCCTAAATTATATAAATTAATAAATTTCTGATTAACACTATAAGATCAAAAATATTCTAAAAACGCTAGCCACATAAAAAAACCGTCAATTACCGACATATAGTAAATCTTAAAGCCTATGGATATTTTACTTCACTATATTGATTTAGCTGGAACTTTTGTTTTTGCCTTAAGTGGAGCAATGCTAGGTATACAAAAAAAATATGATATTTTTGGGATATTCTCTTTAACTGCTATTACTGCAATTGGTGGTGGCGTTCTTCGAGATTTATGCCTTTCTGCCACCCCTCCCTCAGGTCTCATTAATGAAGAATATTTTATTGCAATATTTCTGGCATTCCTACTCAGTATCTTATTTCAAAATATAGTTTATTCTTTAGATAAAGCGTCTTTATTATTTGATGCCTTGGGATTGGGATTTTTTGCAGCCTTTGGGGCAAATAAGACTTATGCTCATACCGGTAGCGTACAACTTTCGATTATCATGGGCTGCATAAGTGCGGTGGGTGGAGGATGCCTGCGGGATATTTTATGCAAACGTACACCGATTATATTTACGAAAGAAATCTATGCAAGTGCTGCAATGATAGGTGCTGCAATTGAAGTTTTAGGTTCAAGTGGTGTTATTTCATCTGCTTATAGTATTTGGATTGCTATAATTACCTGCACTTTAATCCGTTTATTTTCATTGTATTACGGTTTAAATTTACCAACAATAAAGTTAAAGCCAAAATAGTTTCTAGAAATTCTGAAGTGCACTCTCCTAATTTTTATTACAGGTGAGTTATTTAAGTTAAACAATCTACCCTAACCCGCATACTGCTTAAGCCGATAAGTCGCTTACTCGAATAACCGGTTGGTTTTGATGGCATTTTTGGCAAGCACACAGGCAGAAAGCATAGACTGTGTGGTAATAATCTCATGGTTATTAGTATTCCCTTTTTTTTAAATTAATTTCGTATAAAAATTTTTCTATTAAATGAAAATAGAGTTTTGTAGATATGTAAAAGTAGATGATTATTTACCCTTAAATACCTACTATGTTAAAGGAAGTCAAAAACTAGAAAATATTGGGTATGAAATATAAGAATTATAGCTATCATTTTTGTTAACTACTCAATTCGCAAATTTAGTTTTTTAATATGTGCTGCTTATTAGTTGAGATTTTATTAATTATGAATAATTCAATACATCCAACAGCCATTATTTCAGAGAAAGCTATTTTGGGTAAGAACATTAGCATAGGTGCCAATACTATAATTTATGACACTGTTGAAATTGGTGATGATTCTTTTATCGGTGCCTTTTGTGAGTTAGGAGTGAATAATCACTTATCAGAAGGTCAAAAATTAGTCTTAGGTAAAAATTCACACATTAGATCCCATAGTATATTTTATGAAGGGTCTGTATTTGGTGATGGACTCATAACAGGTCACAGAGTAACTGTCAGAGAAAAAGTTTTAGCTGGTAAGAACCTGCAAATAGGAACTTTGTGTGATTTACAGGGACATTGTGAAATCGGTGATTATGTCCGTTTTCATAGCAATGTGCATATTGGACAACATAGTAAAATTGGAAATTTTGTCTGGATCTTCCCCTACGTGGTTTTAACAAATGATCCCTACCCACCAAGTGAGATACAGATGGGAGTAACTGTTGAAGACTTTGTCTCTATATGCACGATGAGTGTTATTTTACCAGGCGCCATAATATCTGAAGGTTGCTTAATAGGTGCTCACAGTTGTGTAAAAGGTATCACTGAAAAAGATTCAATTTATGTTGGCAGTCCAGCGAAGAATCTGGGTTCAACATCACGTATAAAACTAGAAGATGGATCGACAGCTTATCCATGGAGACATCATTTTAAACGAGGTTATCCGGAAGAAGTGACTAAGGATTGGTAAAATAATAAAAGGTTCTTTATTTGAATACTTTTATCCTGACTGAAATTAAATGATTATTTAATAATCTATTTTAAAATTTTCTAAAAAACATCATACAAGAAATACAAAACTCTATATTTTATCCGATTCAAATCAATCTCTTAATTTATATTAAAAAGCCCAAGCCTACCGACTTAGGTTTTTTAATAATTTTTTGCATTCCATTCTTATCTATATACCAATCAAAATTAATTTATTTCGTTTAACTGGTAAAGGTTTATTAAAAATTAGGCAAACTTCGCCAAAAACCTCTCAATCGCTACCTGCGCAATTTCTGCATCCTGAAACGACTTTACACCTGACACGCCCATCGCACCCACCAACTGCCCTTGGTACAGAATTGGCTCACCGCCTTCTAGCATCCCCGAGAAAGTCTCCATGGTCAGAAAACCCATCTGTCCGCCTTTGATAATATCTTCAAATAGCTTGGATGGACAGCGACTCATGGCAGAGCATCTGGCTTTTTCAATCGCCAGATTTGCAGTCATTGGTGCTGCGCCATCCATGCGCTTCATCACCAGCAAATTACCGGTTTCATCCACTACAGTAATGCTGACATTAAAGCTATTCTGCATCGCATATTGGTGCGCTGCATCTAATAAAAATTCCGCATCACTTAAAGTCAAATAATGTTTGGTTTTCATGAAAAATAGTCTCGAATTTTAAATGTAATCTCCCCTAACCCCTCTTTAGTAAAGAGGGGAACTTTATTTATTCAGTTGAGGTTCCCTCCTTTTTAAAAGGAGGGTTAGGGAGGATTTAAAAAATTAAAATTTATCCTTTCATCTCAGCAAAAGTTTCTTTTGCGGCCTGAATGGTAAATTCGATATCTTCATCAGAATGTGCTGCTGACATAAAGCCGGCTTCAAATGCTGAAGGCGCAAGGTTTACGCCACGATCGAGCATACCATGGAAGAATTTACGGAAAGCATCGACATCACATTTCAACATCGAATCAAAGCTGGTGATGTCTTCCTGGTCGGTAAAGTACAGACCAAACATGCCACCAACCTGTTGTGTCTTGAATGGAATGCCTGCCTCATCCGCAGCAGCTTGCAAACCAACCAGCAGCTTCTCAAGTTGAGCAGACAGTTTCTCGTAGAAACCTGGTTCACGCAGATGTTTAAACATCTCAATCCCGGCACGCATCGCCAGCGGATTACCCGACAACGTACCTGCTTGGTATACTTTACCCAGTGGTGCAATACATTCCATCACTTCACGCTTACCACCGAAAGCGCCCACTGGCAGACCTGCACCAATAATTTTACCCAGTGTGGTTAAATCCGGAGTCACGCCATAATGAGCCTGTGCGCCACCCAGCCCAACACGAAAACCTGTCATCACTTCATCAATAATAAACACTGAACCATGCTCATCACAGACATCCCGAATCGCTTGCAGGAAACCGTCAATCGGTTTCACCAGGTTCATGTTGCCCGCCACAGGCTCAACAATCACGCCGGCAATTTCAGAGCCAAACTTGGCAAAGCATTCTTTTAAAGTGGCGATGTCATTATATGGAAGGGTTAAGGTGTGTTTGGCAAAATCCGCTGGAACACCTGCAGACGTCGCTTCCCCTTCTCCACTGGTCAACAAGCCTGAACCGGCTTTTACCAATAATGAATCGGAGTGACCGTGATAACAGCCTTCAAATTTTACAATCTTGTCACGGCCAGTATAGCCACGTGCCAGACGGATCGCAGTCATGGTCGCTTCTGTACCTGAGTTGGTCATGCGAACCAGCTCAATCGATGGCATGATCTCGCAGATAATGTCTGCCAGCGTGGTTTCATGAACTGTGGGCGCACCAAAACTCAAACCGTCTACTGCAGCATCCTGAACCGCTTTAATAATCGCCGGATGCGCATGGCCCAAAATCATCGGCCCCCATGAACCTACATAGTCCACATAACGCTTACCATCTACATCATAGAGATATGCACCTTGGGCTTTTTCGATAAAGACCGGTGTACCACCGACTCCATTAAATGCACGTACAGGTGAATTGACGCCACCCGGGATGTGTTTATTGGCTTGTTTGAACAGTTGTTCTTGCTTTGGAGATAAGCTCATGAAGGCACTCGACTCAAAATTAAATCAATCAAAAAATTTTATGCTGTAGCTTGAAAAAGCGCAGACCATTCATCTAAACGTTCAGGAATGGCATTCATAGGTAGTCCCAATATATCACTAATCACCGCACAATAATCCGCACCTGACTCAATGACTTCTTTAGAATTTTCAACCGTTAAACCGCCAATGGCACATAAAGGTACATTTAATTTCTCTTTGGCCAGTTTTAAGGTTTCCAGACCAATATTACCGGCTTCTGGCTTGCTGTCAGTGGCATAGATTGCGCCGAATGCCACATAATTTGCACCATCAGCAATGGCCTGTTCAGCCAGCTCAAGTGAGTTATTACAACTACGGCCAATCAACACGCCTTTAGGCAAACGTGCTACAGCATCGACAATCGAACCATCATCCTGGCCCAAATGCACACCCACGCCGTATTTAACCGCCATTTCAAGATCATCATTAATCACGAAAGGTACACCATATTCAGCACACATGGCTTTCATATACTCGATTTCGTAAATTTGATCTTCTTTCGCCACTTTTTTACGACGATATTGCAAGACCGCAACACCACCATTGGCCATGGCACCTTCTAACTTTGCCAACAAAAGCTCTAAGGGATCATCATTGGTAATTAAATATAAACCGCGCATCTTGCTCGCCACTTGCTAGGATGGCTCTATTATAGGCATAACTGGGTTTGATTTCCGCAGTCCTGCTATTTTCGAGCCTGAACAGCTACAAATTTGCAGGTATTTAGAACACTTGATCCGTTAAATTTCAAATGTCCCTATATCTTGAGAGGTAGCCCGATCGGCAGAAAGTAACTTAAATAAGCTTAGAAATAAAAAATAATTATTTGTGTTGCTCACATTCGCTCTCTTGGATTTTTAAGTATTCTTTTATAAAGAAGAGATGTTTCAAAGCCAGATGGGTTCTTTTACTTTCGGTTCAAATCCGCACGTTTTCGTCTACAACCACTTAGTCAAAATTTTAATTAAGTATTTGAAATTTAATTATTATTAAAGAAATATAAAAAAAGCCTGGAGAAGGTCGCTCCAGGCTTGGAAAACTGATGTATTCATTAAAATATAACGTTTGATCAAAAAGCTGGATCAGCAATAACACAATTATTAGAATAATAAATCTAGACTTGCAAGTCTTTTATCGAAATTTCATGCTTTAAACGCACACATTCCGATGAACGTATTTTTCGCTCAACTGGAAATCTTATCGTGTTTTTGGTCAAGCAGACTGATATTGCCACGTAGAACATCTGCAAACATCCTCCAGTCCGAGATAAAACTATATAGCGGTTGTTTAAAACTGGCCGGTTTATTGCGCTCAAAAATAAAATGACCAACCCAGGCACAGGCATAACCAGACAGCAGCCCATAGGCAAAATATCTAGGCTTGCCTTGGCGAATGGCTTTGGCAAAACAGTATAGTCCAATGCTACTGCCTGCTACATGCAGACGGCGGCTGACAATATGTCGATGCTCGGTCAAATAGAAGCGATAAAATTCATGATAATTTTTAATCGGCATCTGTGGCTGAACCGCGACCACATTATTTTTTTCTGGTTGTACTTGTACATTCATTGCTCATCATCCTGACGTTTTTGTTTTACCTTAGCGTATATTTTAGCCAAATAACAGTTTTTTAAATCTGTACTTCTCTGCTTTTCGAATGTCCTCGGGACACCCTGATCACTATCATTTGAGGCCCATACGAACCAATAAAAATGAATCTTAAAACTTCTGTTCAAAATTTTTATATTCAGGTCAAGTCTTACATGTATTTTGATTTTGGTTACAATCTGCTACGCGCACATCAAAACTATAAGTACGGCTGCTGTCCGCCTTTTCATAACCTTATTCAAGTGAAGATTCAGTGCTTGCTTATACTGAACAGATAGGATGATTCTCATGGTTGAAGTTGAACTCAAGTTCCAGATTCCTGCGGCACGACGTACTGCGCTGCTTAAGGCACTTGATCCGAAAAAGTCTCAACAGATCCAGCTTCAAGCGAAATATTATGATACTGCCGACCGCCAACTTGCCCGGCACGGAGTAGCACTGCGTCAACGTCTGGAAGGCACATGTTGGGTGCAAACGCTGAAAGCGGCCGGCAAAAGCCATATCGAGCGTTTTGAACATAATCATAACTTAGGAGAACTCGCTACACCTCCAGAATTGAATCTAGATATTTACAATGAATATCCCGAAGCTTGGGCAATTCTCAGCAATGCGCTCGGCAATCAGTTTGACCAGCTACAGCTACAGTTCGAAACTGACATTTCCCGTACTTTAAGGGTGATTGAATATGAAGACACGCAGGTTGAAGTTAGTCTGGATATTGGACAGATTCGCACACAGCATGCCGAGCAACAGGTACATGAAGTCGAGTTCGAGCTAAAGAATGGTTCCATTCAGCATCTGCTGGCTTTTAGTTTTGAATGGGTCAAGAAATACCAGCTCTGGCTCGATGTCCGCAGCAAGGCCGAAATAGGTAATTTATTGGCCGCTTCACAGCGGGTTAGTCCTGCGACTCTCAGCAAAGAATTCCAGATCAGTAAAAAAGACAGTGCCAGTAAAACCATGTGCAGTCTGATTGCACAGCAGATGCAGCATTTATTACCAAATATTGCGGCAATCGCGGATCAGATTGCAGAGCAGGAACATATTGATCAGGCACAACTGGCACTGGATCAGCTGCATCTGACCCTGCTGCTGTTCAAAGACTGGCATCCTCAGCTTTCCGACAAATGGGTGCATCAGCTGGCGGCTTTTAAGCAGCAATTTGAGCACCTGCAACATTTACAGCATATGCAAAATAGCCTGGCGGGCTTCCTGCAAAATCCCACTACCACAGAAAACCTGGCTAAAGATATTCTGTATGCTCAGGAGAAACTCGCCAATCTGGTCAAGTCCACCCAGAATGTGCATCATTATCTGGAATTGCTGATGTTCAGTTTAAGTGAAAATGAGCATGCCTCACCGGACTTAAAAACTGCGGCACAAACCACCTTGCAACAGCAATATAAAGCCCTACAAGAACAAATGAACCAGACGAACATCACGGATTTTGATAGTCTAGATCAATTGGCCACCCGGATTCAGGAGCTTAAATTCAGCTTTCCGATTTTAACCACAATCTATGATGTCAAAAATTTGCAAAAATACAGCAAAGCACTGAATGATGCACAACTGGCAGCCGATGAATATCAAACCTTGGCATCTTCGGCGGTCTATATACAGCAAACTGAGCTGGAAGCGAGTGACTGGTTTGTTCTGGGATGGTTGACTGCCAAACAGGAGGTTTATGCCCAGAAACTGCTTGAAGCGACCGAACAGTTCCTGGTGAGCCGTAAATTTTTAAAATAATTATATTGAAATAAATTTCACGAGAAATAGCTTAAGCACACCTTCTGTAGTGTGCTTTTTTTGTTGCAGAAGCACATCACAACCTTGCTAATCTTTGGGCTATATTAATCTGTAAACCCAACATCGCGGAGGAATAACCCGATGGCAGAAATAGAACTCAAATTTCAGATCCCACCCCAGTCCCGGGTACAATTTGAGCAGGACATTCAGAAACTTCAGCCGACTCGGCATCGCTTGTGTGCCAGATACTTTGACACTGAGACACAGCAATTACAACAACATCAGATTGCACTCCGACAACGTCTGGAAGACCAGCAATGGATTCAGACACTGAAAGCAGCGACTGAACACCACTTTGAACGTTTTGAACTTGAACATGAGTTAAAAAGCCCTCCTGAACATTGTGACTTTCAGTTATACCGCAAACATAAACCGGCCAAAAAAATCCTAAAACAGGCGCTTGGTGATTTGGAGACGCCCCTCATTCTGCAATTTGAAACAGATGTCGCGCGATATGTACTCACCGAAAGCCATCTGGACAGCCAGATTGAAATTGCTTTTGATGTCGGTGAAATTCGCCACAATAATCAAACCATTGATATTTATGAGGTTGAATTTGAGCTTAAATCCGGTCAATTGAGTGAATTAATTGATTTCATTCAGCCTTGGGTACAACGTTATGCTTTATGGCTAGATACCCGGAGCAAATCGGAACGCGGCTATACCTTGTTACAGGAGGAAGAGAATCTTCCGGTTCAGTATCAACTTCCCTTAGTGCTTGAACAGAAAGACCAGGTCAGCACGATTTTGCAAAAGATTGTTGCCAATTGCCTGGCTCATCTTTTCCCCAATGCTACTGCAATTGCAGCCGAGACTTATAATAGTGATCATGTGCATCAGGCACGTGTCGCGATTCGGCGTTTGCGCAGCGCATTTAAAATTTTCCAGTCCGTGACCGAGCATGTGCAGCCTGAATGGCAGGAACAGCTGCGGGATATTTTCCAGCAGCTCGGTTCTACCCGAGATCGAGATGCTCTGGCAGAAAGTCTGATTCCACAACTGGAAAAAGCAGGTTCCCCCCTATTGAAATTGCCGCCACACTCACAAAAACCGCCTGATATTAGTGCGTTGTTCAGAAGTCCTGCTACCGTAACATTAATGCTGCAACTGCTCTGTTTTAGCCTGGAGGAAATGCAGGACAAGACCCGGTCTTCTCATAAGATATTACGTAAAGGTCTGAGCAAGCTGCATCAGCAAATCTGTGAGGATGCCAAGAACTATCAGGAACTGGATATTGAATCCCGGCATCGGACACGCAAACGGGTCAAGCGCTTACGCTATAATGTAGAATTCCTGCAAAGCTTATTTCCCGAAAAAGAGGTGAAAGCTTATTTGAAAGCCTTAAAGCCCTTACAGGAAAGTCTGGGGCATTATAATGACCTATTTGTAGCCCAAGAGCTATTCAGACCTTACGTCAAACAACAGGGCAAGGCCTGGTTTGTGCTGGGCTGGATAAGCGCGGAGCAACAGCGTTTGTCGAGCGAAGCAGCAGAACGTTTACAGCAGTTTGCCGAAAATACCAAGCCCTTCTGGTAAGACGGGCTCGGTCACTGCTCTACCGATATTTGCCGAATACTTTCCAGATATGGTTGTCTGCCAGAGGATCGTTATAACTGTCACTACGCTGCTTGCGTGGCTTATCGCGTGCATCGATCAGCTCAAAATGTGGCTCGACACTCAGTACAATCCCATTGACGTAAAAACGGGTGCGCGTATATTCACTCTGGCCATGCTGAAACACATAAGTGCGCAGATCAACAAATTCACGGTGTGCCACTAATGCTGCGGTATCGTCACTATCCAGCCACTGCCGCATGGCAGTAACCTGCTCGGGTTCGAACTGGCCGCATTTTTCGATCAGGCTGGTGACCCCACGAAAAGTTTTGGATTCTTTGGCACGGGTTTTATTGATCCGGATCCGGTCAACATGAAAGTAAAATAGCGGCAGGTTTAAATGGCTCGGCAAATGGATCGCATCCAAGATTTCATCTTCCATAAAAGGCTGAAACAGATCCTGTGCCCTTTCAATCAGACCGAGCCACTGACTATAGTATTCATCTACCTGTGACTGGCTGCCATAATAAATCGGCAAGCCTTCAACATTGGCCAGATTTGCCGGTGGCCAGATATTCTGGCGCAATAAGGCAATATCACTTTTTAAACTTTGTACCGCAATCGCATCCTGCATGGCATTCACTTTTATATGCTTAGGCTATTTTTAGATTAAGGCAAAGGTTTAGTTTCTGCAAGGCTTTGCCTATAATTAGCGATTGAGATTTTAGTGTTAGGAACAAATTCATGGTTCAAAAGATTGAAGCAACCGATGTAACCGAAGAAGAAGCGTTAAATGCGGCATTCTTTGAACGTGCTGATGAATTTATTCAACAAGCCAACGAGTTTTGTCGCGTAGAAAAAGGCTCACAGGAAAAACCAAGCGATAAGCGCGGTCAAGTCAGTGCAGCGATGTTATTTGGTACTGCCCGTTTCAATACCTGGGTGGCCGCAAATAATTTTAAAGATGGCAACGAGATGCGTGATGCCAAAGATCAGGTCATGTCTTATATCTTGCAGCAATTTCAAATGATGCTGGAAGATAACTATGATGAATACTGTGAACAGTTCGAAAACTATTTACGTTTCCGTCACAATGAAGAGTTTCATGCTAACAAGCACAAGCATGATCATTGATTAAAATACGAAAAGCCCTACGGGGCTTTTTTTATTTGCTGTAATTTATCATATTGACTTTAAAGTGATTTAAGCACTATATAAATTGAATAATAAATAAACTAAAACAAGGTATAGCATGCAGCAACTTCCCTTCCCGATCATTGACCCGCATATTCACCAATGGGATCCGTACAACACCCCACATGCAGCAGCACTCGCGGTCAAGCTGTTTGGCAAACATCCTAGATTGCTGGACAAGATGGTTCGACTGTTAAAACCCAAAGATGTCATTGAGACCATTGGCCTGACCCAGCACCTGACTGCACCCTACCTACCTGCAAATTACAAGAGAGATGCAGGACATTATGAAGTAGAGCAAGTTGTGCATGTTGAAGCCAGCTGGCATGACCATAAAGGCACAGGCGTGGTGGATGAAACCTGTTTTATCGCTGGACTTCCTTTTGATCAGTATAATATCCGGTTAGGTGGAATCGTCGCCACGGCAAATCCACGGCAGAAAAATTTTAAACAGTTAATTGAATTGCATCGCGAAGCTTCTCCCAAATTTCGCGGCATCCGTAAAATGGCTGCAGTACATCCGGATAAAGGGATTCATGTCTGGACCGATGAACCGCATCTCTATCGCAACAAAAATTTCCTGAAAGGCTTTGAGGAACTGGCCAAGCAAGATTTAAGCTTTGATGCCTGGGTGTATTCTCCTCAGATTACTGATGTTACTGCGCTGGCCAAAGCCTTTACTGAAACGCCCATCGTGCTAGATCATCTTGGTACGCCCGCAGGTTTATTTGGCAAGGTGGGCAAAGCTACAGGCAAGACCAAACAAGATCGCACCCAGATATTTGCAGACTGGAAATATCAGTTGGCAGAACTGTCTGAATGTCAGAATGTATCGACCAAAATGTCTGGTCTGTTTATGCCAGTCTTGGGACATGATTTTCACACGCAAAAACGGCTGGCAACTAAACAGGAATTAGTCGAATGTGCCGCACCCCTGATCCAGCATGCCTTAGACTGTTTTGGTTCTGGGCGCGTGATGTTTGCATCCAACTTCCCAATGGACAGTGTCAGCAGCTCACTCACCAATATTATTGATGCCTTTAGCGATATTGTTCAGGCCTATGATGAAAACGCACTAAAGTCAATTTTTTATGAGAATGCTAAACGTTTTTATCGACTTTGAGTGGATGAGGACATATTAAGTTGGATAACAGATTCCAGTCTAAATACCCCTTCAGGCAAAGGCCTATGTATTTTACTCACTATTATTTCAAGCTGGATAACGTCTTATTATTATCAAATGGTGATCCATCATTCTTTTGATCGAGATATTGCTTTCGTTTCAGCTTTGATTGGCTGTGGAATATTGATTTTTCTTCTTATTGTATCTGTTTGAAGTCTGCCCCCTTATCTATCCTTGCGGGCATAATCGGAGGGATTATTTTTAGCCATAGAGCAATCTATAACATAAAGCTCAAATAAATAAAAAACCCCCTCATTTGAGGGGGTTTTTTATCAACACTATGATGTTTTAACTTGCTTACCATACTGATCAGCCATCACTTCAACCAGCTGGTCGGGCTTGATGTATTTTTTAATCATGGCATCAATATCAGCTTTACTCAGTTTAGCAATCGCCTGATCACGTTTTTCCCGATAAACCAGATTACGGTCCTTTTCCAGCTGTGGAATCAGCATAGTATGAATACGGCGATCATCTTCCAGTGCAGTTAAACGCTGTTTCAAGATACTGGCTTTTGCCGCTTCGACTTCCTGTTCAGTCACGCCACGTGTCAGCAGTTCATTCAGTACCTTATGCACTGCTTGAGAAACCTGTGCGGATTTTCCAGCCGTATAATTGGCACTAATCATCATGGCGCCCACATCTGTCCATTCATCGAGTTGCATATCTGCACTAAAACCATAGACCAGGGCATTTTTCTCGCGTAGTTCTTGTGCCAATCGTGACGACAACTGTGAATCACCCAGAATATATCGAAATACCTGTAATGCAGGTGCATCGGCATGATCTGCGCCGACCGGCATGCTCATGAATGCCTCATAACTCCCGAATTCACGCTGCTCGGACAAAGCATGAATTTTCTGGGCTGGATAGCTCCGATATTCCGATTTCAGACGCTCATAAGGCTGTGCAGCTTTCCAGTCTGAAAAACTTTTTTTCAGTACATTTTGCATCGATTTCGGATTAAATTCGCCCGTAACCGCAATTTGCGCATGCTGGGTTTTTAAAAACTGCTGATACAGTGCCACAACCTGTTCGCGAGTCACTTTCTGATACTGTTTTTTGGCCAGTTCAGGCTCGAAATGGAAACGCAGATCGCCAGGCTGATAGATCTCGATCGTTCGGGCCATCGTCAAGCTCGACACCGTATCTGGTTCGGTATAAGGACGATCCAGGCTGGATAAAATTTGCCCCTTGATCAAGTCAAACTGGCTTTGCTCAAATGTAGGGGCTTTCAGCACATCAACCACATACTGGAAAAACTCTTCAAACTTTTCTTTTTTAGCGCTGATTTGCAAGGTCAGGCCATTACTGGATGCACTGGCAGTCGCAGAACCACCTACCTCAATAATTTTATCGGCAATCTGCTGCAGACTCTGGTCTTTTGATGCGCGTAACAATAAGTAAGCCGTCAGATCCAGAATCTCACCCTTATTCATCAGGCTTTGTGCAGTACCAAAATCTAGAGAAATTGTGGCATAGACTTTATCATCGCGTGTAGTGGTCGGAAACAGCGCATATTTAATGCCATTTTTTAACTTGCCACGCTGAATCTGTTTGTCTTTACTATGCAAATACTGTTTGGACTGCTGTATATATTGTTTTACTTCAGCCTGATAGACACTGACATCTTTCAGTGGCTCTTCTGCTTGCACCTGCTGATCCAGGGTTTTTGCCGGTGCTTCTGTTTGTGCAAGTTCCTGTGCTTTCTTCTGATCTTCCGGTGTAGGTAAGATATTGCCAGAAATACGGTATTCAGGTTTAAAGAAGTTCTTAAAGTCCTGATTGACCTGATTCACACTCAGGCTTTGAATTGCGTTCAGATCTTTAAAATACTTGCTCCAGTCACCCGAATACGTCACAGCATAATCACTTAAACGTGAACCCAAAGCAGTCGCGCTACTTTTAATATTATCTGCCTGATTCCGGGTCAGATTTTTAGCCCGATCCAGTTCTGCCTGAGTAAAAGGCTGGTTCTTTTCTACCCCCTGAATCAGCCCCTGTTCAATATCCTGTGGCTGATGATTCGGGGCATAGATTGCCCCCATAAACACCAGATTGAAGTCTTTATCAAGCCAGGTACTGGATTGCACCGCTGTTGACTTCCCAGTTTCCACCATACTCTGATAGAGATGCCCACTTGGCTGCAAAGTATAGAGCGTTGGCGAAACAGCCAAAGCCGTTTTAATGTTTTCTTCTGATTGGTTTAAATAAATATTAAACCTTGCCAGATCACTACCTTTTCGCACGGTAAATTCACGCTGTTTGATCTGCTCGGGTTTAAGCGCCGGCACTTTCACTTGCGCCGGTACATTTCGGGACTGAATCGGACTGAAATGCGTATCCAGCTGTTTTAATACCTCTGCCTTGTCAAACTTGCCCGAAATCACCATAAAGGCATTATTCGGTGCATACCATTGACGGTAAAAACGGTTTAATTCCTGCATATTGATAGATTGCAGTTCATTCAGATCACCAATCGGCAAACGGCCTAAATACTGATTACCATAGGCCGATTTAAATACCTGATCGATCAATACCGAAAATGGCTGGTCCAGCCGGATTTCACGCTCACGTTTTACAATATCAATTTCAGTCGGTACATATTTTTCCTGAAGCACCAGCTTGTCCATGCGTTCGGCTTCCAGAAAAATGACTTCACTTAATGCTGTTTTTTCAGGACGGATCACATTGGTATATTTGGTCGAGTAATAGTCGGTACTGGCATTGGTCATCAAGGTGTATTGATCCAGTCGGCGCTGGAACTCATCCCCTTTGACATTTTCTGTACCTTTAAAGGCCAAATGTTCCAGCAGATGGGCCAGTCCACCCTTACCTTGAGGATCGTTCAGGGAACCGGTCAGATAGACCGTATTCATAAAAATCTTATTTTCTTTATCATTCGGAGCCAGAATAATACGTAGTCCGTTATCTAGGCGATATTCTTCAACATTTTGTTCAGTTTTCACCAACACAGGTTGTGCAAAACTCAGCACACTACAGCCAGACAATGTGATAGCCAGACTTAAATTTTTATAACGTAGCAACATTATTCATCCAAATTATAAAGGTAAATTTTTATTCATGCTCATCTTGGAAAATGATTCTTTTACCAAATAGCCTATTCCAAGCCGACTCATCAAAATAACATGTCGCCTCATCTGACAACATGTATATCTATGTCATTAAATATAAATTTCTGCCTGCATATATAATTTCCCATAACCTGAAATTTCAATACGCTCCTGATCTTGCAAGGCACAATACAGTACGCCACCACGTGCTGATGCCTGATAGGCGACCAGTTCATTTTTACCCAGTTTTTCGGCCCACAGCGGTGCAATTCCGGTGTGAATCGAACCGGTTACCGGATCTTCATTGATGCCATTACTCGGTGCAAAATAACGTGAAATACAGTCGTATTGCGTATCTTGTGAAGTAATTGCGACATCTAAACAGGTATTTTGAGCAGTAATGGCTGTACGCTTACCATTCAACTGTTTAAGCAGTTCAAAATCAGGCGTTTCATCCAGCACATCCTGTACCGATTCATATTCAACAATATAGCCCTGTGTATTCAGATAAACCTGTTTAAACGGTTTATTCAGGGCCTGTCTTAAAGCTTCAGGATATTCAGCAACTGGCTCTGCACGACGGATTGGAAAATTCATTCTGATCTTGCCATCTGCATCCTGACTGACCACAAAAATACCTAAATCTTTCACATGAAAATAAATCGTTTTCCCTGTACCAAACTGATTGAATAATACAAAACTGCTGGCCAATGTCGCATGACCACAAAAATCCACTTCCCTGGTTGGGGTAAACCAGCGAATGGCATAATTCTCGTTATCCATCACTTTAACAAAAGCTGTTTCAGACAAATTATTCTCCAGTGCGATATTTTGCATCAGCTCATTTTCGAGCCAATCCTCCAGTACAATCACGGCGGCTGGATTGCCTTTAAACAATTCTGTAGTAAACGCATCGACTTGGTACATTTTCATTTTTTGAATTCCTGAATTCACGATCTCTAGTTTAAAAGCTTTTTTGCAAGAATAAACTTGAATATGTTAATGATCTCATTAATCTAGCCTATTAAATAAATAGAGCAAATGGTGCTGCATGACAAACTTCCATCTTCAAAGTGTTCCCTTAGAAAAAGCTTATCGTCTGATTACCCATGGACCTACTGTGCTGGTATCTGCTCAAGACCAGCAGGATACAGATGTCATGGCAGCGGCCTGGGCATGTGCACTGGAATTCAGTCCTGCCAAAGTGACCGTGGTGCTGGACAAAAGCACCAAAACCCGAAATATTATTGAAAATTCAGGTTATTTTGCTCTGCAAATTCCGACACTGAAACAGCTGAATATGGTCTATTATCTGGGCACACAGAGCCTGTATGATGTGCCGGAAAAAATGGCACAATCCGGAGTAGAACTATTTCATTTTCCTGATGCGGATATTCCTGTAGTACAAGGCTGTGCGGCCTGGATACTTTGCGAACTGATTCCCGAGCCGCATAACCAGCAAATGCATGACCTGTTTATTGGCAAGGTGATTGCAGCCTATTCCGATGATCGGGTCTTCCGCGACGGCCACTGGCATTATCATGAAGTGGATGAAGAATGGAAAAGTATTCATCATGTAGCCGGTGGGCATTTTTATACTATTGGTAATGCGGTGAGCATTGATGCTCCTGAATCTTGATTTTTCTATATCTTTCTATTCAGCATACATGGAAGTCATTCTGGTTTAACAGATACTATCTAGCAACTCCAGAATACCTGAAATTATGCTACTTTATTCCTAATTTTGATTTGATGTTATGCGCTATGATGCCTTTTAAAATTCACTGTATTGATGTCCAGAATTCACTGCAAAATTATATCTGGTTGCTTGAACATACCGTGTCACATCAAGTGGCCGTGATTGACCCAACTGAAGCAGACTTGGTACACGCCTATTGTGCCGAGCACGATTTGATCATAAGTCAAATCTGGCTGACGCACTGGCATAAAGACCATATTGGCGGTGTGCCGGGGTTAATCCAGGGGAAAAATCTGCCTGTGTATGGCCCACGGGCAGAACTAAGCAAAATTCCGTTTATCACCCATCCACTTGAGCATGAAGAACAGTTTAATTTTCATGGAATAGATATTCAGGTGATTGCTGTACCTGGGCATACACTTGGCCATATTGTCTATTTTATTGATGCAATTGATGTGCTGTTCTGCGGCGATACTTTATTTGCTATGGGTTGTGGCCGGGTTTTTGAAGGAACGTTTGAACAGATGTATCATTCACTGTCTCGTCTGGCTGCCTTGCCGCCGCGCACGCAGGTGTATTGCACTCATGAGTACACCTTGTCGAATGCGCAGTTTGCCAAACACGTCGAACCAGATAATCCTGAAATTCTGGAACGCTTCGAGCAGATCGAGCGTTTACGTATGCTAGGCCAGTGTACGCTACCAAGCAGTATTGAAATTGAATTGCAAACCAATCCTTTTCTTCGTGCAGAGAGCGTGGAGGAATTTCAGCGTTTAAGAACCTTAAAGGATGAATTTTAAATTCAATACAAAGTTAAAAATCAACCTTTAGATCAATACTATTTAATCATAGGCACTGTATAGTGTGTGCTTGAAGGCCTCGTATCACTTTTATATAAGGTAGAATCTATTGAACATTTACCTAAAAAGAGATTACTGAGCCATTTTCTTTCTTATGATTAACCCTGAGATATAAAATACTTGTCCTAGAGATAATCCTATAGAAATAATAAGTTTAACTATATTTATAAAATCAAAGGAAGGTAGCGAAATGGAATATCCGGTTATAGAAAATATTAGAATAACAGATAATAAAAATGAGATAGATCTAGATAAAGTTCATCATTTCTTAAAAACCACCTATTGGTCTAAAGATATTCCAAAAGAAGTCGTTCAAAAAGCACTTAGAAACTCTTTAGTGGGTGGATGATTAGCAGAAGATCAGCTCATCGGCTTTGGCCGCCCCATTACAGACTATGCAACATTTGCTTATCTTGCGGATATTTATGTTAAACCTGAATTTCGTGGTAAAGGCTACTCTAAAGTAATCATAAAGGCTCTTTTAGATAAAAGTGGATCAGAAATTTTAAGACGCATTCTTTTAGCAACGGCTGATGCTCATGGCTTGTATCGTAAATTTGATTTCAAAGACTTGGGTAAACCCGAAGATTTTTTAGAAATCAACAAACCTCAAATATATCAGCAAGTCACTTGAAAATATTGCAGTAGTATAAATAAGCGGATAAAAATTTAAAAAAAATCATAGCTTCAAATGCTTGGATTTATATAGGGTGTATTATATTAATTCTAGTATTCTTAAATAAAAACTAGTCAAGGTAGTTAGCTATTTCTATTAAATTATCATCAGGATCTCTAATATATATAGACATGATATTTCCAATAGCACCTGTACGTTGAACCGGCCCCTCTTCAATATGAATATTAAGATCATTTAAATGCACAATAACCATAGCTAATGGGGTTTTCGCGATAAAGCATAAGTCAGCAGATCCTTTTGTGGGATGCCTCGCTTTAGGCTCAAATTCATTTCCAGCTTGATGTAAGTTTATTTTTTGCTGCCCAAACTTTAATGCTTTGCGATCATTTCCGAAAGAAATAACCTCAAAATTAAGAACCTGACTATAAAAATTACACGCTTTACCTATATCGGCAACAGTCAAAACTAAATGATCTAAATGTGAAATTTCCATATGAGTTCTCACAATCTTGTAAAGGATCTAGTTAATTACATCGTTTACTAAATTTAAGTTATTAAAATCCTCTATGCTGTTGGCGACTTGTTAAAAATGAAAATAAATTATTTCATTCAGTGTACTGGAGATTCTCTAAAATTAAATTTATAAACCTCTAGTAGAAATATTGGGTTGTTCCAAAATAAAAATATCCCCTTTTACATTATGACATACCAATAAAGTCGCCAAACTTTAAGAGTAACATTGGTTATGTCACCCCTAATGATGCTATGCGAGAGCAGAAACTTAGAGCTTGAGTTCTATTTACCGGAACTGATAGCTTATGTACCAGTAAGTAAGATTAAAGAATCTGATTGCTTTGTGCATAGGTATCCAGTTCCTCTTGATTAACCACACGCACCGCCTGCATTTCATCAATACGTACCAGCAGCAAACCACCTAAAGCAGGTTGATAACGACGGGCACTCCCAAAAGGCGTATAGGCCACTTTCGACTGAACACTAAAATATAACCAGTCTTCATGTCCCAACATTACAGCAACCGGATTAATTCCTTGCTGTTGCATCAATTCAATTTGCTGTTTTACATACTGTTCAATGGTTACTTCAGTCATGGTGCGGGAACTCAGTCTGAGAATTATATTCATGCCAGTATAAAACATGTAAAATCAGACTTAAGGGCAGAAAATCATCAACCAGTATTTTGGAATGGATTGAATTAATGAGAAGAAATATTTTCATTTTATGGTTAATTTTTTATTTTGACCTTATGGAAAAAATTTAAAAACAGATCATATGAGATATAAGCTATTGAATTATAAAATTAATTATGTATTTCTATCTCATTTAAATACTTAATATTTAGTTACAACATCTTCAATACTATAAAAATCATTTACTTAAAGCTTAAATTGATTTTTTCTTACTCACGCAATGTTCACTATACATACAAATTCATTTAAATTAATTTAAATAAGGTTAAATGCCCTTTAAAACATTATTTTTCACCCTTATTTAAGATTTAACAATGATGAAGGAGTGATCTCGTGAAAAAAGTGGTTAAAGCTAAAAATTTGATTGCATTTCGACTATGGTTAGAAAAATTGGGATATTCGGTACGTACCCTGGCGGATGATCGTGGTTTCAGTTTCAGCTTTAAGAAAGAATATGGCTTGGTCACCTGTGATCTGGCAGGCAATGCCTTGGCCTTACAACTAGGTGAGGAATTTGAAGACCACCTGAAAGCCTGATTACTTCTATTTAGGAGTAGAAAAATAAATTAATTTCTCCACTGATTCAGTAGCACTATTCTCTAGTTATTCAGCCCATTTCGATGGGCTTTTCTTTTTTGAGAAATCTTGAGCAATAAAAAAGCAAGGCATTAGCCTTGCTTTAATATGATGGTGGGGACGGAGAGACTCGAACTCTCACACCTCGCGGCGCTGGAACCTAAATCCAGTGCGTCTACCAATTTCGCCACGTCCCC